>JAICMC010000042.1 GCA_025929465.1 Nostocoides sp.
AGACGGCGAGGACCGCGGCCGTCGGGCCGACGGGGGTCGTGGTCGGGATGTCGCCCAGGCCGGCGGTCGCCAGCCCCAGCAGGGCCGGAGCGCTGACCAGGCCGGCGACTACCCCGAGGACGAGGCTTGGAACCGCGAGCAGTGCGGCGTACACGCCGGCCAACCGCCCGAGGTCGGCCGGGCCGGCGCCCAGGGTTCGCAGCAACGCCAGAGTTCTCGTCTGCTCGGCGCTCGTCGCTGCCGCCGAGCTGACCCCCACGACGAGGGCGAGCAGGACCAGGGCCAGGGTGAGCAGCCCGAGCACCCAGCGCAACGTGGTCGCGAACGGCAACGCGATCTGGTCCGCAGCCGTGGTCACTCCCACCCTGCCGCCGTTGAGTGCCGACAGACGAGCCACGTCGACGTGGGTCCCGCGCACGAGCACAGCACTGTTGACCACGCCGAGCACCCCGGCCGCAGCCGGCGCCGCGAGCACGAGGCTGCCGGAGTTGCCGAGCGCGCTGACCACCCCGGAGACGGTGACCCGACGCGCACCCCCGGACCCGGAGATCGTCGTGGCCGATCCGGGGCGCAGACCCAGCTCACCCGCCACGGACGTACCGACCGCGATCTCGCCGTCGGAGCGGGGGAGGCGGCCGGTGCTGACCGATGGCCGCAGGACGTCCTGGGTCACGGGGAGGAACTGGGCCAAGGAGGAGACCACCCCGCCGACGGTCACGAACCCTTCCTGGACGAGGGTCGCGGACCGGACCCCGGTCACCTCCTCGGCTGCGGTCGCCACGGCAGTCCCGTCCGAGACCGCTGCCAGGTCGAGGCGGTAGTCGTAGTCGTAGCCCCAGACACTGGGTGTCCGGGTCGCGGTCGACAGCGCCTGGTTTGCCGTGATGGCCCAGATGGACGTGGTGACTGCGAGGGCGGTGACGAGGATCGTCAGCAGGCTACGGCCCGGACGCGACCGGATCGCGGCGGCCGCGACCCCGGGCGCCGACACCGGGCCGGTGTGTGTGCGGTCCCGGCCTCGCCGGCCGAGAACTCCCGCGAGCAGCGCGGCGGGCGCGAACGCCCGAAGTGGTCTGGTCGCGAGCAGCGCAGACAGGATCACCGCACCGAGCACTGCCGTGACGATCGCCGCGACGACGAGCGGGACCCGCGTCAGGGTCGGCGGGGCGCCGAACTCGGCCGTGATCCGCCCGGTGAGCCACCAGGCGCCGGCGCCGCCGACCGCGAGTCCGGGAAGGAGTCCGACGAGGGCCGCGAGGCCGCGCTCCCAGGCGACGAGGCGGCGGACCCGACCGAGCGACCAGCCGGTGGCGAGCAGCTGGCCGATCTCGCGTTCGTCGCGCACGACCCGCAGGCGGGTCCCGGCCGTGACGAACAGCACGAGGCAGAACAGGGCGACGAGACCGAAGAGAAGGATCGAGTTGGTCGTGAGCAGGCTGATCAGCCGGAGCCCGGTCACGCTGTTGTCCAGCGCCGTGATCGACCGGATGGCCGACCCGGACCGAACGGCGTCGACGACGCCGCGGTCTGCGCTCGCGTAGTGGTCCGGATCCACCCAGACCGGAGTCATGGCCTGCCCACCGCCGACCCCGACCAGCGCCGCCGCCGGTCCGGACAGGTAGACCACCCCCGGGGAGGTGAGGGGATACCGGTTGCGCGACAGGTCGGCAACGAGGCCGCTGACCCGGACCGACGCCGTCGCCTTGCTGCCCGCGACCTCGATGGTCTGGCCGGGGCGTACCCCGAGCTCCGCGGCGAGCCCGACCTCGACGACTGCTGAGGCGGCGGTGTCGTCGGCACGGCCGTCGACGACCTCGATCCACGGTGCAGTGGTGGGGTCCGCGACTCTGACAGTGACGGGGAGCCGGTGCTCGCCTGACCCGACGGCCCCGGTGAGCACCGGGACGGCGCTGCCGGTCCGGGTGACGTACGGAACGTCCGTGAGCATGGGGCCGACGGCAGTTCCGGCTGGAACGGTCACGAAGAGGTCCGGGGCGCCGAGCCGCTTCTGCTGGGCGTCGAAGGACGGCCGCACTGATGTCGTGGTGAGCAGGGCGGTGGTGGGGATGGCAACGGCGATCGCGGTGGCCAGGACGGTCAGCAGCGTCTCCAGCCAGCGCCGGCGGCACCGCGCCAAGGCCAGACCCAGCTCGACCGGCTGCGCGCTCATCGAAGCCTGCCGTCCAGAAGGCGGACGACGCGGTGCGCGTGCGCCGCGACGGCGTCGTCGTGGGTCACCAGGATGACGGTGGTACCGCTCGCGTTCACCTCTTCGAGCAGGGCGACGAGCCTGGCCCCGCTTGCGCTGTCCAGGCTCCCTGTCGGCTCGTCGGCAAGGAGGAGGGAGGGCCTGTTGACCAGGGCCCTGGCCAGGGCCACCTGTTGCCGCTGACCGCCGGAGAGCTTGCCGGGCGGCCGATCGTGCAGGCTGGCGAGCTGTAGCCGAGCGAGCAGCTCTCGCGCACGTCGGGCGGCCCGTCGTCGGTTGTCGCCGGCCAACATCGCCGGCATGGCGATGTTTCCCACGACGTCCAGCTCGGGGATCAGCACGCTGTCCTGGAACACGACCCCGACCGTGTCGCGACGGAACCGGCTCAGAACCGACGCCGCTGCCGTGGCGAGGTCGGTCCCTCCGACCTCGACCTTGCCCGCGTCGGCCCGGTCGAGGGCGGCGATGACGTTGAGCAGGGTGGTCTTGCCGGAGCCGGACGGACCCATGATCGCGACCAGGTCGCCACCGCCGATGTCCAGGTCGACGTCGAAGATGCCGGCGACGGCTGCGGGATCACCGTCCGGGACGGCGTACCGGCGCGTCACGTCGCGCAACCGGATGGCGACGCCGGGCTGTTGCCCCGCCGACGTCCCGGCCTGTGCCTGGCTCCGGGTCCGGGTGGTCACCGCGACCTCGCACTCAGGGCGGCCCGGCATACCAACGCAGTCGTCAGATGGGGTGACCCGTGGGTGATGACCAAGGACGGACCTCCCGCGGCGCGCGAGACGTCCATCGAGATGAGTGGCTCAGCCGGCCAGCATCCAGCGGCTTCCTGGCTGCCGGCCAGCACGTCTCGTGCGGCGTCCCTGTCGACCTCCGGAGCCTGCGGCCCCAGCTCACCGAGGGCAAGGAGCGCGAGTGCGGTATGCCCGGGGGTCACCGAGCCGTCAGCCGTGGCACCCCATCCGCCGTTGCGCTGGCGGGCAGCGACGGCCCTGCCGAGGCGGCTCAGGGCGGCATCGAAGCGCTCGCCCCCGGGTGCGTCCGCCGCGCGGCGCAGGGCCCGCGCTCCGACCCACCAGGCCCACGTCGTGCCGTGGTACCACGTCGCCGGCCAGCCACCGTCGCCGTCCTGAGCCTCCGCGAGGTAGTCCGAGGCGCCGCGCACGAACGGCGCGTAACGGTGGGGGTCGATCCCGGCCGTCGCATCGGCCAGGTTGGCGACCACCTCGCAGTCCACCCCAGCTCCCCACGCTCTGGCCACGAAGTCCTTCTGCCGGGCGGCCAGCGGGCTCGCGTCGTCCACGAGCCAGGTGGGGACGCTCCCATCGCCGAACCGGTGGGAGACGGCGAAGTCCAGGGTGTCCAGAACCAGGGCTCGGGTCTCGGGGTCAAGCCCGACGACACCGAGGAACCGGACGACCTCGGCGACGTCGTCCGCGTCCGCCGGCAGCTCGGCAAGGGCCGGGAAGTAGCTCCACCGGCCGCGCTCCCGTGGGCGCGCGCGCCGCAGGAGGTGGTCGCGGATCGCGTCGAGCACCGGGTGCAGCCGATCGTCACCGAGGTGCTGGTTCCAGTCGGCGAGGACGGTCCCGATCAGGGCCCGCGTGAAGACGTCACCGACGACCAGGCCGCTGTCGTCCGTGGCGAAGCCAGCTTCCTGGCCGAATCGCATGACGTGGTGTGCGCCGCGCCAGCTGGTCGTGGACTCCCGCAGGAGCCAGGTCCCGCCCGCGTGGGCCATGACGGCCCACGGGTCGGCTGGGTCGGGACGGGGCAGCCATACCGACACCCTGCCGCTCGCTGCTGCCGGTCGGTGACGGACCAGCGCACCGATCTCCTCGCCGTGACGGGCGATCCGGGACTCCAGGCTGCAGACCACGGCGAGCCATCTGGGGACGGGCAGCGACCCGGCTGCCGCCCGGGCGGCCCGGAGGTGGTCTGCGGCCTCCGTCAGGTTCTGCCGGCCCAGCCCGTCGAAGTAGACCAGCTGCTCGATGGCCGACGGGTCCGCGCCCGTCGCGCCCAGTCGCCGGCGCGCGCGGGCGAGCAGCAGCGTCGGCGCACCGGTGGTCACGTCCGAACGCCAGTCGCGCAGGTCGTCCAGCAGGGTGCACGCGAGGTTGTACTCCCGGATCGCCGTCACCACGGCCGACGTGGCCGAAGGTCGGGTCGACAGCGCGCCGAGGGCGTGTGCGGTCACCTCCGACAGGGCGCACTTGTCCGCGGCGATCGCCATCGCCTCGGCGTCGCCGAGCGTGGCCAGGTCGCGGTTGCCGACCCGGAAGGGGAGCTCTGCCGCCATCCCACCGAGGTGGCGGGACAGGCACTCCTGCAGCGCGTCCCAGAAGGGGTCGTCAGCCTCGAACAGGTGGGCCAGCCCGACGTAGGACTCATGGAGCAGAGCGGTGAGACGCAGCGGTGCGGCCGGGGCCGGTCGGTCGCCGTCGAGCAGGTCGTCGACCACGAACAGGGCCGAGGCGAAGTAGCGAGCCGAGGTGGTGAGCGATCGAGCCCGCGCCGGGTCGATGCCAGGGTAGGCGGGCGCGAAGAGCGCGGGGTACTCGTCGTAGACGCTGGCTGCCTCGCTGGGGTCCGCCAACGCAACAGCGGCGTCCGGCCAGCGTCCCGGGGCGCCGAGCCGGTGCTCGGTCGCGGTGGCAGCGCTCATCGACCCGGCCCTGATCAGCTCGCGGCGATCGTTTGTCGGACGTCGTCGAAGACTACGCCCGCCTCGTGGTCGAGGAAGGCCTCGGCGACCATCGCCCGGAACCGGTTGGCGAAGCCGTCGCAGTAGTTCGCGTGGAGCGTCCCCCGCTTTCCCTCGGCGAGGACCGCGCAACCGCCGCCGCAGTGCAGTGCGTAGCGGCAATGGGTGCATGCGTTCACGGTAGCGACCGAACGAGAGCGCCAGTCCTCGACCAGCGGCAGGTTCATCCGGGCCTTTCCTGAGGCGTCGACGCGGCCGATGCGCAGTCGTTGCTCGCCGGTCCGTTCCCAGCAGGCATAGATGTCGCCGAAGGCGTCGAAGATGTACATGCCGCTGTGCGCACTGCAGTACTCGGCCCGCAGGTGCGGCTCGCCGCCCTCGTTGAACAGCTGCCGCGCGGCGCGACGGAGCCGCTCGTCGGGGCGGTCGATGACCGCCATCTCGGGGTGCTCCTCGCGGAGGCGGTCGATCGCCACGTCGAGGTCCCACTGGCTGAACGTGGTGCTGCGTTCTGTTGCCGCGTTGACGGCGTGGATCGGGTACGTGTACGCGACGAAGCCGGACCGACCGGCCCACCCGTGCTCGTGCATCACCCGGGCGAGTGTCGGCAGCTGGTCGATGTTCACCCGGTCGATGTTCATCCTGACCTGGACGGACACCCCGGTGTCCAGCGCGAGGTCGATGTTCCGGGCGATCGCGGCGAACGAGCCGGTGCCGTCGGTGTGGATGCGGCGCTTGTCGTGCTCGGCGAGGGGACCGTCGAGGGTGATCTGCACCGAGGAGATCGCCTCCGGGCCGAGGAGGTCGGCATACGCCTCGAGCTCAGTCGCGTTGGAGATCGCCCACATCGTCATCGGACCCATGGCCTGGGCCTTGCCGACGATGTACTCGATGGCGGGCCGGTTGGCGCGCAACAGCGGCTCGCCGCCGAACAGTCCGAAGTTCCTCGGCCCGGTGCGGGGGGAGTTCCTCGACTCGATGTCCTCGATCCCACGGAAGATCCGGTCGATGACCGGCTTGGTCATCAGACCGAGCAGGTGGCCGTTGGCGGGATCGGTCCGCAGGTGGTCCTGGAAGCAGTAGAAGCACCGCAGGTTGCAGTCGTACGTCGGCATGAAGACGAAGTTGGAGCGGTCCAGGGCTTGCTGATGCCTGATGTCGGCGATGTGCCGGAACTGGGAGACTTCGTCGTCGAACGAGAGGTCGGTCAGGTACCCCCGTCGGCGAAGAGCGTCGATCGTGTTGTCCCCCAACGAGATCGACTCCAACGGCAGATCGGGATCAGGCGTCCACGCCCCGTACAGCGGCTTCGGCGCCCGATGGACCTCGTTGCCCCGCAGGTAGGTCCCGACCTTGGTGGACACCATGTCGAACGCGCCGGTGTAACCGTGCACGAGCAGGATCCTGCTGGAGTCCTGCGGGAGATCGACATAGATCGTGTAGTAACTGGTGTGCAGCTCGGCCATGGAGGCTCTTCTCCTGCAGCAGTTGCGTCCCAGACCCGAGGGGACTTGGTGGCCGGCCGCCGGGCTGCACCCGACGACCGGCGTTCCGGCTGGGGCCTGCGTCAAGCGGGATCAGGAAGGATCCATCGGATCAACCCTGGTTGTTGCCGCACTGGTTGTTCCAGCAGTCGGCGCCTGAAAGGCTGGCCAGTTCGAGACGTTGCTCGAGGTCCTGCACGTCAAGGTCGGCGATGTTGAGAGACACCAACTCGTCGTCCGACTCGTGGTCGAACTGCGACACGTTATCCACCCCCTTCCCCTGTCTGGGCCTACCGTACTGCTGGCCACCCGAGCCGGCCAGTGCTACCAACAGGTAACGACGCCTCCCGGGTCGGCCCCCCGCGAGGTGCTCGTCCAGGTGCTCGTCCAGGTGCAGGGGCTCGAAGCGTCAGCCAGACTCGACCTCGAGTGACCGAACCCGCGCGACCTGGCCCACGGGGTCTGCAAGGAGCCGTTCGAAGGCCAGCTCGGCCGCGCCCAGCAGGGGGGAGTCCTCGCCCAGCCCGGCCGGAACCACCTGGACCTGCTCCAGCAGCGCATGCAGCGTGGTGGCGGACATCGAGCGGATCACGACGTCCTGCCGGATCGCCCAGACCTGGGCGAGCACGCCGCCGAGGACGATCACCTTGGGGTTGAACAGGTTGACGATCGCGCGCAGGCCGACACCGGTCCACTCGGCGACCTCCTCGACGGCCGTCGCAGCCCGCGCGTCGTCCGCGGCGGCCGCCGAGATGACCTCGGCCACGGCCGACGGCCCTCCGCCGGGCAGCCGGCCAGCCGCCTCGAGCAGGTGGTTCTCGCCGACCTGGGTCTCCCAGCACCCCGTGGAACCGCAGCGGCAGGGCCGCCCGTGGCTGTCGACGAGGAGGTGACCGATCTCGCCGGCATACCCGCCCGATCCGCGCAGCGGCTGGCCGTCGACGATGAAGCCGCCGCCGATACCGACACCCCCGCTGACGTAGGCGACGTCGTCGACGCCGACCGCAGCCCCGCGCAGGTGCTCGGCGAGCACCCCGAGGTTGGCGTCGTTCCCTGCCCGCACGGGAAACCCGAGACCCTGCTGGAGCATGTCCGCGAAGGGCTCGTCGACCCACCCGAGGTTGGGCGCGAACCGGACCAGCCCGTCGTCGGACCGCACGACGCCGGGCAGGGACACGCCGACGCCCAGGCAGCGCTGCGCCACGGGCAGGGCCAGCAGCTCGTGGATCGACTGGAGCACGGACACGGCAACCGCTGACACGTCGTGCCCACCGCGCTGGTGGCGCCGCTCGCGCCGGGCGAGGACCACCCCGCCGAGGCCCACCAGCGCCGCGACGATGCGGTCGACGTCCAGGCCGATCGCCACGACGGTGACGTCCGCTCGCGGCACGACCAGGTGCGAGGGCCGGCCGGTCCCGCGGGTCTGGGTCGGGCGCACCTCGCGGACCAGGCCCAGGGTCTCCAGGTGAGCCGTGAGGTCGCCGATCGTGCTGCGGTTCAGACCCAGCTCGGCGGTGAGCGCGGCCCGGCTCGTCGGACCGGACGCGTGGACGCGAGCCAGCACCGCGCTGAGGTTGACCCGGCGCAGCTCGTCCTGGCTGATACCCGAACCGCGCGCCATGTCCCGGCCCTCCGGCTGCTCCCACCGGCCGCGCTACGCGCGGCCGGTGGCGGTGGCCCGTCGTCGGCTGATCGCATCGACACTGGCGGCGATGAGCAGGACCAGCCCGGTGACCATGTACACCCGGCCGGAGGGCTGGTTGAGCAGCGCCATGCCGTTGGCGATGATCGCGATGACGAAGCCGCCGATGACCGCGTCCACGATCCGGCCCTTGCCGCCGAACAGGCTGGTGCCGCCGATCACGGCAGCGCCCACGGCATACAGGAGGGTCTGGCTGCCACCGGTCGTGGGGGAGACCGAGTTGTCGTAGCTGGCGAACAGGATGCCCGCCACGGCGGCGAGCGTGGAGCAGATGACGAAGCAGACCAGCCGGACGGCCGGCACGTTGATGCCGGCCCGCCGGGCGGCCTCGGCGTTGCCGCCGACGGCATACACGTGCCGTCCCCAGGCAGTCCGGGTGAGCAGGAAGGTCAGCCCGATGAGGAGGGCGACGAGGATCGAGACCTCGATCGGGACGCCCTTGATCGAGATCGTTCCCGGGCTGCGCTCCTTGCTCAGGTAGGCGACCGCAGCGCCGGTGATGACCGCGAGCGCGCCGATCTTGAACGCGGCGAGCGCCATCGGGTCGTGGGTCAGTCCGGCCTTGGCCCGTGAGGAGGACCGGCGCAGGGTCAGGGCCGCGTAGCCACCCATGAGGACCACCCAGAGGACCCAGCCCAGCCACACCGGCATGTTGCTGTTCATCAGCGCGAGGATCGTCTTGTCGCGGAAGGCGATCGTGCCGCCCTCGCCGATGATGACGAGGGTCACGCCCTGCAGGCCGAGGAACCAGGCCAGCGTGACGACGAACGACGGGATGCCGAGGCGGGCCACGAGCAGCCCGATGAGGAACCCGATGACCGCGCCGGTGAGCAGGCAGATGACCGTCGAGATGAGCCAGTTGACCCCGTGGTTGGTGAGGAAGACACCCATGACGGCAGCCGAGGTGCCGGCGGCGACACCGGCGGAGAGGTCGATCTCGCCGAGCAGCAGCACGAAGACCAGGCCCATCGCGATGACGATGATCGGCGCACCCTGCTGGATCAGGTTGGCGAAGTTGAAGGCGTTGGTGAAGGTCGAGGGCCGCAGGGCGGAGAAGACGATGACCAGGACGATGAGGCCGGCGACCGCGGGCAGCGCGCCGACGTCCCCACCGCGGACCCGGGTGAGGTAGGCCCGAGCGCTCGCCCCCAGGGTCGGCTGCGGGACGTCGTCGGGGCGGGGCGGACCGGCCGGGGACGGAGCGGACGTGGGCTCGGTCTGGATGCTCATGAGGCGTCCTTGTCGGTCGGGCGCACCGGGTGCGCGTCGGAACTCTGGATGCCGTGGCCGCCAGAGGAGCTGCCGGTCGTGATGAGCTCGACGACGTGGCTGTTGGTGACGTCCTTGACCTCGACCTGGGCGACCAGCTCGCCGAGGTACAGGACCGCGATGTCGTCGGCGACCTCGAACACGTCGTTCAGGTTGTGGCTGATCAGCACGACCGCCAGGCCGCGGTCGGCGAGCCGGCGGACGAGGAGCAGCACCTGCTCGGTCTGGGCGACGCCGAGGGCAGCCGTCGGCTCGTCGAGCACGACCACCCGTGAGTTCCACAGCACGGCGCGGGCGATCGCCACGGTCTGCCGTTGTCCACCGGACAGGCTGGCCACGTGGGTTCGGACCGACGTCAGCGTCCGCACGGACAGCCCGTCCAGGGTCTCGCGTGCCTTGGTCTCCATGGTGTCCTCGTCGAGCAGGCCGCCCTTGCGCAGCTCGCGACCGAGGTAGAGGTTGTGCACCACGTCGAGGTTGTCGCACAGGGCGAGGTCCTGGTAGACGATCTCGATGCCGAGCGCGGCACTGTCCTTGGGGCCCGCGACGTGCACCGGCGAACCGTCGAAGAAGTACTCGCCGGAGTCGAACTGGTGGATGCCGGCGATGCCCTTGATCAGGGTGCTCTTGCCGGCGCCGTTGTCGCCGACGAGCGCGGTGACCCGCCCGGCGCGAACCTCGAGGTCGACGCCGCGCAGGACGCTCACGGCGCCGAAGCTCTTGGTGATGCCGCGCAGCTGCAACAACGGGGCGTCGCCGCCGAGCCTGCTCTGTGTCGCGTGCGACGTGGTCGTGCTCATGGGAGGTCTCCTGGAGTTGGTCGGTCACGTCCGGGTCCGGCACCGTTGCCGTCGACGGGTCACGCGGGGGCTGCCCTCGCCGGCTCACGAGGAGCCTGCAGGGGGGGGCCCGGCCGGCTCGCCGGCTCGGGCCCCGCCGCGCGGGTCAGGAGGTGGGAACGTTGTACTTCTTGCACAGCGCCACGAAGTCTCCGGTGCACACGTCGGAGTACTTCTGGAACCCGTCCTTGAACGGCTGCGCGATGTTGGCCGTGGTGATCGCCACGGGCGTGGCCAGGACCGACTTGACCGGCTGCTTGGAGACGGTGTCCATGACCGAGCCGCTCGCCAGCGCGTCGGCCGCCGAGGTGTCGCCCTTGACCAGGTCGATCGCCAGCTTGGAGGCGGCGTCCGCCTCCAGGCTGGTGTTCTTGTAGACCGTCATGCACTGGTTGCCGGCCAGGATCTGCTGCAGGCCGCCGACGCTGGCGTCCTGCCCGGTCACCGGCACCTTGCCCGCGACGCCGTCCTGGGTGAGCCGGGCGATGATGCCGCCGGCCATCGTGTCGTTGGCCGAGACGACGCCGTCGATCTTGCCGTGGTTCTGGGTGTACAGCTGCTGGAAGGCGGTGCCGGCCTTGGTGGCGTCCCAGAACCCGCTCTGGTCGCCGACCAGCTTGTAGTCACCGGAGTCGATCTTGGGCTTGAGCGCCTCGACGTAGCCGGACTTGAACAGGGCCGCGTTGTTGTCCGCCGGGTCGCCGTTGATGTAGACGATGTTGGCCTTGGTCTTGTTCTCGGCCTCGAGGCACTTCTGCAGCCCCTCACCCTGCAGCTTGCCGACCTCGACGTTGTCGAACGACACGTAGTAGGACGCGCCGCCACCCAGGGTGAGCCGGTCGTAGTCGATGCTCTTGATGCCGGCGGCGGCGGCCTTCTTCAGGCAGGCGCCCCCGGAGTCGGAGTCCAGGTTGACGATCATCAGGACCGAGACACCCTCGTTGATCATGCCCGAGCAGATCGTGCCGAACTTCGACTTGTCGCCACCGGCATTCTGGATGTCACTCTTGAACCCGGCGTCGGTGAACGCCTTGGACAGGCTCGGACGGTCGTTGGCCTCCCACCGCGGGGAGGTCGTCGTGTCGGGCAGGATCACGCCGATCGTCTTGGCCTTGGCGTTCCCGCCGGAGCTGGAGGAGCTACCCGAACCACTGCCGGAGTTGCCGCACGCAGCCATCACCAGAACCGAGGCTGTCGCCGCCAGAACGGGCAGCACCCGCCGCTTGTTGCCAGAACTCATCGATCGTCCCTTCGCCGTGCGTGGCCCGTCGGATGACGACGGACCACGGTATGTTGTATTGTGCAACATAGACCGGCAGGACGACCGTTCCAAGGCTCCCGTGGGTCACAGTTTGTTGTTTTCGATAACGATCCCGTAACGCGGCGGGCCGCCCGGCAGGCCGGACCCCGTCGCGAGGCGGGTCGGGCCGACCCGACGGAGGACACCTCATGACCGACTTCACCCCCACCCGCGCGGACCGCTTCTCCTTCGGCCTGTGGACGGTGGGCTGGCAGGGCGTCGACGTCTTCGGCGGCGTGGTGCGCCCGCCGCTCGACCCGGCCGAGGCGGTGCACCGTCTCGCCGACCTGGGCGCCTACGGGATCACCTTCCACGACAACGACGTGTTCCCCTTCGACGCGGACGCCGCCGAGAAGGAGCGGCACCTGGGCCCGCTGCGGAGGGCGCTGGCCGACACCGGTCTGGTCGTGCCGATGGTGACGACCAACCTGTTCTCCCACCCCGTCTTCCGGGACGGCGGGTTCACCAACAACGACCGCGACGTGCGCCGGTTCGCGCTGCGCAAGACGCTGGACAACCTCGACCTCGCCGCTGAGCTCGGGGCCACGACGTTCGTGGCCTGGGGTGGGCGCGAGGGTGCCGAGTCCGGCGGCAGCAAGGACGTCCGGGCCGCGCTGGACCGCTACAAGGAGGCCTTCGACCTGCTCGGCCAGTACGTGCTGGACCAGGGCTACGACATCCGGTTCGCCATCGAGCCCAAGCCCAACGAGCCGCGCGGCGACATCCTGCTGCCCACGATCGGTCACGCGCTGGCCTTCATCAACGACCTCGAGCACCCCGAGCTGGTCGGGGTCAACCCCGAGGTCGGGCACGAGGAGATGGCCGGGCTCAACTACGCCAGCGGTCTGGCGCAGGCGCTGTGGCACGGCAAGCTGTTCCACATCGACCTCAACGGCCAGCACGGCCCGCGGTTCGACCAGGACCTGCGGTTCGGCGCCGGCAACGCCCGGGGCGCCTTCTGGACCGTCGACATCGTCGAGTCCGGCGGCTACGACGGGCCGCGGCACTTCGACTTCAAGCCGCCGCGCACCGAGGACCTGGACGGCGTCTGGGCCTCGGCGGCGGGCTGCATGCGCAACTACCTCATCCTGCGGGACAAGACCCGCGCCTTCCGGGCCGACCCGGAGGTGCAGGCCGCCCTGCACGACGCCCGCGTCGACGAGCTGGCCACGAGCACGCTCGCGGCGGGCGAGTCGCTGGCCGACCTGCGTGCGGAGTCCTTCGACCCCGAGGCCGCCGCCGCTCGCGGCATGGGCTTCGAGCACCTGGACCAGCTGGCCCTGGAGCACCTCTACGGCGTCCGCTGAGGTCATCGGCTCGGAGGGTCGCTGGTTGCGGGACGCCCTCTGGTATGCCGGCCAGCGGCTGGCCGGCCCGCCGGCCCGCGCCCGCAGGAGGGCTCAGCGGTCGCGTCTGACCTGCGCCAGGGTCCCCGGGTCGGGCGCGGTGGTGGCGGATGCCGCCCCCTCCGGGTGGTGCAGGTCGAAGGCTGGGCGTTCGGAGCGGATCCGCGGCAGGGAGTCGAAGTTGTGCCGCGGGGGCGGGCACGAGGTGGCCCACTCCAGACCGATGCCATAGCCCCACGGGTCGTCGACGGTCACCCGCGGGGCGTACTTCCACGTCTTCCACACGTTGTAGGTGAACGGGATCATCGAGGCACCGAGCAGGAACGCGCCCGCCGTGGAGATCTGGTTGAGCAGCTGGAAGCCGTCCTCGGGCAGGTAGTCGGCGTAGCGCCGCGGCATACCCCAGACCCCCAGGACGTGCTGGATGAGGAAGGTCGTGTGGAAGCCGATGAACAGCATCCAGAAGTGGATCTTGCCCAGCCGCTCGTCCAGCATCCGGCCGGTCAGCTTGGGCCACCAGAAGTAGTAGCCGGAGAACATCGCGAACACCACGGTGCCGAACACGACGTAGTGGAAGTGGGCCACGACGAAGTAGGAGTCGGACAGGTGGAAGTCCAGGGCCGGGCTGGCCAGGATGACCCCGGTCAGGCCGCCGAACAGGAAGGTCACGAGGAACCCGACAGCCCACAGCATGGGGGCGTCCATCGAGATCTTGCCGCCCCACATCGTGCCGATCCAGTTGAAGAACTTGACCCCGGTCGGCACGGCGATGAGCATCGACATGATGGCGAAGAACGGCAGCAGGACCTGTCCGGTGGCGTACATGTGGTGCGCCCAGACGCTCATCGACAGGGCCGCGATGCTGATCGTCGCGAACACCATCGTCTTGTAGCCGAACACCGGCTTGCGGGAGAAGGCTGGGACCACCTCGGTCACGATGCCGAAGAACGGCAGGGCGATGATGTAGACCTCGGGGTGCCCGAAGAACCAGAACATGTGCTCCCACAGCATCGGCCCCCCGTTCTGCGGTTCGAAGATGTGCGCCCCGAACCGGCGGTCGGCGCCCAGGGCGAAGAGGCCGGCGGCGAGGACGGGGAAGACGAGCAGCACCAGGATCGAGGTGATCAGCACGTTCCAGGTGAAGATCGGCATCCGGAACATCGTCATCCCGGGGGCCCGCAGGCACAGCACGGTCGTGATGAAGTTGACCGAGCCGAGGATGGTGCCGAACCCGGCCAGGGCCAGCCCGAAGACCCACAGGTCGCCGCCGAGGCCGGGGCTGTACACGGTGTCCGACAACGGAGAGTAGGCGAACCAGCCGAACGCCGCCGCGCCGTTCGGGGTGAGGAACCCGGCCGAGGTGATCAGCCCGCCGAACAGGTACATCCAGTAGGCGAGCATGTTCAGCCGGGGGAAGGCGACGTCGGGGGCGCCGATCTGCAGCGGCATGATCGCGTTGGCGAAGCCGGCGAACAGCGGCGTCGCGAACAGCAGCAGCATGATCGTGCCGTGCATGGTGAACAGCTGGTTGAACTGCTCGGGGTTGTCGACGACCTGCAGGCCCGGCTCCCACAGCTCGGCCCGGATGAGCAGGGCGAGCACCCCACCGAACATGAAGAACCCGAAGGAGGTGATGAAGTACAGGTTGCCGATCACCTTGTGGTCGGTGCTCGTGAGCCAGCGGACAACGACCCGGCCCGGCCGGCGGTGTGTCTGCGCGGTGCCTGGAACCGACTCTCGCGGGGTGCCGGACGCCAGGTCGCGCTCGGTCGTGGTCATCTGCGGGCCTCGTCGGGCACCGCGGCCATGGACGTTTCGAGAAGCCGCATGAGCCTGCCACCTCATCCTCCGGGCGGCCACTCCAACCAGTGCAGCCGCGATGACTGCGTTATGAGCAAGACTGTACGCTAAAGGCGTGAATGGTCAACCGATGCGGGTGCCCTCCAGCCCAGCGAGACGCCCGTGACATACGTGATCGCCCAGCCGTGCATCGACGTGGTGGACCGGGCCTGCGTCGAGGAATGCCCGGTCGACTGCATCTACGAGGGCCGCCGGGCCCTGTACATCCACCCCGACGAGTGCGTGGACTGCGGGGCCTGCGAGCCGGTCTGTCCGGTCGAGGCCATCTACTACGAGGACGACGTGCCCCAGCAGTGGTCGCCCTTCACGACCGACAACGCCGACTTCTTCACCGAGGTCCTCCCGGGCACTGGCCAGGCGCTCGGATCGCCGGGCGGCGCGGCCAAGCTCGGCGCCCTCGGCGTGGACACCCCGCTCGTGGCGGGCTGGCCCCGGACCGAGGCATGAGCCCCCGCCGGGTGTCGGCGTCGACCGGCGTCCACGCCGCGCTCGCCTCGCCGATCCGGCGCCGCCTGCTGGCGCTGCTCCAGGAGGGCCCCGGCCCTCGCGACGCGCACGACCTCGGCGACGCGGTGGGCCTGCATCCCTCCACCGTGCGGTCCCACCTGGAGACGCTGCGCCACGCCGGGCTGGTGACCCGGCAGCCGGCCCCCAGGGCCGGGATCGGTCGCCCGCGGACGGCATACGCCGCCTCCGCCCGAGCCGAGGAGGAGCCGGGCTATGCGGACCTGGTCCGGCTGCTCGCCGCGAACCTCGCCGAGACCCCCCAGGACCGGGCCGCGCGTGCCGAAGCCATCGGCGGACAGTGGGCCAGCCAGCTCGTCCCACTCCCCGCCGGAACCGCGCTCGAGACCGGCCTGGACGAGGCGGCGACCCGGGTGAGCGGCCTGTTCGGCGACCTCGGCTTCGAGCCCGAGCTGCGCGCCGACGGCCCGGGCCGGACGATCACGTTGCACGCCTGCCCGTTCCGCGGTGTCGCCCGGGAGCATCCCGAGGTCGTCTGCGCCGTGCACCTGGGGCTGCTGCGCGGGAGCCTGACCCGCGTGGGTGCCACGGTCGAGAGCCAGCTGCTGCCGTTCGTGGAGCCGGGACTGTGCCGGGTCCGGGTCACGCCGTCGCTGGAGGCTGCCAGCGCCTGACCCGCACGCGATCCGGACGAACCAGGAGGACCCCCCGTGAAACACGTCGTGTACGGCGACTTCACCTGTCCGGCGTGCTATCTGCTCAGCCGGCGTGCCGACCTCGTGGCGTACGGTCCCGATGCCGTCGACTGGCGCGCGGTGGAGCACCACCGGCTGCTCCCGCTGACCGGTCGTCGACCAGACCCGGACGAGCGCGGGCAGCAGGACGAGGCGTGGGGCGCGGTCCTGACCCACCTGCTGCCGGGCGAGGACCTGCCCGGTCGGCCGTCGGCGACGCTGGTCAACACCCGGGCCGCCGTCGCCGGCTACGCCGAGGCCTACGGGGCCGGCGTCGCCGAGCGCGCGCGACGGCTGCTCTTCGCCGCGCACTGGGTCGACGGCCAGGACATCGCCAACCCCGACGTGCTGCGCGTCCTGCTCGCCGACACGATCCGCAGCGGCGACTCGGCCTCCGCACCGCTGCGGGAGTGGGGGTATGCCGTCAGCACCGGTGGCGGCCCGGTCACCTCCGTGGGGTTCCGGCTGATCCGCGACTGGCAGCACCAGTGGCAGGACCTCGGCGAACCGCGCGAGCCCGTGCTCGTCAGCTCAGGCTCTCCGCCCGTCACCGGCGATGCCGCGCTCGCCGCGCTCGGGAGCCTGGTCGGTGGACGCGTGGGCGACTCCCACGAGCTCGTGCCGCTGACGCTGCTCGCGTTCTCCGGACGCTTCTGGTACTGACGGTCTCGGCAGCCCGGTCCGCGGCTCAGCCGTGGTCGAGGCGAGCCAGCCAGAGCCCGACCGGGATGCTCACCAGCAGGACGAGGACGAGCAGCAGGAAGCCTGCCCGGACCCACTGGCGGAGCCGGTCCACGCTCTCGCCGGTACCGCGCACCTCGCCGGGGACCCGCACCGCGGCGACCACCAGCGCCAGGGCGAGCACGAGCAGCGCGC
>JAICMC010000129.1 GCA_025929465.1 Nostocoides sp.
CAAGTCCGACTACTTCACCCGTCCCGGGGTCGCCGGCACCCTGTTGCGGGAGACGATGCGGGGCATGGGCGCCATCCCCGTCGACCGGTACAGCCCGAGCGCGTCCCAGGACTCCCTCACGTCGGCCCTGCAGATCCTCCAGGCCGGTGAGGCGTTCGGGATCTATCCCGAGGGAACCCGCTCCCGCGACGGGCGGCTCTATCGCGGACGGACCGGCGTGGCCTGGCTGGCACTGAAGGCTCAGGTGCCGGTGGTCCCGGTCGGGCTGCTCGGCACCGACAGGATCCAGCCCATCGGTGCGCGCTTCCCCACCCTGGCCAAGGTCACCGTGCGCTTCGGCCGGCCGATCAGCCCCGCGTCCTACACGCACCTGCCTCAGGGCAGGGCCCGCCGCCAGCTCACCGACGACGTCATGGACGCCATCGCGCAGCTGTCCGGGCAGGAGCGGGTCGACGTGTACAACGAGCTGCCGGGCGGGTCCGACGGCGGGTCCATCGGGATCTGATCCCGGCGATCATGTCCGCGTTGTTCGACCACCTGCTGCAGCTGTCCGGCTGGCCCGTGTATGCCGTGGTGGCGGCGGTCGTCTTCGCGGAGACGGCCCTGCTGGTGGGGCTCGTCCTGCCCGGCGAGACCGTCCTCGTGCTGGCCTCGGTGCTGGCGGCCCGTGGCAACGTGTCGTGGTTGCTGCTCGGGATCGTCGGCCTCCTCGCGGCGGTGGGCGGCGACACGACCGGGTACCTGCTGGGGCGTCAGCTCGGCCCGCGGCTGGAGTCCAGCCGCTTCGGTCATCGCCGCAACCCGGAACGCTGGGCCAGGGCTCGTGACCGGATCGCGCAGCGCGGGGACCGGGCGGTGCTCACCGGACGGTGGGTCGGGTTCGTCCGCTCCTTCGTCCCGTGGCTGGCCGGGCTGGCCCGGATGCCGTTCCGCCGGTTCATCGTGGCCGACCTGGCCGGCGCCTCGACGTGGGTCGCCGGGTGTGTCGCGCTCGGGTTCCTGGCACGGGGTTCGTGGGTACGGGCCCAGGCCATCGCGTCCAGTGCCGCCATCACCATCGTCGTGGTGCTGGCGGTGGCGGTTGTCGTGGCCGTCGTCCTGCGCCGGCGCCGCGCACGTCAAGCCTGACGCGTCCGTCCACGAGGGCGCGTCACCGTCGATACCACCTGGTGGGACAACGAGTCAGGATGGCGGCGCGGTGACTTCCGTGCAGCCGACCGGACCGGAGCCAGGCCAGGGGCACCGGGCTGCGGACGTCCAGGCTCTGGGAGTATGCCGGCGCGATCATCCATACGGCAGTGGGTGGGGTCGACGGTGCCCGGACTGGCATCCTTGGATACCCGCAGCCACGAGGTCAGGCGCGGTGACCCCATCGCAGCATTAAAGACAATTAAAGACAATTAGAGACCTTTAAGGGAGGCGTCGTGCCGAGTCCGTTCACACCGTCATTTGGCGCGTCGCCCCCGCTGCTGGTGGGACGAGACGAGCAGCTCGATGCCTTCCAAGCCGCTCTGGAGGGCGGCGTGGGGGATCCCGGACGCGCGATGCTCCTGACCGGGCCTCGAGGCGCCGGCAAGACCGTGACACTGAACGCGCTTGAAGACCTCGCTCGTCGCCAGGGCTGGGAAGTCGTGTCCGAGACGATGCGCCCGGGGCTCGCACGCGAGATGGCCGAGTCGAGTCTGCCGGCACTCCTGGGCCGGGTCGACCCGGGCGCTGTGACGTCACGCCTTACCGGCGTGCAAGGGTCGGCCGTCGGCTTCGGCGCCGGAGTGACGCGCCATGTCGACGATCGATACCCAGCCAGGCCCACGTTGCGGAACCTGGTGACCACTGCGGCTGACCTTCTCGACCGCCGTGGCGCCGGCCTCCTCATCACGATCGACGAGGTGCACTCCGCTGCGGTGGGAGACCTGCGTGAGATCGCCCAGGTCGTGCAACACGCCTTCCGGGAAGGACGCGCCCTTGCGTTCGTCGGAGCGGGACTTCCCTCGGCCGTCAACGACGTCCTCAACGACGAGGTGCTCACCTTCCTGCGCCGGGCCGAGCGGTTCACGCTGGCCGACGTCGACCCCGACGACGTCGCCCTGGCGCTGCGTCAACCGATCGAACTGGCTGGTCGGTCTATCGACGACGCCGCCCTCACCATCGCCACCGTCGGCACCCGCGGCTACCCGTTCCTCGTCCAGCTCGTCGGCCGCCACATGTGGGACGCCACCCCGGGCCAGGACCGGATCAGCGTCGACGACGCCAACAAGGGCGTCGAGCAGGCCAGACGACGAGTCGGCCGCCTCGTTCACGAGCCCGCCCTCGCCGGACTCTCCCGCGTCGACCGGTCGTTCCTCGCGGCCATGGCCGTCGACGACGGCCCGAGCCGCATGCGCGACATCGCCACCCGACTCGACGCGACGCAGGTCTACGTCGGGCAGTACCGGCTCCGCCTCATCGCAGCAGAGCTCATCCACCCGGCCGGGCACGGACGCGTGGACTTCTCACTGCCCTACCTGCGGGAGTGGCTGCGCGAGCACGCAGCCTCGCAGGCCCTCCCCAACACCTGACCAGACCGGCGTGCCCGATGCCACGATCCCTGACGGGTCCACCGGCGGCCGCGCCGGTGCCGGAGCAGTCAGCCGCGGGCCACCACGACGGGGCAACCGGCGTGGTGCATCGTCGACCGGCTGACCGACCCGAGGAGGAGACGGTCGAAGCCGCCCAGTCCCCTGGTTCCGACGACGACCGCATAGGCGCAGTGAGACGCCGAGGACAGGGCCGGGCCGGCCGGACGCTCCATCACCTGGGTGGTCACGACGAGCTCCGGGTGGCGCTCGCGGGCAGCGGCAGCGGCCCGCTCCGCATCGGCGGTGGCCCGGGACTCGGTCTTGGCCACCATGTCACGGTCCCACTGGTCCCAGCCCAGGCTCTGCAGCCCGGGGGCGAGCTCCACCTGCCACGCCGACAGCACCATGAGCGGCCGGTGGTGGCGGGCAGCGAGGTCTGCCGCGACCATGAGGGCGACGTCCGACGGCTGGCTCCCTTCGACGCCGACGACGACGGGCCCCTCCTCGTCACGGCCCTCGTCGAGCATCGGCACCACGACGGCGGTGCAGTGTGCGTGGGCAGTGACGGCCAAGGAGACCGAACCGAGCAGGGCCGAGACGGCGCCTCCTCGGCCGCGGGAGCCGACGACCACCAGCCCGGCTCCCTGGGAGGCGTCGATGAGGGCACGGGCCGGGCCGTTGGTCGTCTGCTCGAGGGTGATGTCCGACTCGTCCATGGCCTTGGCAGCCAGCCGCCGCCCTTCGGCACAGACCGCATCCGCGGCCGTCTCCAGGTGCCTGACGACGGGCGCTGCGGCGTCCCTGCTCAGCGGGAGGGTGCGCTCGAGGGGGAAGGCCGGATAGTGCACAGACGTGATGAGCCGCAGCCGCGCCCCGCGCAGGTGCGCCTCGCGCGCGGCCCAGGACACGGCCGCCGCAGCGGCGGGGGAGCCGTCGTAGCCGGCCACCACGTCCAGAGGGTGTCGGGGCAGCCGGGTGTCGTTCGTCATGATGCTCCTCCTGGCGATCGGGTCGTGCCCTCCATGGTCCGGCGGCGCTCGCGGCGAGGACAGGGCCCTTGGTCCCCCCACCTCAGGTCCGGGCCGGGCCGGGCGGCATACGACGGTCAGGACCGCCCTTGGGCATAGGCTGACCGGGTGTACGAAGGCGTGGTCCAGGACCTCATCGACGAGCTCGGCAGGCTGCCGGGCGTCGGTCCCAAGAGCGCGCAGCGGATCGCCTTCCACGTCCTACAGTCCGACTCCGCCGACGTCTCCCGGCTGGCCGACGCCCTGGTCCAGGTCAAGGCGCGGGTGCGGTTCTGCACCGTATGCGGCAACGTCGCCGAGGGCGAGCAGTGCCGGATCTGTGCCGACCCCCGTCGCGACCTGGCGAGCATCTGCGTCGTCGAGGAGCCCAAGGACGTCGTCGCCATCGAGCGGACCCGCGAGTTCCGCGGCCGCTACCACGTGCTGGGCGGCGCCATCTCCCCCATCGACGGGATCGGGCCGAGCGACCTGCGCCTCACCGAGCTGATGACGCGCCTGGCCGACGGCGTGGTGACCGAGGTGATCATCGCCACCGACCCCAACCTCGAGGGCGAGGCGACGGCGACCTACCTGTCCCGGCTGCTCAAGGACCTGGAGATCAGGGTGACCCGGCTCGCGTCGGGCCTGCCCGTGGGCGGCGACCTCGAGTACGCGGACGAGGTCACCCTGGGGCGTGCCTTCGAGGGACGGAGACTGCTCGATGCCTGATGACGACCTGAGGGTCCTGGCCGATGGGTGCGCCCAGGAGGCCCGCCTCTACCTGGACACGGTGACTGAGATCGCCTCCGGCTCCGCGCCCGAGGCCGCCCTGCCGATGGGCCTGCTCGCCGTCTCCCAGGTGCTCGCGATGGGCGCACGCCTGGGCGCCGTCGAGGACTTCGTGCCCGTCGAGCGCTACGAGACCGACGCAGGGCCGGAGCCCGAGCTCGTCCCGATGCGCACCGGCATCGCCAACCTCTTCGAGGGACTCGACGAGTACGCCGACGTGGTCGACCCGATCACCTCCCCGGAGGTGACGACCGGGTCCCTGTCCAACGACCTCGCCGTCGTCGCCGACGCGCTCGCGCACGGCCTGCGGCACTACGACGCAGGCCGGGTCACCGAAGCGCTGTGGTGGTGGCAGTTCAGCTACCTGTCCGACTGGGGCGAGCGTGCCGCTGCGGCGCTGCGCGTCTTCCAGTCCCTGCTCGCCCACGTCCGGCTCGACGCCGACGAGGACATCGTCTCCGAGGCGGAGTTCGACGCGCTCCATCCCTGACCCGCTCCCGCGAGATCGGACCGTTCGGGGTCTGCGCACGGCGGCGCCGGCTCAACAGGGTCCTCCTGTCACCGCTGAGAATCCGGAGCGAGGGACAACACAACCCGAGCACCTCGATGAGAGTCATGTCTCGGGGCGCCTGGGCAGCACCGAGTGCGGTCACGTTGACGACGACCTTCGCCGTGTCGACGAACCCCGCTGGTGCCGCCTCACCACGTCGGCGACGTCGAACCGGCTCAGGCGATGCGGGTCCCGTTGGGCAGGCGGGTCACCGGGGTGCGGGTCCGCCGGATCGCCAGCCAGGTGGCGCCGGCGCCGAGGGCGAGATAGAACACCAGGCCGTAGGGGTAGATCGGGCCGGACTGGAGCGGGGGCAGCGCCGCAGGACCGCCCCCGCCGCCGAAGTCGCACTCCTGCCGTTCGCGGCCGTCGGCCCCGGCCCGCGCCGAACGAGCGCCGATGCTGATCGCCCGCATCGGCTGGACCCCGCTGTAGGCGGTCGGACCCGGTGCGGTGCGGCCCGGGGCGGCATCGGCCACGACGACGAACGGGTTCATCGGCAGCAGCCACCAGATCCGCTCGGTGTGGATGACTGTCTCCTCACGGGTGAGGTGGCGGCAGTCGGCGACGGTGGGTATCACCGAGTCGGGGGAGATCGACCCGTCGTCGTTCTTGGTCTGCGCGGCCCAGAACGAGTCGGGGATCCCGTAGTAGCGCACCTGCTCGCGGGACTGGACCAGGAAGAAGGACAGGAGGAACACGATGACCGTCCCGAAGACGAGCGTCGCGATGGCCAGGTAGGTGAGCACGGCCGACGCGACCGTGCGAGCCGTCAGGGTCGAGAACGCCAGGCCGATGGCGCAGGTCACCGCGAGGACGAAGGCGAGCACGAGCAGGGACCCGACGACCTGACCGATCCCGATGCCGCCGGCCACCCACGCCCAGAGAAGGAACGGGGAGGAGACGGCCAGGAAGACCAGGGCGATGACCCACGAGGAGACGAGCTTGCCGACGATGATGTCGGCCGGGGTGAGCAGGGTGGTCTGCAAGGTGGCGAGGACCCCGGCCTCGCGGTCGCCGTTGACCGAGGTGGCCGTCAGCGACGGTACGACGAGCATGGACAGCCCGAGGACGAGGAACGTCGTCACGTCGTAGAGGGTGGGGCCGGCCTTGACCGAGGCGTTGTTGAGCGCGGCATACGACAGCGACGTCACGCCGGCCACGAGGAGGAACCACAGGAGCAGGACGACCGGCCAGCGGGAGGTCCGGGCCCGCTGCCTCAGCTCGAGGGCGGCGACCGTGCGAATGCCGTGCAGGCTCATTGCCGGTCCTCCGTCGCGGCGAGGTAGGCGGCCTCGAGCGCGCCATGGCTGGGAGCGAACGCGATGACCCGGATCCCGTCCGCGACGAGGTCCGCGAGCAGACGTGCGGCCTGCTCCTCGCCGCCCACCTGCACCACGACAGCAGCCAGCTCGGCTCGCCACGGGACGTGCCGCTCCCCCAGCCACTGCCGGAGCCGGTCCGCGTCGAGGCTGGTGATCCGCCAGGTCCCGACGGTCGTTGCGAGCTCGGTGGCGTCCAGGGTCTGGTCCTGCGTCGTGCGACCGCGCGCGACGATGACCGCCCGGTCGGCGACCTCCTGCAGCTCGGTGAGGATGTGGCTGGAGACGAGGACCGTCTTGCCGTCGGCGGCCATCGTGCGGAGCACGTCACGCAGCTCGATCCGGCTGCGGGGGTCCAGGCCAGAGGCTGGCTCGTCGAGGAGCAGGACGCTCGGGTCGTGCAGGAGCGCCCGCGCGAGGCCGAGCCGTTGCTTCTGCCCGCGAGACAGCACGCGGGCCCGGCGGTCGGCCAGGTCGCCGAGGTGCAGCAGCTCCAGGACCGCCTCGGTCCGGGCCCGGGCCTCGGCCGGACCCATCCGGTAGGCCGCACCGATGGTGTGCAGGACCTCGCGCACGGTCAGCGCGTCCCAGGTGCCGAAGCCGTCGGGCATCCAGCCGATCCGGGCACGGACCTCGGCCGGCTGGGTCACCGGGTCGAAGCCCTCGATCCGGATGGTTCCGTGGTCGGGGACGAGGAGGGTGGCCAGCATGAGCAGCAGGGTCGTCTTGCCGGCCCCGTTCGGGCCGACGAGCGCGGTCACCTCGCCCGGGCGGGCGACCAGGCTGATGTCATCGACGGCCAGCACGCTCCCGAACGCGCGCCGCACGGACGTGACCTCGATGCCGCCCGCAGCGGTGGCCGTCGTTCCTGGTGTCGACACTGCCGCCGACGGGTCGCCTGTCATGGCGCGACGATACGTGCTGGACCCTTCGCCGGGCGGCTCATCGTTCGGACCTGCTGCCCAGGTCGCCCAGTCGCCGACGGAGCAGCCTGCGTTCGGTGGCCGTCGGGGCCAGCTCCAGCGCGGCGCGCAGGGCGGCGCCGGCTGCGACGTGGTCCCCTCGCCGCAGCTGGAAGTCGGCGATCGTGGCGTGGAACAGGTGGTATGCCGCGAGCTCACCCCCCAGGGGCTGGGCCAGGGCCAGCCCCGCCTCCGGCCCGTCGACCATCGCCACGGCCACCGCCCGGTTCAGCTCGGTGACCGGGGTGGGGGCCAGCAGCTCGTACCAGGCCGCGATGGCGGCCCAGTCGGTGTCCTCGGGTCGCCCGGACCTGTTGTGACACAGCGCGATCCGCGCCTGCACGGCATACGGACCGAATGCAGTGGGGATCCCGGACAGGAGGGCTTCGGCCGCACTGGTCAGGCCCGCGTCCCAGAGCGTCCGGTCCTGGTCGGGAAGCGGCACGATCTCGCCGCCCCGTAGCCGGGCAGCCCGTCGGGCGTCGGTGAGCAGGAGCAGCGCGAGCAACGCGGTCGCCTCACCGTCCGTCGGCATCAGGTCGTGCAGCAGCCGGGCCAGCCGGATCGCCTCGCCCGAGAGGTCGGCGCGCAGGAGGGACTCGCCGGAGGAGGCGGCATACCCCTCGTTGAACAGCAGGTAGACGACGGCGAGCACTCCGTCGAGGCGCTCGGGCAGCAGCTCGGCGGGTGGCACGCGGTAGGGGATGGCCGCCTGCTTGATCTTGGCGCGGGCGCGGACCAGGCGCTTGTCCATGGTCGGTTCGGTGACGAGGAACGCGCGGGCGATCTCGGCGCTGGTCAGCCCGCAGAGGGTCCGCAGGGTGAGGGCGACCCGGGCCGGCATGGGCAGCGCCGGGTGGCAGCAGGTGAAGAGGAGGCGGAGCCGGTCGTCGGCGATCTCGTCCTGCGTCAGACCGCTGCCAGGCTCCCCGGGGGACGGCACCGACTCCTCCAGGAGGGGGAGGAGGGCCTCCTGGCGCGCCGACTCGCTGGCTCGGCGGCGAATCCGGTCCCGTACCCTGTTGCGTGCCACGGCCGTCAGCCAGGGCAGCGGCCGGTCCGGCGTCCCGTCCCGCGGCCACGCGACGACAGCGGCGGCGAACGCCTCGGCCGCGCACTCCTCAGCCAGGTCCCAGTCGCCGCACCAGCCGATCAGCCCCGCGACGAGCCGCCCCCAGCTGTCGTGGAAGGCGAGGGCGACGTCGTCGGTCATCGGGGCCCGCTGGGTCCGCTCGTCGGGGTCATGCGACCCGCAGCGGGCGCACGTCGACGACGCCGACCGTCGCCACCGGATGCGCGGCAGCGGCCGCGATCGCCTCG
>JAICMC010000081.1 GCA_025929465.1 Nostocoides sp.
GGCAAGATCTGGGTCGTCCCGGTCGAGGACGTCGCCCGGGTCCGCACCGGCGAGCGCGGCACGGACGCGATCTAGACCGTATGCCGCGATGACCTCCTCCCAGCCGGACCTCACGGCCCGCCGCCTCGACCTGGCCGGCACCCGCAGCTTCGCCGTTGCGGGTGCCGGCCGGGCGCGCCGAGAGGCGCTCACCCGGTTCGGCCGGGACTGGCTGGCTGACATCTGGGGGGAGGCCACCCGGGGCCGGGCCACCGACGGGCTGGCACTGGCTGCGGTCGGCAGCATCGCGCGGGGGGACGCCGGGCCGCTCAGCGACTACGACCTGGTCCTGCTCCACGACGGCCGAGCCGTCGGGCAGGGTGAGCTCGACGCGCTCGCCGCCCGGCTCTGGTACCCCGTCTGGGATGCCGGGGTGAAGCTGGACCACAGCGTGCGCAGCGTCAACCAGTGCCGCAGCATCGCCTCCGCGGACCTGTCAGCGGCCGTCGGGCTGCTCGACCTCACGACGGTGGCCGGCGACGCCGAGGTCGTGGCGGCGGCCCGTTCGGTCCTCGCCCACGACTGGCGGTCCAGCGCCCGCAAACGCCTCCCGGTGCTCCTGGAGCAGCTCGTCTCCCGGCACAGGCGGCACGGGGAGCTCGCCCAGTCGACCGAGCCGGACCTGAAGGAGGCCCACGGCGGCCTGCGCGACATGACCATCCTCACCGCCCTGGCGGCCGCGTGGCTGGCCGACCGTCCGCACGGCGACGTGGACACGGCATACGGCCTGCTGCTCGACGTCCGTGACGCGGTCCACGTGGTCACCGGCCGCGGCCGGGACAGGCTTGGCCGCGAGGACCAGGACGCGGCCGCGGCGCTGCTCGGCATCTGCTCCTCCGACGACCTGCTCACCGAGGTGTCGCGGGCCGGCCGCACGATCGCCTTCGCCCTGGACGGCACGGTCCGCCGGGCCGGACAGGCCCAACGCGCCAGGACCCTTCGGGTCGGCCCACGCCGCCCCTCGATGAACCCGCTCGGCTTCGGCTTGTTCGAGAGCGACGGCGAGGTCGTCCTCGGCAGGGGCGCTGCGGTGGACACCGACTCCCTCCTGCCCCTGCGCACGGCGTTGCTGGCGGCCCGAGCCGGTCTGCCGATCGCGCCCCTGACCCTGCAGAACCTCGCGGGGCGCTCACCCCGCCTGTCCGAGCCGTGGCCCGACCTGGCCCGGGACCTGTTCGCCGACCTGCTCGCCACTGGTGCCGGCCTCGTCGCGGTGTGGGAGGGCCTGGACCAGGCCGGGATCATCGAGCAGTGGATCCCGCAGTGGTCCAGCGTCCGGTCTCGTCCCCAGCGCAACGCCGTCCACCGGCACACCGTGGACCGGCACCTCGTCGAGACGGTGGTCCACGCCAGCACGCTGGTCCGCAACGTCGGGCGCCCCGACCTGCTCCTGCTCGCGGCCCTGCTCCACGACATCGGCAAGCTGCCCGACGCCGTGGACCACAGCATCGTCGGCGCGCCCATCGCGGGCCGGGTGGCGCGGCGACTCGGGTACGCCGACGCCGACGTGGCGATCATCGAGCGCCTCGTGCGTGAGCACCTCACCCTCATCGACCTGGCCACCCGCCGCGACTACCAGGACCCGAGGACGATCCAGGCCGCGATCGCCGCGGTGGGGGAGGACCGGCAGACCTTCGAGACGCTCATGGCTCTCACCGAGGCCGACGCGAGCGCCGCCGGACCCAAGGCCTGGACCGACTGGAGGTCGACCCTGCTGCAACAGCTCGGCGAGAAGGTGCGCGGACAGCTGGACGACGGCGCCCGGTCGCTGTCGGGCGAGGCGGCTGCCCTGGTCTCCCCCGACACGATCAGGGCGGTCGCGGCGGGGGAGCCCAAGGTCGTGGTCCGGGCTCTCGGAGGCTCGCACCGGGTCGACATCTTCGACCGTGACCGGCTGGGCCTGTTCGCCGACACCGCGGGTCTGTTCGCCGCCCAGGGCCTGCTCGTCCGGACTGCCATCCTGCGGACCGTCGACGGGGTGGCGGCCAACGAGTGGCACGTCGAGACACCATCGGGGTCCGCGCCCGACGCCCAGGCCATCAGCCGTGGTCTCCAGCGGCTCGCGTCCGGCGACCGGGGTCCGCTCAACCTGCTGGACCGGCGTCGCACGTATGCCGCCCGCCCGGGTGGCGCTGCGAGGACCGGTGTGCCGGGGCAGGCGCGGGCCCTGGTCGTGCCGCAGGCGTGCGCGGACGCGACCGTCATCGAGGTCAGGGCGCACGACCGGATCGGCCTGCTGCACGAGCTGGGGATGACCTTCGCCCGCGCCGGCCTGTCGATGCGCTCGGCGCACATCGCGACCTATGCCGGCCAGACCCTGGACACCTTCTACGTCACCGAGCTCGGCGGGCGGGTCCTGGAGCCGGCCACGGTCGCCACGGTGGTCGCCATGATCATCGACACCTGCGAGGGCCACCCCCCAGCCTGACCCCCGGCCGCCCGCTCCCGCCGCCTCTCCGTTTATCGGGTGACCCGATAAACCCGACGAGGACAGAGTTGCGAAGTCTGTCTCCGTCGAAGTTGTCGGGTGACCCGATAAACCGAAGCGGGGGGGAGGGGGTGGTCGCGGTGGATGCGGGTGGCGCGGCACACGGCAGATACCCTTGGCCGGTGTTCACCAGCCTTTCCGACCGCCTGACCGCGACCTTCAAGAACCTGCGGGGCAAGGGACGTCTGTCCGAGTCCGACGTCAACAAGACCGTCCGAGACATCCGGATGGCCCTGCTCGAGGCCGATGTCGCCCTGCCGGTGGTCAAGGCCTTCACCCACGGCGTGCGCGAGCGGGCGCTCGGCGCCGAGGTGTCCGAGGCGCTCAACCCCGCCCAGCAGGTCATCAAGATCGTCAACGAGGAGCTCGTCGCGATCCTCGGCGGGCAGACCCGGCAGCTGCGCTTCGGCAAGAACCCGCCCACCGTCATCATGCTCGCCGGTCTGCAGGGCTCAGGCAAGACGACCTTCGCCGGCAAGCTCGGCAAGTGGCTCAAGGACCAGGGGCACACCCCGCTCCTCGTGGCCGCCGACCTCCAGCGCCCCAACGCGGTCACCCAGCTGGAGGTGGTCGGCCAGCGCGCCGGAGTCCCGGTCTACGCCCCCGAGCGCGGCAACATCGGCGGGAACGACGCGGTGGGCGGCACCGGAGAGGGGACCCGCTCCTACGGCAACCCGGTGAAGGTCTCCGACGACGGCATCCAGTACGCGATCGGCAAGCTCCACGACGTCGTCATCGTCGACACCGCCGGCCGGCTCGCCGTCGATGCCGACCTCATGCAGCAGGCGGCCGACATCCGCTCGGCCATCGAGCCCGACGAGGTCCTCTTCGTCATCGACGCGATGATCGGCCAAGCCGCCGTGGAGACCGCCCAGGCGTTCCTCGAGGGCGTGGACTTCACCGGAGTCGTCCTGTCGAAGCTCGACGGCGACGCCCGGGGCGGCGCTGCGCTGTCGGTCGTCGGGACGACCGGGCGGCCGATCATGTTCGCCAGCACCGGCGAGGGTGTCAAGGACCTCGAGGTCTTCCACCCGGACCGGATGGCCTCGCGCATCCTGGACATGGGCGACGTGCTCACCCTCATCGAGCAGGCCGAGAAGGCCTTCGACCAGCGTCACGCCGCCGAGATGGAGCGCAAGTTCCTCGCCCAGGAGGACTTCACCTTCGACGACTTCCTCCAGCAGATGGCGGCGATCAAGAAGATGGGCTCGCTCAAGGCGATGCTGGGGATGATGCCGGGCATGGGCCAGATGCGGGCCCAGCTGGACAGCCTCGACGAGCGGGAGTTCGACCGGATCGAGGCGATGGTCCGGTCGATGACGCCCTACGAGCGGACCCATCCCAAGGCGATCAACGGCTCGCGCCGGGCCCGGGTGGCCCGCGGGTCGGGCGTGACGCCCTCGGAGGTCAACCAGCTCCTCGAGCGGTTCGGCGAGGCCCAGAAGATGATGAAGAGCCTGGCCCGGGGTGGCGGCATTCCCGGTATGCCGGGGATGCCCGGCCTCGGCGGTGGGCGAGGCAAGGGCAAGCAGCCGCCGCAGCGCAAGAAGTCCAAGTCCGGCAACCCCGCCCGGCGGGCCCAGGAGGAGGCCGCCGCTGCGGCCCGGCGTACGACCGGCCCGGCCGTCCCCGCCGGCGGCGGCTCGGCCTTCGGCGCGGGCGCAGGCACGGGCGGGACACCGGTGCCTGAGCTCGACCCGGCCAACCTGCCCAAGGGGTTTGAGAAGTTCCTGGGCTCGTGACCGAGCTGTTCACCCTGTCCGTGGGCCACGCCGGACCACGGATCGCCTTCCTGCACGGCCTGTTCGGGCAGGGCCGCAACTGGATGCAGATCGCCAAGGCGGTGAGCGGCCCGGCCGGGGCCGACGCTCGGTGCCTGCTGGTCGACCTGCCCGACCACGGCCGGTCGCCGTGGTCGCAGGACTTCTCCTTCGCCGGGTATGCCGCGGCCGTCGCCGCCACGCTGGAGGCGAGCGCACCGGGGGAGCCCTGGACGGTCGTCGGCCACTCCCTGGGCGGCAAGGTCGCCATGATGCTGGCCCTGGCGCACCCGGACCTGGTCGAGCGGCTCGTGGTCGTCGACATCGCCCCCAAGGACTACGTCGGCCTGGACCGGTTCACCGGCTACATCCAGGCGATGCAGCGCCTCCCGCTGACCGAGCTGGCCAGCCGGGCCGACGCCGAGTCCCGGTTCGCGGAGCCGGACCCGGGGGTCAAGGCGTTCCTCCTGCAGAACCTTCGACGGGAGGGTCACACCTGGCGGTGGCAGGCCAACCTGGACCTGGTCGCCGCGGACGCGGCACGCGGGCCGGGCTCGCGGATGGCCGGCTGGCCGGAGACGGCCGGTGAGCACCAGGCCTACGACGGGGTGGTCGTCTGGCTCACCGGCGGGCAGTCGGGCTACGTGAGGGCCGAGGACGGCCCGGCGATGCGCGCACTGTTCCCGCGGACCCGGCAGCTGACGGTCAAGGGCGCCGGGCACTGGGTCCACACCGACGCCCCGGATGTCGTGGTCGCCGCCCTCCGGCGGATCATCCGGTCGCGCTGAGCTGTGGCCTCGCGGGAGCAGATGACCCCGGGACGCGCCACACTCAGGGCATGACGACGCCATCAGCAGGCCGCCCGTCCCCTACCGACGCGGTGCGGACGATGTTCGACGCCCTCGCCCCTGACTACGACCAGTCCGGGGTCCCGTTCTTCCGGCCGATCGCCGAGGGGCTCGTCGAGGCTCTGGACCCCCAGCCGGGGGCGCGCGCCCTGGACATCGGTTGCGGCAGGGGTGCGGCCACGCTCGCGCTGGCCGAGGCCGTCGGACCGCAAGGGACGGTCACCGCGGTGGATCTCAGCCCGGCGATGGCCGCGCACACCGAGGCGCTGCTGGCCGCCGCGGGGCACGCCGGCGACGTCAGGGTCATGGATGCCGCAGAGCCGGACCTGGAGCTGGGCGCCTACGACGTGGTCAGCTCCTCTCTGGTGGTCTTCTTCCTCGACGACCCGGCAGCCGCCCTGCGCCGGTGGGTCGGACTGCTCGCGCCGGGAGGTCAGATTGGGCTGGCGACCTTCGGGGACCACGACGAGGTGTGGACGTCGGTGGAGGAGGTGTTCACCCCCTGGCTCCCGACCGGGTTGCGCGACCCCCGGCTGCTCGGCCCGGACAGTCCCTTCGTCAGCGACGCGGGGATGGAGCGCCTGCTGCGCGCGGCCGGAGCCGCGCAGGTGCGGACCGAGACCTTCGACCTGTCCGTGCCCTTCGAGGACGCCGAGCAGTGGCGCGACTGGAGCATGAGCACCGGGCAGCGAGCCATGTGGGCCGCTGTCCCTGCGCAGGAGCGCGACGGTGTGCTCGCGCACGCGGCGCAGATCCTCGCCGACGCGCGCGGGACCGACGGGAGGACCGTCTTGACCCAGGGCGTCCGGTACACCCTCGGGCGAGCCTGACCCGGTCCGTCGGTCTCGCGCCGTCGGGCGGGTCGCGGCCGGCTCGGCATCGGTAGGGTCGCCTGCATGGCAACGGTGCTGCACCTGACCGGACCGGTCCTCGTCGGCCCCGAGGAGGTCCGGCCCGAGGCGTGGGTCCTGGACGGGCGGATCACGTATGCCGCGCCGCGCGGCGGTCGGGACGTCCAGACCATCCACGGCTGGGTGCTGCCCGGACTGGTCGACGCCCACTGTCACGTCGGGCTCGGGCCGCACGGTGAGGTGCCGCGGGAGGAGGCCGAGCGGCAGGCGCTCGCTGACCGGGACCACGGGACCCTGCTCCTTCGCGATGCCGGCCAGCCGGGCGACACCCGCTGGATCGACGAGCGGCCCGACCTGCCCAAGATCGTCCGGGCCGGTCGGCACATCGCGCGCACCCGGCGCTACCTGCGCAACTTCGCGTGGGAGATCGAGCCGGACGAGCTGGTCGCCCACGTCCGGCAGGAGGCCCGTGCCGGGGACGGGTGGGTCAAGCTCGTCGGCGACTGGATCGACCGCGAGACCGGCGACCTGTCGCCGTGCTGGCCCGCCGAGGTCCTCGCCGAGGCGGTCGCCGCGGCTCACGAGGAGGGCGCGCGGACCACCGCCCACTGCTTCGGGGAACAGTCGCTCCAGGACTTCGCCGCGGCCGGGACCGACTGCATCGAGCACGCGACCGGGCTCACCGAGGAGACGATCAACACGTTTGCGGCACAACGGATCGCCATCGTCCCCACGTTGGTCAACATCGCCCAGTTCCCGCAGATCGCCGCACCGGCCGCCGAGAAGTTCCCCCGGTACGAGCAGCACATGCTCGACCTGCATGCGCGCAGGTACGCGACGATCGGGGCGGCCTACGAGGCAGGCGTGCCGATCTACGTCGGGACCGACGCAGGCGGCTCGTTGCCGCACGGCCTGGTCGCCCAGGAGACGGCCGAGCTGGTCCGGGCGGGGCTGCCGAACTCGGTCGTGCTCGACGCGGCCACCTGGGGTGCCCGCGCGTGGCTGGGCCGACCGGGGCTGGACGAGGGCGCCGACGCCGACCTGGTCGTCCTGCCCGCCGACCCGCGCGAGGAGCTGGCCGTGCTGGCGGCCCCGTGCGCGGTGGTCCTGCGCGGCGTCTTCGTCCGCGGCTGACCGAGCGGGTCGTCGGTTCTGCCGAGAAGGTCTCGCAACTGCGCACATAACTCCTACGTGTGAACTAGGATTAGTGCAGCAAGCCGATCGACCGTCGATCATCACCGTTGAGGAGTCCCATGTCTCGCACCACCCACCTCTCTGCCGCCGCCACCGCCGTCGTCGGCGCGCTCGTGCTGTCGGCCTGCGCCGGCGGGGGGAGCAGCGACACCTCCGCGACGAGCGTGCCTGCCGGCAACGTCGCCAAGGTGACCGGCACCATCAGCCTCTACGGGTACTCGGTCGCCAAGGCCGCCTACGCGCAGGTCATCCCCGGCTTCACCTCCGGCGGCGCCGGCCAGGGCGTCCAGTTCCAGCAGTCCTACGGCGCATCCGGCGACCAGTCCCGCAAGGTGGCCGCCGGCGCACCGGCCGACGTGGTCTCGTTCTCCGTCGAGCCGGACGTCACCCGCCTGGTCAAGGCGGGTCTGGTCGCAGCCGACTGGGACGCCGGCCCCGACAAGGGGGTTCCGTTCGGGTCGGTGGTGACCATGGTCGTCCGCAAGGGCAACCCCAAGGGCATCCACGACTGGGACGACCTGCTGGGGCCCGGGATCTCGGTGGTCACCCCCAACCCGTTCTCGTCCGGGTCGGCCAAGTGGAACCTGCTGGCGCCGTATGCCGTGAAGAGCGACGGCGGCACCAACCCCAGCGCCGGCCTGGCCTACCTCACCTCGCTCATCACCCAGCACGTGCACGTCCAGCCCGGATCCGGGCGGGAGGCCACCGAGACCTTCCTGCAGGGCACGGGCGACGTGCTGCTCTCCTACGAGGACGAGGCGATCGCGGCGGTCCGCGCCGGCGACCCCGTGTCGTACGTCACGCCACCCCAGACCTTCAAGATCGAGAACCCGGTGGCCGTCGTCACCAGGGCCAAGAACCCCACGGCGGCCACGGCGTTCGTCGGCTACCTGTTCACCCCGGCGGCCCAGAGGCTCTTCGCCGAAGCCGGCTTCCGCCCGGTCGACCCGACGGTCGCCGCGGCATACGCCAAGGACTTCCCGGCCCCGCAGAAGCTGTGGACGATCAGCGACCTCGGGGGCTGGGCCTCCGTGGACGCCGACCTGTTCACCAAGGGGACCGGCAAGGTCGCGGTCATCTACGACAAGGCCACGAAGTGACCGCGACCCTCTCGGCAGGGTTGGCGGGCGGCACGCAGCGCTCGACGCCCGACCCCCAGGCCGCCGGCGAGGCCCCCGAGCGGCCCCGGGCCCCAGCAGGGCGGCCCTCCCGGGGCCGGCCCTACGCAACGGGCCTGGTGACCCTGTGGCTCAGCCTCGTCGTCCTGCTCCCGCTCGCCGCCCTCACCGTGACCTCGACCGAGCACGGCTGGGGTGGGTTCTGGGACGCCCTCAGCGCCCCGTCAGCCCTGGCGGCGCTGCGCGTGACCGTCCTCGTGGCCGCCGTCGTGGCGGTGCTCAACGCCGTGATGGGGACGCTCCTCGCCTGGGTCCTCGTGCGCGACGACTTCCCCGGGAAGGCCGTGGTCAACGCCCTCATCGACCTGCCGTTCGCCCTGCCGACCATCGTGGCGAGCATCGTGCTGCTGTCGCTCTATGGCCCGGACAGTCCCATCCACGTCCAGCTCAACGCCACCCGCTACGGGTTGGTCGTCGCGCTGGCCTTCGTCACCCTGCCGTTCGTCGTGCGCTCGGTCCAGCCGGTGCTCATCGAGGCGGACAAGGAGGTCGAGGAGGCCGCCGCCTCGCTGGGGGCCGGGGGGCTGACCATCTTCCGGCGGGTCATCCTGCCCACGCTCGGGCCCGCCATCATCAGCGGGACCGGGCTGGCCTTCGCCCGGGCCATCGGTGAGTTCGGCTCGGTCGTGCTCATCGGCGGCAACATCCCGCGGCACACGCAGGTCGCCTCGCAGTACATCCAGCAGCAGATCGAGATCGACCAGCCGGTCAACGCCGCCGCTGTCTCGGTCGCGCTCCTCGCCATGGCGTTCCTCACCCTCTTCGTGCTCCGCCTGGTCTCGGCCCGGTCGCTGCGACGGGAGGCCGCGTCGTGAGGACCTCCACGTCGGCCCGCTGGTCGCTCCGGCTCCTCGCCCTGGCCTACCTGACCGCGCTGCTGGCCGTCCCCGTCGTGCTCATCCTGTGGCGCACCTTCGAGCTGGGGCTCGGCGCGTTCCTCGCGTCGGTCCAGACACCGGCGGCGATCTCGGCCCTCAACCTCTCGCTGTTCATCGTCGCCGTCGTCGTGCCGCTCAACGTCGTCTTCGGCATCGTCACCGCGCTCGCGCTCGTCCGCGGCAGGTTCCGTGGCAAGGGGCTGCTCCAGGCCGTCGTCGACCTGCCGTTCGCCGTCTCGCCGGTCGTCGTCGGCGTCTCGCTCATCCTGCTGTGGGGCGCGGGCGGCTGGTTCGGGGCGCTCGACCGGGCCGGGTTCAAGGTCATCTTCGGCGTGCCGGGCATGGTCCTCGCCACCTTGTTCGTGACCCTCCCGTTCGTGGTCCGCGAGGTCGAACCGGTCCTGCACGAGATCGGGACCGACCAGGAGCAGGCGGCCGCCACGCTCGGCGCCAACGGCTGGCAGACGTTCTGGCGGATCACCCTGCCGGCCCTGCGCTGGGGCCTCACCTACGGTGTCGTGCTCACGGTGGCCCGCGCGCTCGGCGAGTTCGGCGCGGTCATCATGGTCAGCTCCGGGTTCGCCGGGGTCTCCCAGACCCTCACCCTGCTCGTCCACTCCCGCTACGTCGATGACCAGAACACCTACGGCGCCTATGCCGCGGCGACCCTCCTCATGGGCCTCGCCGTCCTCACGCTCCTGCTCATGAGCGTGCTCAACCGCACAAGGAGAACGACATGATCACCGTGACCGGGGCGCGCAAGTCCTACGGCGCCTTCGCGGCCCTCGACGGCGTCAGCATCGACATCCCGGCCGGCTCCCTCACCGCCCTGCTCGGCCCCAGCGGGTCCGGCAAGTCGACGCTGCTCCGCTCGGTCGCCGGACTCGAGGGCCTGGACGAGGGGTCGGTCGTCATCAACGGCAAGGACGTGACCGGCATACCGCCGCAGCAGCGGGGGATCGGGTTCGTGTTCCAGCACTACGCGGCGTTCAAGCACATGACGGTGCGGGACAACGTCGCCTTCGGGTTGCGGATCCGCAGGCGGCCCAAGACTGAGATCGCCCGCAAGGTCGACGAGCTGCTCGAGATCGTCGGGCTCGCCGGCTTCCAGCACCGCTACCCGGCCCAGCTCTCCGGAGGGCAGCGTCAGCGGATGGCGCTGGCCAGGGCGCTGGCCGTCGACCCCGAGGTGCTGCTCCTCGACGAGCCGTTCGGCGCCCTCGACGCCCAGGTCCGTGCCGACCTGCGCCGGTGGCTGCGCCGGCTGCACGACGAGGTCCACGTCACGACGGTCCTGGTCACCCACGACCAGGAGGAGGCGCTCGACGTCGCCGACCGGATCGCCGTCCTCAACAAGGGCCGGATCGAGCAGGTCGGCGACCCCCAGGCGCTGTACGACCGACCCGCCAACGACTTCGTGATGTCCTTCCTCGGTCAGGTGGCGCACCTGGGCGGCCGGCTGGTCCGTCCCCACGACATCGTCCTGTCCCGGGACCGGGCCGAGGCGTATGCCGCGGACGCGCGGGTCACCGGGTCCCCCGGTGTCGTCTCGGCGCAGGTCGACCGGATCGTGCGTCTCGGCTTCGAGGTCCGGGTCGAGCTGACGAGCGAGGAGGGAAGCCGGTTGGAGGTCCAGACCACCCGTGGCACCGCGGACGAGCTGGCCCTGCTGCCGGGGGAGACGGTCTTCGCCAGGGTGGCTCATCCCGTGGCGGAGGCCCTGGCCGGCTGAGTCAGCTCGCTCGCTCGTCGTCCCAGGCGACCGCGCTGATCCGCCAGCCGGCCGGCATACGGACGAACTGGATCGACTTCATCCCGCGTCCGGCGACGGCCTCACCGTCCTGGGTCCAGGACTTGGCATAGCTGCCGAACCAGTGCGCCACGTCGCCGAACACGTCGAACCGCCCGTCCTGCGGCCACTCGCGGAAGTCGGCCAGCTGTCCGCCGGACAGCAGTGCCCGGCGCGGCTCGATGAACGCCTCGGGCGAGTAGACCGCCGGCTGCAGTCCGCACGTCCGGACGACCACAGCCTCCGGGATGAACAGGTCGCGCAGCGCCCCAAGCCTCGCCTCGAGGTCGGGTCCGGTCGCGAACGCGGCGAAGAAGGTGCCGACCATCGCCTCGAGGGTGGTTCGGTCGTCGTCGTCAGCCATGTCCTCAGTCCAGCGCATAGGGGTCGGAGGTGCCGTAGTCGGGCATCAGCTCGCCGACCGGGGCCGCGCCGGTGAGCACGTTTCCGTGTGGTGCGAGCGGGCAGCTCCACCGCGCGCTGTAGACGCAGGAGGGGTTGTAGGCGAAGTTGAGGTCGATGACCCACTCGCCACCCGGCGTCCGACCGAGGTCCGCGCCCTTGACCGTGTCCAGGACGTATCGACCGGCGCCGTAGGTGGACTCGCCGTTCGTCGCGTCCTTGAACGGCACGAACACCCCGCCGCCGTAGGTCCGCAGCCACCACACGTCCAGGCTGCCGAGGTCGCCGAGCCGCGCCCGCCCGATCCGGCGGAACGGCGCGACCCCGTCGGTCCCGGTCGCATACTCCCAGGTGCCCTCCTGCGCCGAGACGATCTCGACCTCGAACCGCAGCGCCGGGTCGTAGGCCGCGTGGCGGAGCTCCTGGTCGGCGAGCCGCGCCGTCGCGGGGTGCTCGCGGAACAGGGCCGACCGTCGCTCCACCCAGTGCGCGTGCC
>JAICMC010000047.1 GCA_025929465.1 Nostocoides sp.
CCCGGGTCCACAGCTGGGTGGCCTCACCGAAGTCCGTCGCCTCGGCGACGGCCACCAGCCCGGCCCGCGCCGCCTCCTTGCGGTCAGCCTTCACCGCGTCCTCCAGGTTGCCGAGCAGGACGTCGACGCTGCCGACGAGCGAGGGGACCTTGGCCGCCATCCGCTCGTTGCCGGGGTCGAAGAAGTGGATCATCCGGCTGGGACGGGCCGGCACCTCGCGGACCGGGTCGGGGGCGCCCACGGCGAGGGGGCGGAAGAAGTCCTTGGCGCTGCGCATCGATGGGGCACCTTCGAGGTGGTCGCGGGCGGGGCGCGTCGGACGCTAGCAGCGCACGCGGCATACCGCCGTGAGACAGTTCACGGTGTGACGGACGCATCGCGCGAGCCCGGCGACGAGGACCACGGCACGGCCCGCAGGCAGGTCGATGTGCCTGCGCTGCTGGCCGAGGCGGCCAGCAAGTCCGGGCTGCTGTGGATCGACGTCCCCGGCGACCGGGCGTGGCCGGCGTGGCACGTCTGGGCGGACGGGCAGGTGCTCGTCGTGTCCGGTCCCGGCGAGCAGCACCTGCCGTGGCTGCCGCCTGAGGTCCGGCTCATCCTGCGCTCGAAGGACACCTGGGCGCGGCTGCTCGTCGTCAACGCCGAGGCCCGGCAGCTCACCCCCGCGACCCAGGCCTGGGACGACGCCGTCGCCCTCCTCAAGCCCTCCCGGCTGAACGCACTGCCCGACGTGGAGGACCGTTGGGCGGCCGAGGCGACGATCCACGCGCTCCGGCCGTTCGGTGCGGCGGTCGAGGCTCCCGGGACGCTGTCGGACGATCCCGGACGCGTGCCGGTCCATCCGGCGCCGGCGACCACTGCCGGCTGGCGTCCCTGGCACCTGCACGGCCGCCCGCAGCGCCGCAAGCGACAACGCCCCACCTCCTGACCCGGTGGCGCCCCAGCCGACCGGGGCGACGCGGCCGGGCGCCCCGGGCAGACCACCTCCGAGGGATAACCTGCTCCGGTGAGCACCGCGTCGCGTGTCTTCGTCGGTCGGCTGGCCGAGCTGGCCGTGTTCGACCCGCTCGGCGACCCGGTCGGCCGGGTCCGCGATGTCGTCGTCACCTTCTCTGCGAGCCGCTCCCGGCCTCGCGTCATCGGCCTGGTCGTCGAGGTCCCCGGGCGGCGGCGGGTCTTCGTCCCGATGACCCGGGTCACCAGCGTCGACGGCGGTCAGGTCATCACGACCGGCCTGGTCAACATGCGCCGCTTCGAGCAGCGGCCCAACGAGACCCTTGTCCTCGCCGAGCTCGTCGAGCGCCAGGTCAGAGCCCGGATGGAGGACGGTCAGGTCGTCGAGGCGAGCATCGAGGACGTCGGGATCGAGCGCGAGCGCAGCCGCGAGTGGTCGGTCTCGCGGGTCTACGTGCGTCGGGGCCCGCACCGCCGCACCGCACTCGGGCGTCGGCGCGGGGAGATGGTGCTGCTGCCCATCGAGGACGTCACCGGCCTGCGCGAGGTCGGCGACTCCCAGGACCAGAGCGCCACCAAGCTCCTGGAGGCCTACCAGGACCTCAAGCCCGCCGACCTCGCCGAGGTCATCCACGACCTCACCCCCAAGCGCCGGGCCGAGGTCGCCGCCGCCCTCGACGACGAGCTGCTCGCCGACGTCATGGAGGAGCTGCCCGAGGACGAGCAGGTCGAGATCCTCGGCGGCCTGGAGAACGCCCGGGCGGCCGACGTCCTGGAGGCCATGGAGCCCGACGACGCCGCCGACCTGCTCAGCGAGCTGCCACCGGAGCAGGCCGAGGCGCTGCTGCAGATCATGGAGCCCGACGACGCCGCCGACCTGCGCCGCCTGCTCACCTACGACGAGAACACCGCCGGCGGACTGATGACGACCGAGCCGGTCATCCTCGGGCCCGAGGCAAGCATCGCCGAGGCGCTGGCCGTGGTCCGCCGGCAGGAGCTGTCCACGACCCTCGCGACGACGGTCTTCGTGTGCCGGCCGCCGCTGGAGACGCCCACCGGCAGGTTCCTCGGCGTGGTGCACATCCAGCGTCTGCTCCGCGAGCCCCCGCACGCGCCGATCGGCGGGATCCTCGACAAGGGCGTCGAGCCGGTGGCTCCCGGGGCTCCCCTGGACCAGGTCACCCGGATGCTGGCGACCTACGACCTCGTCGCCCTCCCGGTCGTCGACGAGGACGGGCTGCTCGTCGGCGCCGTCACGGTCGATGACGTGCTGGACCATCTGCTCCCCGACGACTGGCGCGAGGACCGACGCGAGGTGACCCATGGCTGAGCGTCGCGACCGTGGCATCCGGATCGACCAGCCCCGCGAGATCCGTCCGGCCCTCATCCGCCGCCCGAGCTACGACCCGGACTCCTTCGGCCGGTTCGCGGAGAAGTTCGCCCGCTACATGGGCACCGCCCGGTTCCTGCTGTACATGACGGTCTTCGTCATCCTGTGGGTCACCCTCAACGTCGTCGGCTTCGTCCACCACTGGGACAAGTACCCGTTCATCCTGCTCAACCTGTTCTTCTCCACCCAGGCCTCGTATGCCGCTCCGCTCATCCTGCTTGCCCAGAACCGGCAGGACGACCGGGACCGGGTCACCATCGAGCAGGACCGTGCCCGCGACGAGCGCAACCTCGCCGACACCGAGTTCATCACCCGTGAGGTCGCCGCCCTGCGAATCGCGCTGCGCGACGTGGCGACCCGGGACTTCGTCCGGGGCGAGCTGCGGGACCTGCTCGAGGAGATGGAGGACCGGGGCATGGTCGTGCAGGTGCCGGCCGAGGCCGACGAGGAGGGCGAGGGCACAGCGACCTAGCATGGTCTCCATGCCGAGCGTCACCACCGAAGCCCTTCGCGCCGCCCTCGCGACGGTCGACGACCCCGAGATCCGCAAGCCGATCACCGAGCTCGGGATGGTGGAGTCCGCCGAGGCCGACGACGCGGGGCACGTCGAGGTGACCATCCTGCTCACCGTCTCCGGCTGCCCGCTCAAGGCGACCCTGACCCGGGACACGACCAACGCGGTCCTGAAGGTCCCCGGCGTCACGAGCGTCAACGTGACCCTGGGTGTGATGAGCGACGAGCAGCGCGCCGACCTCAAGACCCAGCTGCGCGGCGGACAGGCCGAGCGCGAGATCCCGTTCGCCAAGCCCGGGTCACTGACCCGCGTGTATGCCGTGGCCTCGGGCAAGGGTGGGGTCGGCAAGTCGTCGGTGACCGCCAACCTCGCGGTGGCGATGGCCCAGAACGGCTTACGCGTAGGCGTCGTCGACGCCGACATCTACGGGTTCTCCATCCCCCGGATGCTGGGCGTCAGCGGCAAGCCGACCCAGGTCGACGACATGATCCTGCCGCCCCTCGCCTACGACGTGAAGGTCATCTCGATCGGGATGTTCGTCCCGGGCAACCAGCCCGTCGTCTGGCGTGGCCCGATGCTCCACCGCGCCCTCCAGCAGTTCCTCGGCGACGTGTTCTGGGGCGACCTCGACGTCCTGCTCCTCGACCTGCCGCCCGGCACCGGCGACATCGCGATCTCGGTCGCGCAGCTCATCCCCGGCGCCGAGATCCTCGTCGTGACCACCCCGCAGCAGGCTGCTGCCGAGGTGGCCGAACGCGCCGGTGCGATCGCCGTGCAGACCCACCAGCGGATCGCCGGCGTCATCGAGAACATGTCCTGGCTGGAGCTGCCCGACGGCACTCGGCAGGAGATCTTCGGCTCCGGAGGCGGCCGGGCCGTCGCCGAGTCGCTGACCCGCACGATCGGCACGGAGGTTCCGCTGCTGGGTCAGGTGCCGCTCGACACGGCGCTGCGCATCGGGTCCGACAACGGAGCACCCGTCGTGCTCACCGACGCAGGCGGCGCCGCCGCCGTCGCCCTGCGCGGCATCGCCAAGGGCCTGTCCAGCCGCGCGCGGGGGCTGGCCGGCCGAAGCCTGGGCCTGACCCCCGCCGGCCGCTGAGGCTCCAGGAGCAGCCGCCCGTCAGGTCGCGTCGGTGTCGAACGGCGTCGGACGGTAGGGGTCCCAGGAGGTGGCCGGGGTGCTGGGGTCGAGCACCCCGGTGCTCCCGGCGTAGTCCTCCTGCTCCGACTCCTCCTGGCCCATCGGACCCATCGCCTCCTCCAGCGGCTCCAGCAGGGCCTGCCGGACGATCCGCCTCGGGTCGTACTGGCGCGGGTCGTACTGACGCCAGTTGATGTCCTCGTACTCCGGGCCGAGCTGGTCCTTGAGCTGGTCCTTGGCCCCCTCGGCCATCACCCGTGCGCTGCGGATGAACCGGGCCAGCTTGGCGGCATACTCCGGCATCCGGTCGCCGAGCAGGAGGACGGCGAGGACCGCAAGGAGCACGAACTCCCAGCCGTTGATCCCGAGGAAGTCCACGGGTCCGCCTTCCTTGGTGTCTGTCCCGGGGCCCGACAACTGCCGGTGACTACTGGCTGCCGGCCTTGAGCATCATTCTGACATCGAACTCTCGCGTGCCCCGACGCACCTTGAGGGTGACCTCGTCGCCGACCGACTTGGCCCGGATCGCGACGACGAGCTCGTCGTCGGTGGTCATCGGACGCCCCTCGAAGGACAGGATCACGTCACCGGCCTGCAGGCCGGCCGCGGCAGCCGGCCCGGCCGGGTCCACGGCGGGCTTCCCGTCGACCGGGCCCGAGGCGATCTTGACCCCCTCGCCGGAGTAGGTCTGGTCCAGGTAGACACCGATGACCGGGTGCTGGGCCTTGCCGGTCCGGATGAGCTGCTCAACGGTCTTGTCGACCTGGTCGCTGGGGATCGCGAAGCCGACGCCGATGTTGCCGGACTGGGAGGAGAGGTCGGCGCCCGGGATCCGGGCGATCGCGCTGTTGACACCGATGACCCGGCCCTGCATGTCCAGCAGCGGACCGCCCGAGTTGCCCGGGTTGATGGCCGCGTCGGTCTGGATGGCGTTGATGAACGACTGCCCGGAGGCCCCGCCCGGGGAGACCGGCCGGTTGAGCGCGGAGATGATTCCGCTCGTCACGGTGCTCTCCAGGCCGAGGGGGGCCCCGACGGCGATCACCCCGTCCCCCACGGCGACGTCGGCGGACCGGCCGATCGGCAGCGGCCTGAGGGTGAGCCCGGTGACCTTCAGGACGGCCAGGTCGTAGGACAGGTCGCGGCCCACGATGGTGGCGTCGACCTTCTTGCCGCTGGACAGCTGGACGACGATCTTGCCGCCACCCGCCGCCGCCTCGACGACGTGGTTGTTCGTGACGATGTGGCCCTGGTCGTCGAAGACCCACCCCGAGCCGGTGTCCCCTCCCGAACCTGCGGTGACCTGGATGGTGACCACGCTGGGCAGCGCGCTGGCGGCGATGCTCGCGATGCTGTCCGGGGGACGGGCCACCGCGCCTCCCGTCGGGGTCGGCGCCTCGTACGCCGTGCGGCCGAAGCCCAGCCGACCGGAGTTGGCCAGGTAGGCCCCGAGGCCGCCACCGACCAAGCCGGCAAGGACGGCCACGACGGCCGCGACCCCCACCACGGACCACCAGCCGGGGCCGCGTCGCGGCCCGTGGGACGGCCGACCGGGGTCGGCGGCGGGCCCGGCCGGTGGCGGCTGGCCCGGAGTGTCGTATGCCGGGGGGCCGTACGCGGGGGCGCCGTAGGCCGGTGCTGCGAACGCCCCGACCGGCAGTGGCGAGGTGTCGCTCGTCCGGGCCGGAGGCGCAGCCGGAAGGCCAGGGTCGGCAGTGGAGTCCGGCGGGTGGTCGAGGAACCAACCCAGGCCCGCACCCGCGGGATCGGCCTGCTCCAGCGCGATGGGCTCGGTCACGGCCGCTTCGGCGGACGCGGCGGACGGCTCAGATGCCGCGGACGGCTCGGTCGGCGGCTCCCACGAGCCCGCGTCCTGGCCCGCGGGCTCCTCGGAGGTCGGGTCCGTCATGGGGTCGATTGTGCCGGGTCCGGCGGGCGCAGACCCAGCCCGGCAACCTGGGCGATCCAGTGGTACGCCGCTGGAGCGGTGGCCCTGGTGACGCCGATCTGGGCTCCCGGACCGAAAGCCGTCGTCGGCCGGGTCGTCCGCGCAGTGGTCGTCACCGCCGTTGTCGTGGTCGGCCGGACGACGCCGTTCGTGGCCGCTGCGGTGGCTCCCGCCGTCACGCCCAGGCCCCAGGCTGCAGCCGCCGACGCGCCCGCCACCATGGTCGCCATGACCGCCGACCGGAGCGGGCTGCGGTGCAGGGCAGGCGACGCGGGAAGCACGGTCGGCAGGCTGTAACCGTTCGGAAGGGGGGTGCTGCCGAAGGGGACCAGTGGAACCTCCGGCACCTGCCTGCCGCGGGCCGCAGTGGGCAGCGCCGTCATCGGGCGGGTGGCGCCCATGGCGATGAGGGTGGTGCGCAGGCTCGGCGGCACGCTCGGCCCTGACCTGAGAACGGCCTGCAGACGGCGTTCCACCTCCACCTCGCTCCGGCAGCTCTGGCACGCCACGAGGTGCCGGTCCCAGTGCAGCGTGAGGCTGTCCGGGAGCCGGCCCGCGGCATACTCGCTGAGCTCGTCAGCCAGATGCCCGGTGCCGTGCCGAAGGCTCACCTCGACCCCTGCAGGGCAGGCGCGACCGGCAGCCGGCCGGCAGCAGTCGGGGCCTGCACGACCGGGCGGGACGGGGCCCGGTGGGCCAGCGAGGCGCGCAGCTGGGCACGGCCCCGGTGGATCCGCGAGCGGACGGTGCCGAGCTTGACCCCGAGCGTCGCCGCCACCTCCTCATAGGTGAGGCCCTCGATGTCGCAGAGAACCACGGCGGCCCGGAAGTCCGGCTGCAGGGCGTCCAGGGCACGCTGGATGTCGTCGTCGAACATCGCGTCGTGGACGGTCTGCTCCGGACCCTTCTCCCGGCTCGCGAGTCGGGCGGCCGCCTCGTCGGAGAGGGCGTCGAAGCGGATCCGCTGCTTGCGCCGCATCTTGTCCAGGAACACGTTGGTCGTGATCCGGTGCAGCCAGCCCTCGAAGGTGCCCGGCTGGTAGGAGCTGAGCGACCGGAACACCCGCAGGAACACGTCGTGGGTGAGGTCCTCGGCATCGTGCTGGTTGCCGGTGAGCCGGTAGGCGAGCCGGTAGACGCGAGCCGAGTGCTGCTCGACGACCTCTTCCCAGCTGGGCGGAACCCACGCGGTGGTTCCCTGGCTCGGATCGGGCGTGCTGACCTCGTGGGTCGTCGTCACGCTGTGGTCACCTCTTTCGTGCGGACGCCCGTCGGGGCGACTGTCTTGCTGGAGAGACGTCTGGTGGGGCCTTCATGGTTCCCCAACCAACTGTGAGCAGTCTGTGTTCCCTGTGCGAGCAGGCCTCGGGTCCCGCACGACCCGCCAGTAGGCTGGCTGCCATGAGCGCACAGAAGCCCGCCAGCTGGACCTACGCCGAGGAGTTCGTCCCCGAGGACGAGACCGCCGAGGCAGCGCGTCGGCGTGGCACCGAGCTCGGCGCCACCCCCGTCGGGACGGGTGGGGGGGCCGCCCTGCGGCTGCTCGCTGCGGCGGTCCGGGCCCAGTCCGTCATGGAGATCGGCAGCGGTGGCGGCACCTCCGGACTGTGGCTGCTCGCGGGGATGCCCGCCGACGGGGTGCTCACGACGATCGACGTCGAGCCGGAGCACAGCAGGGCTGCCCGGCAGGCGTATGCGACAGCCGGAGTCCCGCACCAGCGCACCAGGGTGATCACCGGTCCGGCCCTGGACGTGCTTCCCCGGATGACCGACGCCGCATACGACCTGGTCCTCGTCGATGCCGACAAGTCCAGCTACCCCGCCTACGTCGAGCACGGCATCCGGCTGCTGCGCAGCGGCGGTGTCCTCGTCCTGGACAACATGCTGTGGCACGACAAGGTGGCCGACCCGGCCGTCCGAGACACCGAGACGGTCATCCTGCGCGACCTCGGCAAGGCGCTGCGTGATGACGAGCGGCTGCTCGTGGCCCTGCTGCCGGTCGGCGACGGCCTGCTGGCGGCCGTCAAGCGGTAGCGGGTCGGGGGCTCCGCGACTGTGGCTCAGGCCCGGCTCAGGCCCGGCCCGGGCCGGGCCCGCGACGGAATGCGCCCGGCCCTTCGGCGATGGCGACGACCTCGTAGCGCTCCACCGAGATCGGTGGCGACCCGATGATCCGGCTCCCGGCGGCATCGGCGGCGCTGTGCTCGAACTGCGCCTGGAACTCGTCCCGGGCTCGCGGCGTGTCGAAGACGTAGGTTCCCTCGAACCACTCCCCCTCGACCATCCGCCACACCTTGAAGGCGAGCCCGTCGAGGAACATGAACCTGGCGATGGAGGTACCGACCACGTACTCGCGCAGGTCCTCGCCCACGCCCTCGGGGGCCTCGCGCAGCGACCAGCGCACAGCCAGTCCATAGCCAGCGTCCATCGGTGAGCCTGTCCGTCCGGGGGTGATCGGTCCGCACCGAACCTAGCGTCGGTCAGGGCACCGCGCCGAAGCGTCTCATCCCTCGCGGCGGTGGGCCCACAAGCCGGGCAGCGCGTCGATCGCGTCGGCATAGCCCTGCGGACCACGCCCGACGATGACCAGCGCCGCCTGCGGGGTGACGTAGGAGTGCACCCGGAAAGGCTCCCTGGCATGGACGTCGGAGAGGTGTACCTCGACCACGGGGCAGCGCACGAGGGCCAGTGCGTCGTGGATGGCGACTGAGGTGTGCGTCCAGCCGGCAGCGTTGAGCACCAGACCGTATGCCGTGTGCCGGATCTCGTGCAGGCTCTCCAGCAGGACCCCCTCGTGGTTGGTCTGCCGGAAGTCCAGGTCGTAGTGGTGCGCCTCGGCCGCCGTGCGACACAGGTCTTCTAGGTCCCCCAGCGTGCCCTCGCCGTAGATCTCCGGCTCCCGCTCGCCGAGCAGGTCCAGGTTGGGGCCGTTGAAGACGGCGACGACCGGGCGCGGGCTCACGACGGCCAACCCTAGCGACCCGGCAGACGGCTCGACCCCCGGCCGGGTGACGGCCGGGGGTCGAAGAACGCTGCTGAATGGGCTACTTCAGGCCGTCGCAGTTGTCGATGGCGCTGCCGAGAGCACGTACCTCGTCCGGTGTCATCTCGACGACGAGTCGACCGCCGCCCTCCAAAGGCATGCGCAGCACGATCCCACGGCCCTCCTTGGTCACTTCGAGGGGTCCGTCGCCCGTGCGGGGCTTCATTGCCGCCATCTCATTCCCTTCTCGGTCCGGGAGCGCAGATCACCCATCGCTTGGACTCCCGGCCCTGGTCAGCGCCCGAGAGTGCCCGAAGTCGCTGGTCGGCATCCATTATCTCTCAGGCGACGGCACCGGGGAAATCGCCCTCCGACAGGTCAGGGCGGGCTGGACCCCCAGGGCAGGTACGGCCAGATGGTGCAGGTCCACCAGAACACGCCGCCGACGAGAACCACCACGGCGACCAGCACCCTGCGCCGCCAGTGCGGGACGACCGTGGCGCCGGTCGAGGTGCGCATCCCCACCGAGGCGACCAGGGCCATCACGGGGAAGTCGAGCAACATGAACCGCCACATGCTCGTGATCGGTCGTACGACGGCGAACATGTACAGCGGGTAGGCGACGGCCCATACCCGCGCCTCGACCGACAGCCAGCGCCCGTGCCTGCCGATGACGAGCGCGAGGTAGGTGCCGATGAAGCCGGCCAGCACGGCGACCGAGAGCAGTCCCTTGGCGTCCCAGGCCCACCGCAGCCACAGCACGAACGGGCCGTCGGTGGGTTTCTGTCCCCAGGCCGCCTGGACGTCGAAGAACGCGGCGGGGATGCCGGTCCGCCACCCGGCATACGCGGGCCAGAGCAGCCCGGACACCCCGCCCGCGACGAGCATGAGCAGGACGCTGGCGCGCTGGGAGGCGAGCGGCCTGCGCCCGGCCTCTCGCTCCTCGCGCCAGCGCAGCCACAGGTGGACGACGATGACCACGCCGAGAGCAGGCGCGATGCCGCGGGTCAGCCCCAGCAGCAGGCTGACCACCGCGACCGCCACGTAGTGGCGCCGGATGAGCAGCAGCAGGCACAGGCCGAGCAGGAGCACCGCCAACGCCTCGGAGTAGGGCTGCATGAGGACCGTCGTCGCCGGGTGGAAGCACCACAGCATGGCCCCCACGAGCGCGAGCCGCTCCCGGTCCGGCAGCGGCGAGGCGTGCGCACCCTGACGCAGGACCGCCCACACGACGAGGGTCCCCAGGGCGCCGAGCGCCAGGTTCAGCACGATGCCGGTGGCCACGAACGGCAGTCCGAGCGCGGTCAAGCCGCGCACGAGCATCGGGAAGGCGGGGTAGAACGCCCACGTGCTGTAGGTGAACCGACCGGTCAGCGGGTCGGCGGGGATGGGGACGGGGTAGCCGTCCCGGGCGACCCGCGCGTACCAGGTCCCGTCCCACAGCCCGAACATGTCCCCCAGGGTCGGATGGAGGTGTCCCACCCCGGCCGGGTTCTGGACGAAGGTGGCGCACGCCCAGAGAGCGAGCAGCCCGACGACGCGCGAGACGGCATACGCGAGCAGGAGCGTCCGGACCGGGTGCGCCAGCGAGCGCTGGGCGAGCCGGTGGCGGTGGGCCAGGGCGGCGACGGCGGTCACGGGGGGTAGTCCGTCGGCGGGTGGAAGACGAGCAGCTTGTCGATCCACACGACCTGCAGCGCGATGCCGACCCCCACCAGCACGAGGGTCCGGGGAACCCACCAGCGCGACGGGCCCCCTGGGCGAGCGCCACCGACGAGGACCGCCCCGAGCGGGAAGAGCAGGATGGCGAAGCGGAACACCGTGGTGAAGGGGTCGGCGGCCACCGCCAGGTATGCCGGGTAGGCCAGGCACCAGGCGCGCAGCTCGGGGCCGAGACGGCGTGCCCAGGGCCCGAGCACAGCCACGACGAGCGCCGAGACGAGGACCGCGAGCAGGACCGGCGCATACACCCGGGGGTCGGCGGTGCCCCGAAGGGCCCAGCGCGTCATGGACAGCCAGCCGGAGAGCCATCGGATCGTGTGGCCGGCCCGCCAGGAGGCCTGGGTCTGGGCGAAGGCGTCCAGGACGCCCGTGCGCCACGCGACGATGACCGGCCAGGCCGCGACGGACAGCAGCACGCCGGTGGCCGCGCCGGCCATCGCGGCCAGCTCGGTCCGCCGCAGCGGCAGCTGCTCACGTCGACGCCACCGGGCGATGAACGCCACGGCGAGCACGATACCCAGGGGTGCGGCGATCGGCCGCGCCAGACCGACGAGGATCGCCACCAGGCCGGAGACCGCCCATCGCCGTTCGACGACCAGCCAGAGCCAGCAGGCAAGGAGCAGGCAGGCCAGCGACTCGGTGTAGGCGAGCTGCAGCACCGGGGAGGAGGGGAACGCCGCCCAGACGAGCATCGCGCCGAGCGCCACGCCCGGCGCCATCTGCCGGACGAGCAGAGCCACGATGACCAGTGCCGCCCCCAGGCCGAACAGCAGCGACAGGGTCGAGCCGACGAGCGGGAAGGACAGGCCGGTGAGGGCCATGACTCCGCGGCACAGCAGGGGGAAGGCCGGGAAGAACGCCCACCCGTTCTGGGCCACCAGACCGTCCGGCTGGAGCGGAAGGGTGCGCGGGTACCCGGTCTCGGCGATCTGGCGGTACCACGAGCCGTCCCAGAGAACGGTCATGTCCAGATACCCGGGGTGCGGGCCGGTCCAGGGCGGGTAGGGCACCTGACCGGCCGAGGCGTGCCAGAGCAGCACACCGGACACCAGCCGGACCGCGAGGTAGAGGAACGTGGCCCGAACCAGGAGCGAGCGGCTCATCGCTGGCCGGACCGGTGACACCCGAGCAGGTGGTCGTCGACCAGCCCACAGGCCTGCATCGCGGCATACATCGTGGTCGGCCCGACGAAGGACAGTCCGGCCCTCTTCAGCGCCGCAGCCAGGGCGACCGACTCGGGGCTGCTGGCCCGCAGGTCCGCGGTCGTGCGCGGCGGACGGTGCTGGTCGGGTGCGTGGCTCCACACGAGGGCGTCCAGACCGCCGGCCGCACGCAGCTCGAGGACGGCACGGGCGTTGCGCAGCGTCGCCTCGATCTTGGCGCGGTTGCGGACGATCCCGGCGTCGGCCATCAGACGGGCCCGGTCGCTGTCGTCGTATGCCGCGACGACCTCGGCGTCGAAGCCGCCGAAGGCGGACCGGAAGCTGTCCCGCTTGCGCAGGATGGTGATCCAGGCCAGCCCGGACTGGAACGCTTCGAGGGTGATCCGCTCGAACAGGGCACGCTCACCGTGGACCGGTCGGCCCCACTCCTCGTCGTGGTAGGCGGAGTACTCCGGCGTGGCAGCGCCCCACGGGCACCTGGCCACCCCGTCCGGCCCGAGCACCACCGCCTGACCGGAGCTCACGAGGTCCCGGAGGCGGCTGTCAACCTCTCGGCCTCGGCGACGAAGCCGGCGAGCACCCGCCGGTAGGCGCGGCAGGCCACGGCGTCGGCCGGTCTCCGCAGGGCGCGGGGCAGTCCTCTGGGCACCACCTGCTCGGTCCAGGTCAGCTGGGACCCCTCGCCGTGCCGCACCACGGACGCCTCCGCCCAGCCGGTGAGGATCGGCCCGATCTTGACCAGCCGGAACCGGGTCGGCGGCTCCCAGATGGTGAGCACCATCGGATCGGGTACCGCGGCCATCCCGCGTCCGGTCCGCGCGGTCAGCTCCCACCCGACGCGGGGGGGACCGGGGTCGGTCCGCATCGTCGTGGCGGGGACGAACCGCTCGTGGCCGGGGAAGTCGGTCAGGACCTCCCACAGCCGTTCCGGCGCGGCCGTGGAGTCGAGGTGGATCGTGAAAGCCATCGGCGGCTCACCGGCCTTCAGCGTCGGCGTCGAGGACGTCGAGGGAGCCCTGGGATGCCTGGGACGCCGTGCCACGGCTGCGGCGCAGCGCGTCGATCACCTCGTCCTGGTCGGCCAACCGGTCGCGCAAGGCGTCCAGGACGTCATCGACCTGGTCCATCCGGTAGCCGCGCAGGGCGAAGTCGAACCGGACCCCGTCCACGTCGCGCGCTCCGGGCACGACCGGGAGCCCGGGGTCGTTGGCCGTCGTCACGGTCGGCGACATCGGGTCGTAGGGCAGACGCGAGGTGACGAGTGCGGCGATCACGGCGACCAGCGCCAGTCCGACGACGATGAAGAACGTCCAGATCACCGGTGCCCCGCCTCCCGGATCCGGGCCACTGCTTCGTCGATGTCGTCGGTGAGGTGCAGCAGCTCCAGGTCGCCCTCGCTCACCGTCCCGGCCGCGAGCGCCGGCCCGGACAGCCAGCCGAGCAGCCCGGACCAGTAGTCGCGGCCGAGCAGGACGATGGGGAAGGAGGTGACCTTCTGGGTCTGGACGAGGGTCACCGCCTCGAAGAGCTCGTCGAGCGTGCCGAACCCGCCGGGCAGGACGATGAACCCCTGCGCGTACTTGACGAACATCGTCTTGCGGGCGAAGAAGTAGCGGAAGTTGACCCCGAGGTCGACGAACTCGTTGAGTCCGGCCTCGAACGGCAGCTCGATGCCCAGACCGACCGACACGCCGCCCGCCTCGCGCGCCCCCCGGTTGGCCGCCTCCATGGAGCCCGGCCCCCCTCCGGTGATCACGGCATACCCCGCCGAGACGAGGGTCTTGCCGAGCCGGACCCCGGCGGCGTACTCCGGGCTGTCGGCAGTGCTGCGGGCACTGCCGAAGACGCTGACCGCCGCTCCCAGCTCGGCCAGCGCCCCGAACCCTTCGACGAACTCGGCCTGGATCCGCATGACCCGCCACGGGTCGGAGTGCAGCCAGTCGCTCTCGCCCTCGTTGTCGAGCAGCCGCTGGTCGGTGGTCGTCTCCGGCACCCGGTCGCCGCGGAGCACGACAGGCCCCATGACGTAGTCGCGGCCGCCCGTGTCCTTCACGGTCACACCCTAGCCGCGTGGGCTGTCGCTCAACCCAGCCAGCGCAGCAGCGCGGCCTCGCACGCATAGAGCTCCGAGGTGGGGCACCGCTCGTCGTCGTGATGGGCCAGGTTGGGGTCGCCCGGTCCGAAGTTGACAGCCGGGATGCCCATCGCCGCGAACCGCGCCACGTCCGTCCAGCCCTCCTTGGCGACGACGTCGACGTCGAGGGCAGCGACGAAGTCCCGTGCTGCAGCCAGGTCCAGACCCGGCCGGGCCCCACCGGCGTTGTCCACGACCGTGACCTCGAAGCCCCGGAACAGGTCGTTGACGTGGACCGCGGCCTCCTCCTCGGTCTTGTCCGGCGCGTAGCGGTAGTTGACGACGACGACGCACTCGTCGGGGATCACGTTTCCGGCGATGCCCCCGCGGATCCCGGTCGCCTGCATGGCCTCGTGGTAGTCCAGGCCGTCGACGGTCACGGTCTGCGCCTCGTATGCCGTGAGGCGGGTGAGGATGGCGCTCGCCTCGTGGATGGCGTTGCGGCCGTTCCACGGACGAGCCGAGTGGGCGGCCACTCCGCTGGCGACCACCTCGGCGCGCAGGGTGCCCTTGCAGCCACCCTCGACGATGGCGCCGGTCGGCTCGAGGAGCACGGCGAAGTCGGCGTCGTCGAGCAGGTCGGGGTGCGCTTCGTGGATGAGCCGCAGACCGTTGAACCGGGAGTCGATCTCCTCGCCCTCGTAGAACACGTAGGTGAGGTCACGGCTCGGCTCGGCGACGGCGGCGGCCGCCTTGAGCTGGACGGCGACCCCGCCCTTCATGTCGACAGTGCCCCGTCCCACGAGGTCAGCGCCGTCGCGGCGGACCGGCAGGTTGGCCGGGTCCCTGGTGAGCGGGACCGTGTCGATGTGCCCGGCCAGCACCACCCGTTGGGACCGGCCGAGGTCGGTGCGCGCCACGAGGGAGTTGCCGAGCCGGGTAAGAGCGAGGTGCGCGAGCGGGGTCAGCGCGGCCTCGATGGCGTCGCAGATCGCCTCCTCGTCGCGGCTCACCGACTCGATGTCGCACAACGCGGCCGTGAGGTCGACGACGTCCGCGGCCAGGTCGAGTGGTGCGGCAGAAGACGGGGGTGAGGCGACATCGGAAGGCACGCGGTCCGGCATACGCCGACCCTACCCGTCAACAGATCCACCCCAAGTCGAGTCCTCTCGTCAACAGATCCACCCCAAGTCGAGTCTCAAATCGCCAAGCACGCGACTTGGGGCGGATTCGTTGACGGTGGCACGCGACTTGGGGTGGATTCGTTGACGGGGCGGGATGCGGGAGGATGGGGGCATGACCATGCGCAGCGCCTGGGGCCACGGGCTCGTCACGACCACCGAGGCGGGCACCGTGCTCGACACCTGGTACCCCTTCCCCGCACTGGGCGACCACGACGGGTCCCCGGCACCGGCCGAGCTGGTCGCCCTCGGCGGCGCCGCCGCGGCACGCGGGGCCCGCACCGACGTGGTCACGACCGTGATCGACCAGGACGCGCCCCCCGCCGGGGCGAGCGACGGCTACCTTCGGCTGCACCTGCTCAGCCACAACCTCCTTGCGCCCAACAGCCTCAACCTCGAGGGCTTGTTCGGTGTACTCACCAACGTGGTGTGGACCAACCATGGGCCCTGCGCGGTGGAGGGGTTCGAGGCGACCCGGCTGCGGCTGCGCGCCCGCGGGCCGGTCCAGGTGTTCGGGGTCGACAAGTTCCCCCGGATGACCGACTACGTCCTACCCGCGGGAGTGCGGATCG
>JAICMC010000156.1 GCA_025929465.1 Nostocoides sp.
CGATCACCTCGGCTGCGAGCTCGACGTTGGCGTCGATGTCGCCGAGGTGGGCGTCGACCTGGGCGAGGGTGATCCGCATGTCCAGCCTTTCGTGAGGAGCTCCGCAGGGGCGGCGGCCGAGCTCAGCCGTGTGCGGTCGCCGCGCCGGTCGACGGGTGGGACATCGCCAGGCAGTGGTCGCGCAGCATGCTGGCGGCACTGCGCATCGCCTTCGGACCGAAGCGCTGAGCCGGTCCCTGGATGCCGATGATGGCCCGCAGGCCCGCGGGCGACAGCACGGGACAGGCGATCGCGTTCAGCCCCAGCTCCCGCTCGCCGACGGCCTGGGCCCAGCCTCGCCGCCTGATCTCCCTGATCTGCGCTTCGAGTTCTCCGTGGTCGGTGATGGTCCTGTCGGTGTACGGCGCCAGCACGGTCGGCGCGGCGCTGCCGGTGCAGGCGAGGAAGACCTTGCCGGTCGCCGTGGCATGGGCGATGCTGGGCCGCCCGACCTCGGCGACACTGCGCACCGAGGACGGGCTCTGGACGAAGTCCACCGTGATCGTGCCCTCTCGGTAGGGCACCGACAGCGTGGCCGTCTCCCCGGTGGCCGCCGTGAGCGCCTCGAGATGCGGCCGGCAGAGCTCCCTGATGTCGACGCGTGCGAGGGCGGCGTTGCCGAGCTCGACCAGCCGTGGACCGAGCCGGAAGTATCCCGTCGCGTCGTCTCGGCTCACGAGCTCGTCGCCGACCAGGGTCGACAGCAGCCGGGAGACGGTACTGCCGTTGATACCGGTCCGGCTGGCGATCTCCTTGTGGCCCAGGTCGACCGGGGAGGCGGCCAGCTCATGCAGAACGGCGATCGCCCGCTGCACCGTCTCCACCGGGCGGGCCCGGTCGCCGTACCCCGCGGTCATCTGCGCCTCCCGTCCAACTCAGCTCTGTGGAGCGGCGACGTCCGGGCGACATCGGTGCCCTAGAGGGTACGGCCTACCTGACGGATACGGGGTCACCCAGCTCCGAGGCGCGGCGCTCGACGAACTCGACCAGCTCCTCCTCGACCGAGTCGTCCAAGGGCGGGCGCTCGTAGCTGTCCACCATCGCCTGCCAGCGGGCGTCGGAGCGAGCGGCGTGGTCATTCGACCCGTTGCGGGTCCAGCGCTCGAAGTTCTCGGTGGACGCGACGGTCGGCCGCCAGAAGCAGTCACGGAACCGTGCCAGCGTGTGTGTTGTTCCGAAGAAGTGGCCGCCCTGGCCGACCTCGACGTGCGCCTCGAAGGCCAGGCTGTCCTCGTCGACGTCCATCGGGGTGAACTGGTGCCGCAGCAGGTCCAGGAGCTCGCAGTCCGCGGCGAACTTCTCGAACGACGTCACCAGGCCTCCCTCCAGCCAGCCGGCGGACTGCCAGCACACGTTGGCGCCGGCGAGGAACGCGGCGTTCAGGGTGTTGAACGCCTCGTAGCCGGCCTGGAAGTCGGGGACCTGGCTGGAGGTCAGCGTTCCCCCGCCCGACCGCCACGGGAGCCCGAGCCGACGTGCGATCTGCCCGGAGGCGAACAGGCCCATCGCCGACTCCGGCCCTCCGAACGACGGCGAGCCGGACTTCATGTCGGTGGCGGACAGGAAGGAGCCCATGACGCACGGCGTGCCCGGCCGGACGAGCTGGACCAGGGCGATGCCGGCCAGCGCCTCGGTCGTCTGCTGCACGAGAGCCGCCGGCACGGACACCGGGGCCATCGCCCCCATCAGCAGGAACGGCGTGACGATGATCGCCTGGCCGGCCTCGGCGTACGCCAGCAGGCCCTCGAGCATCCGTACGTCGAAGTGCAGCGGTGAGTTGACGTTGACGTTGGCGAAGAGCACCGGCTCACGCTCGATGCTGTCCCGGCCTCCGTGCACGATCTCCGCCATCGTGATGCAGTCGCGTGCAGCGACGTCGGACGAGACCTCCCCGGACCAGACCCTGTCGGTCAACCGCGAGGCGGCCAGCGCCCGCAGCAGGTGACGCACGTCCAGGGGCACGTCGTTGGGCTCGAGGATGTTGCGCCCGGGTGTGTCCAGGGCGTCGGTGACCTGCACCATCTTCAGCAGTAGCTCGACGTCGGCCATCGTCCCGTCCCGGCGCTCACCGTCGACGCGCACGAACGGCGGCCCGTTCGCCGGCCCGAAGATCATGGAGCTCCCGCCGATGCGCAGGTCGCGCTCGCGGTTCCTGGCCCGCAGGACGAACTCCGACGGCGCCTTCGAGGCCTGCTCGCGCAGGAACCCGGGCTGGAACCGGACCACCTCGCCGTCCACGACCTGGCCGGCCTCCCGGAACAGGTCCAGCGCCCGCGGATGCTCGAACCGCACCCCGACCTCGGTGGCCAGGCGCTCCCCTCCCGCGTCGAGTGTCGCCAGGGCGTCCGGGCTCAGCACCTCGAAGCGGGGCATCCGGTTCACGAACATGCGATCTCCTTCGCGTCGAGCAGTCCAACGGCGGCAATGGGCGTGCTAGCGTTGCCACTATTGAAACTCCATTTCTCTGACGGCAACGATACCCCTGGACGGGCCCGTGGATCCATCGCAGACGCGCTACCTCGTGATCGGAGCCGGCGTGCACGGCCTGTCGACCGCCTGGCACCTCGCCAAGGCCCTGAGAGCCTCAGGCCGCGGCGACGGCCGGGACGTCCTGGTGATCGACAAGACCGACGTCGGAGCCGGTGCCTCCGGCATCGCCTGCGGGGTCATCCGCAACAACTACTTCCAGCCCGCGATGCGCGAGCTGATGTCTCACTCGGTCGACGTCTGGGAGTCCGACCCGGAGGCCTTCTCCTACCACCCCGTGGGATACCTGCAGATCTCACCGGAGGCGATGCACGAGGGTGTCGCGCAGATCCATCAAGAGCAGCGGGCGATCGGCTACCGGTCGACGTTCGTCGAGGGCGAGGCCGACAGCTCGCGGTACATGCAGGGCATCTTCTCGGACTGGCAGGCCCAGGGGATCACGAGCGTGCTGCACGAGCACCGCGGCGGCTACGCGAACAACCGTGCGTCGGTGCGTGGTCTGGCCGCCAAGGCGAGGGCCGAGGGCGTGCGGATCCAGCCGGGCACCCGCGTCACCGGCCTGAGGATCGACGGCGGGGCCGTGACCGCCGTGGAGACCGATCGCGGCACGATCCGGGTCGAGGCCGTCGTGATCGCCGTGGGCCCGTGGGTTCGCGACCTGTGGCGGATGCTCGAGCTGCCGGAGCGGGTCCACGTCAGGACCCCTGACGGCACCGTGCAACCGGACCGGGAGATGTGGACGTACTGGTCGCTGCAGGAGGGCACCCTCGGGGTCGACCCGGCCTTCCTGACCGACAACCGGGGCCAGATGCCGCCGGTGGTGCATGTCGACACCGACGCCCCGCTCCTGGACGACCGAGACGGCTCGCTGGTCACCGATCGGATGTGGGGGATCTACTTCAAGCCCGACTTCAACTTCGGGGGCGTCCAGGGTGGCGCCATGCCCTTCGTGGTCGACCGGCCCACCGACACCGTCGCCGTCGATCCGTACGGACCGGCGAGCCCCGACTTCGTCGTGGGCGAGGAGTTCGCCCGGATGTGGACGTCGGGCCTCGCGCACTGCCTCAAGCGCTTCGAGGGCAAGGCGGAGCTGTTCTCCAAGGAGCCGTCGGGTGGCATCGGCTGCTTCACGCCGGACAGCTTCCCCGTCTTCGACCTGTTCCGGCAGAACGCCTACGTCATCGCCGACTCCAACCACGGCTACAAGATGATCGGTGTCGGTGCCCTGGTGGCCAAGGAGATGCTCGACGAGCCGCAGGCGTTGCTCGAGCCGTTCCGGTTCGACCGCTACGAGCAGGGCCGGCTGCACCCCACCAGCAGCTCGCCGTTCCCGTGGAGCTGAGGTCACCGTGAGGCGCCGACGACCCGCGACCTACTCAGCCCTGGGGCTGGTCGGACGAGGGCTGACGCACCGCGACTGGCCACGGGCCTGGCGCAGCCACGACCTGCGAGACGCGTACGACGTCGTCGTCATCGGCGCGGGGGTGCACGGCCTGGCGGCCGCCTACTACCTCGCGGCGAACCACGGCGTCCGCAACGTCGCCGTCCTCGACAAGGGCTACCTCGGCGGCGGGGGCTCCGGACGCAACACCGCGATCATCCGCTCGAACTACCTCACGCCGGAGGGGGTCCGCTTCTACGACCGCTCGGTCAGGCTGTACGAGCGGCTCGCCGCGGAGCTCAACTTCAACGTGATGTTCTCCCAGCGGGGACACCTGACCCTGGCCCACAACGACGGGTCCCTGCGGACGATGCGCTGGCGCGCGGAGGTCAACAGGCTGGAGGGGGTGCAGTCGGAGGTCATCGGTCCTGCGGAGATCGCCAGGCTGGTCCCGTTCATGGACGTTTCCGCCGACACCCGCTACCCGATCCTCGGGGCGCTCTACCACCCGCCCGGCGGAACGGTCCGCCACGACGCTGTCAACTGGGGGTATGCACGCGGGGCGGACGCCCTCGGGGTGCAGATCCACCAGAACACCGAGGTGGTCGGCATCGACGTGCGCGACGGCCGCGTCCGCGGCGTGCAGACGAACCGTGGCTACGTGTCGACACCGACGGTCGTGAGCTGCACGGCGGGATGGTCCAGCCTGGTGGCCGCGCTCGCCGGCGTCCGGCTCCCGGTCAGCACCCATCCACTGCAGGCCGCGGTCACCGAGCCGGTCAAGATGTTCCTCGAGACCGTCGTCGTGTCCGGCACCCTGCACGTCTACGTCAGCCAGACCGACCGGGGCGAGCTGGTGTTCGGCGCCAGCACCGACCCCTACCCGTCGTACTCCACACGCGGGTCCCTGGAGTTCACCGAGGAGCTGGCCGGGCACGTCCTCGAGCTGATGCCCTCGATCGCCAAGCTGCGGCTGCTCAGGCAGTGGGCGGGGCTGTGCGACATGACCCCCGACTTCTCACCCATCATGGGGGCCACCCCGGTGGAGGGGTTCCTCGTGGACGGCGGCTGGGGCACCTACGGCTTCAAGGCGGGCCCGGTCTCGGGCGAGGCGATGGCCGAGCTCGTCGCGTCCGGCCGGACCCCCGAGCTCATCGCCGCATTCGGTCTCGACCGCTTCGCCGAGGGCCGGCTGGTCGGCGAAAAGGGCGCGGCAGCGGTGGGGCACTGAGGGGGACGATGTTCCGGATTCCATGCCCCTACTGCGGCCTTCGCAACGTCTCGGAGTTCCGCCACGTCGGTGGGCGGCGAGCGCGGCCGGATGTGCGGACGGCGACCCCAGCCCAGTGGCGCGCGTACCTCTACGAGCAGGACAACATCGCGGGATGGTCGGCCGAGTCCTGGTAACACACCCTCGGCTGCCGCCGCTTCGTCGACGTGGAGCGTCACACCGTGACGAACGAGGTGCGGCCGGTCACCGGCTCGGACGACTCGGGTGCCCCCGACGCGGAGAGCACGTCGTGACCGGCGCACGCCGGCGCCGTCCGCCGGAGAACGGGTGCTGTCGGGGCGGCTGGCCCCCCAGCCCGGCGAGGTGATCGACCGCAGCCGCCGCCTGCCGTTCACCTGGGACGGGAGGCGGTACGTCGGCCACGACGGCGACACGATCGCCTCCGCCCTCGCTGCTGCAGGCGTGCGCGTCTTCTCCCGGAGCTTCAAGTACCACCGACCGCGCGGGCTGCTGACCGCCAGCTTCCTCGACCCGGGTTGCACCGTCCAGGTGGGCGACGAGCCGAACGTGCGTGCCGGTGGGCGCCCGCTGGTCGCCGGCATGGACGTGCGGCCGCAGAACGCCTGGCCGTCCCTGGGCCACGACGTCAAGGCGGTCAACGGGCTCGTCGCTCCCGTCCTCACCGCCGGGTTCTACTACAAGACCTTCATCAAGCCGCAGCGGCTGTGGCCGGCCTACGAGAAGGTGCTCGGCGGGTTCGCGAGCGGCGGGCGCGTCTCCCCGCACACGGTCCCCGGCTACTACGACAAGCGGTACGCCCACGTCGACGTCCTCGTCGCCGGCGCGGGCCCGGCCGGCATGGCCGCCGCGCTGGCGGCCGCCGAGTCCGGCGCGCGGGTCATGCTGGTGGAGGAGGAGCAGGAGACGGGCGGGTCCCTGCGGTGGGGCGGCCCGGCCGACCTGGCCACCCTCGCGCAGCTGCGCGCGGCTCTGGCGGCATCGCCGGTCGAGGTCCTCGTCGACTCCGTCGTGGCCGGTCGCTACGACGAGAACTGGGTCTCCGTCGTGCAGCGGGGCCTCCCCCGCGTCGACGAGCGGCTGGTCAAGGCACGGGCGAAGGTGCTGGTGGTGGCGCCCGGCCTCATCGAGCGGCCTTACGTCTTCGCGGGCAACGACCTGCCCGGCGTCCTGCTCGGCA
>JAICMC010000158.1 GCA_025929465.1 Nostocoides sp.
CGTGGGCGACCGTCGGATCATCAACCAGCCCGGCACCGAGGACGAGTACCCCAACTGGCGGGTGCCGTTGTCCGGCCCCGATGGCGCCGTCCTGCCCCTCGAGGCGGTCGAGCGGTCCCCGCTCGTCGGTCCGGTCGTCGCCGCTCTCGGCTGACATCCGGCGGCATGCGTATGCCGGTCAGCCGGTCGGCCGCTCGAAGAACCGGGTCAGCTTGGGGAACAGGTCGGGTTCGGCGAGCACGAGGACCTCGTCGCCCGCGTGCAGCACCGTCTCACCCGTGATCTTGAGCAGGCCGAGGTCGCGGACGATGAAGCTGATCCACATCCGCTCGCCCAGGAGCTCCAGATCGTCCAGCGCCCGCCCGTCGGCGGGTGCGCCGGCGACCACGGTGAGTCGCTGGACGCCCGCGGGCTCGTCCCGCAGCCGGACACCGAGCGCCCACGGCTCGGGCTCGATCGTCCGCATGGGGAGCCGGAGGCGGGCGGCGACGACCGGGGTGAGGCTGGCCTGGACGAAGACCGAGAAGATGACCACCACGACGACGATGCCGTAGTAGCGCTCGGCTCCGGGGAGGTCGACCTCGCGCAGCAGCTCGGCGAGGAGGATCGGCACGGCCCCCTTGAGACCGGCGAAGAGGACGAACGCCTGCTCGTTGCGGCGCAGGCGGGCCGGCGCCAGGCACAGCGTGACCACGACCGGCCGGATCACGAGCGCCAGCACGACGGCGAGGACGAGCCCCGGCACCCAGACGTCGCTCTGGGTCAGCTCACCGAGATCGACGGTGAGGCCCAGGGCGACGAAGGCCACGATCTCGGCGAGGCTGGCGACCGCGGAGTGGAACCGCTCGATCTCCACCTTGTACGGCGCGCGGGCGTCACCGACCATGATCCCTGCGACGAACACGGCCAGGAAACCGGAGCCGTGGGCGAGCGTGGCCGCGCCGTACAGGATGGGGACCGAGGCCAGGGTCCGCAGTGGGTACAGCGCCTCGCTCGGCAGCGGAACGGCCCGCATGAACCAGAGCAGGGCCCGGGCCCCGACGAGGCCGACGACCGCACCGACCACCATCTGGAGCACGAACTCGACGCCGACGCTGCCGAAGGCGCCCGTGCTCAGGCCGCCGGCGGCGAGGAGCGCTCCCATGAGTGCGATGCCGACGGGGTCGTTGGCGCCGGACTCACCCTCCAGGATGGTGCTGCTGCGGCCCGCGATCTGACGCTTGCCGAGCACCGAGAAGACGACGGCAGGGTCGGTGGGTGCCACCGCCGTGGCGACGAGCACCGCGGCATACCAGGGAATGCCGAAGCCCCAGGCGAGCAGGGCCGCCGCCCCCGCGGTGGTGAGGAAGGTCCCGAGGACGCCGACGATGACGATCGGCTTGGCCGCGGCCCGGAAGCGGCGCAGGCCGATGTGCATGCCGCCGTCGAAGAGGATGAAGACCAACGCGATCGTGACGATGTCCTCGACCGGACGCTCCCGCGGCTGATGGATCCCGGGAACCCAGGCGACGGCCATCGCGGCGGCGACCAGGACGAGGGCGGGGGCGGGGATCTTCAGCCGCTCGGTGACCCGGTTGGACAACACGGCGACGAGGGCCACGACGGAGATGAGCAGGACGAGCAGCGCGTAGTGTTCGCTGGCCGACACCCGAGTCACCTCCCCGTGTTGGTTACCACCGACGACGGACCGGCTCGACCCTATCGGCGGGGTGGGGGAGGCAGCCCGACCAGGGTTGTGGTCCCTGCCTCGCCCCCTCACCGACCCCACTGGCACCACCCGTCACAGCGTGGTCGGTCCGACCGTGCACAGTCCTGCCGGTCCGGCGACGCAGCACCCGCGGGCGGGTTACAGTCGCCGGGTCGAACAAGCCGTTTGGGGGCATGTCGTGAGCAGACCGCGGACGGTCAGAAGGTGGGCGGCAGGAGCCGCCCTCCCGCTGGCGGCTGCCCTCGTGCTCGCCCTCGCCACGCCCTCGGCCCGCGCGGACTCGGCCCGGACGGACTCGGCGGCGTCGCCGACACCGACCGCCACGGCAACGCCCTCGGCCCTGCCGCATCCCAGCGCCACGCCCGCGACAGGCTCCAGCCCGACGCCCTCTCCGACCGCCACCCCGGTCGACCCGGCGGTGACCGCGAAGGTCGCCGCTCAGGTTGCCGCGGCCCAGCAGGCCTACGACGCCGCGAGCGCACACCTGACCCAGGTGCAGGCGCAGCTGGCCGAGGCCGTCACGGCATACGGGGTGGCCCAGGACACCCTCGCGGTGCGCCGTGCCGACGCCGAGCGGGCGGCCGGCGAGGCGGCCGCCGCGGCAGCCCGGAGCACGGTCGCGGACCGGGCGCTGCGCCAGCAGGCGGCACTGCTCTACCAGGGCGCTCCGGGCGACGCCTACCTCAGCGTGGTCTTCGGTCCGGACGGGCCGCAGGGGCTGTCCGACCTCCAGGTCGCCATGGCCGCCATCCTCACCCGCCAGGATGACGTGCGGACCGCCGCCGAGGTCGCGGCGTCGGACGCCGCCCGCGCCAGTCGGGTCGCCGAGGCCGCCAAGCAGGCCCAGGCGGAGGTCGCCGCCAAGGCGGAGGCTGCGCGCGCGGCGTTGACGACCGTGGTGACCCAGGCCGAGGCCGAGGCGACCCGGCTGGCAGCGGAGCAGACCGTCCTGCAGGCCCGGCTCGCCGCCCTGCGCAGCAACTTCGCCACGATGCAGCAGCAGCGCGAGGACGACCTGGCCGCGCTGGCCGGTCTGCCGACCGGGGCCTCGTCGGCAGCGAGCCTGGCCAGGCTCTACGCCAGCGGCGGAGGTGCTGCGCTCACCTCGGCGCAGCTGGACCCCAAGACGGTCGCGCGCGGCATGCTGATCGTCATCGACGGTTTCCCCGCATCCCAGTGGCCCTGCCTGGACTCGCTCTGGACGGCCGAGAGCGGGTGGAACTGGACCGCCGCCAACCCGACCTCCGGCGCATACGGGATCCCGCAGTCGCTGCCCGGCTCCAAGATGGCCTCCGCAGGCAAGGACTGGTTGGTCAACCCGGTCACCCAGATCCGCTGGGGGCTGACCTACATCGAGCAGCGGTACGGCTCACCGTGCCAGGCCTGGTCGATCTGGCAGTCCCGCTCGCCGCACTGGTACTGAAAGGCCAGGACTCCCCGCGTCGGCAACGCTGGCGCCATCATTCGCAGGATGAACGGCGCTCAACGCCTGCCCCGGACCGGCCGCTGGCGTCGGCGGGCCCGGGCGGCAAGGTCGACCTGGACCTCGGCGGCGGCCACCACCTGGGCGCGAGCTCTTGCGTCGGCGAAGTAGGCCCGTGGATCGGCCATGATCGCAGCGACCTGTTCATCGCGGCGGAGGGACGGGGCATGGGTCACGATGACGCTCCTTCTCCATGACATGGGGCTGGTTTCGGGCTGGACGTTTTCAGTGAACCTCTTACGGGCACGGTCCTCAACCCCTTGGCGTGGGGGGCCGTGCACTCGCCCAGCCCTCAGGCACGGGGCGCGCACTGCGGTGATGGGGTTCATACTGCCAGCGCGACCGTGAGCAGCTGGGCGAGCAGGTGGAGCAGGGCCTGGTCGACGTTCGCGATCTCGCCGGGCCGCAACGCGTCCAGGGTCAGCAACCCGACCGGCTGACCCGACCGGTCGACCGGGCCGATCAGGACCGTGCGGTATTCCGGGGCATGGTCCCAGCAGAACGGAGGAACCTGAACGGTGATGTCGTCCAGCAGGATCCACTGTCCCTTCGTCAGGGCGCGAATGGCCGCATTGCCCGCCGCGGTGCCGGCGGCCAGGACCACGTCCGGGGCACCGGCCCGCCCGGCGAACGCGTCCAGATGCAGCTGAACCGGCGGCCCGTCCTGCAGGGTGAAGAAACAGACCCGGACCCGGTCGGCATCGGTCAGGGCGGCCACCGTGTTCACCGTCAGCTGGATGGCCTCACCTCGGCACCGAGCCTTGTCCGGACCTTTCGCGTCGCTGGTACGGGCGATCAGGTGCACGATCGGGTCCAGCGCGTCATCGAGGGTCACCCGCATCGCGGCCCGGGCGTCCTGGGCGGCGGCGGTCGCGTCGGCGCGCGCTGCCGATGCGCGGCGATGTTGCCACAGCGGAAGCCCCGCCGCTGCCGCCGTCAGCACGGCCCCGATCACGATCAGGACCGTTCGCCCTGGGCCCTGTGCCCGCCCGGACAAGGCCCCGACGACCCACGCGGCAGTAGCCGCGACCACGGTCGCCGGCACCAGCCCGTGCCATTCGCCCAGCGACCAGTCATGGACCCGGCCACGCGGGCGCAGCACTACTCCCGGCACGGGCCGCCCCCGACTGCGCGCCGCGACCGCCAGATCGCGCGCCTTCATAACCTCAGGATGAACCCCCTGACGCCGCAAAGCACGGGAGAGATGCTTCACACTTGGTCCGCTTGGCCGAAGCCTTCGCCGATCCGACGCGACGCGGTCCCGGGGCGGCTCGGGGTGAGCCGGTGTGGGAGTGAGCCGGCGATGGGGTGAGCCGGCGATGGCGGATGACGCGTGAGCAGGCTCTGAGCTGCGACGTCACACGTTGAAGCGGAACTCCACCACGTCGCCGTCCTGCATGACGTAGTCCTTGCCCTCGAGCCGGACCTGCCCGGCGGCCTTGGCGGCAGCCATCGAGCCCAGCTCGTCCAGGTCCGAGTACGACACGATCTCGGCCTTGATGAAGCCGCGCTGGAAGTCGGTGTGGATGACCCCGGCCGCCTGCGGGGCGGTCCAGCCCTGGCCGATCGTCCAGGCCCGCGACTCCTTGGGCCCGGCGGTGAGGTAGGTCTGCAGCCCCAGGGTGTGGAAGCCGGTGCGGGCCAGCTGGTCGAGGCCGGACTCGGTGGCACCGAAGGACTCCAGCATCTCGGCAGCGTCCTCGGGCGACATGTCCATCAGGTCGACCTCGAGCTTGGCGTTGAGGAACACGGCGTCGGCAGGAGCGACGAGGGCTGCCAGCTCCGCGTGCAGGGCAGCGTCACCCAGCTGGTCCTCGTCGAGGTTGAAGACGTAGATGAAGGGCTTGGTGGTCAGCAGCCCCAGCCCTCGCGCCTGACCGAGGTCGACCCCTGCCGCCGCGCCCGCGGCATACAGCGTCTGCCCACCGTTCAGGACGGACTGAGCCGCGACCGCGTTGTCCAGGAGCGGCTTGGACTCCTTCTTGATCCGCGACTCCTTCTCCAGCCGCGGGACGGCCTTCTCCAGGGTCTGCAGGTCGGCCAGGATCAGCTCGGTATGGACCGTCTCGATGTCCGAGGCGGGCGACACCGTGCCGTCGACGTGCACGACGTCGCCGTCCTCGAAGGCCCGCACCACCTGGCAGATCGCGTCGGCCTCGCGGATGTTGGCAAGGAACTTGTTCCCCAGGCCCTCCCCCTCGGAGGCCCCACGGACAATGCCCGCGATGTCGACGAACGAGACCGTCGACGGCAGGATCCGCTCGGAGCCGAAGATCTCGGCGAGCCGGCCCAGCCGGGCGTCCGGGAGCGGCACGACCCCGACGTTGGGCTCGATCGTGGCGAACGGGTAGTTCGCGGCGAGGACGTTGTTCTTGGTGAGGGCGTTGAACATCGTCGACTTGCCGACGTTGGGGAGCCCGACGATTCCGATGGTGAGTGCCACGAGGACAGGAGTCTAGTTGCGGGCGCGGGCTGCGCTGTTCTCCAGGTATGCCGTGCGGCCCGGGTGGGCGAGGACGTGCTGCACCATGGCGGCGGTGTATGCGGCGACGTGGTCGGCGACGTCGCCCGGGGCCACCCAGTGCACGGCCCTGATCTCCCGCTTGAGCAGGGTCAGATCCTCGACCGTCACCGCGGGAACGGTGCCCAGGTCGTGCAGGAAGAGCACCGCGTCGTCCCAGCCCCGGTAGGGCGGCAGCCAGTTGACGGCCAGCAGGTCACCGGCGACGACGTCGAGGTCGAGCTCCTCGGCGACCTCGCGCTCGACACAGGCGGCCGGGGACTCCCGCGGGTCCACGACACCCCCGGGCAGGTCCCAGTCCTGCTTGTAGGTCAGCTCGCAGAGCATCACCTCGCCGATCTCGTTGCGCAGCAGGCCCTGGGCGATGTTCCGCTTCACAGGGAGTCGCTGGTTGAGGATCCGGTTGAACGAGAGCCGGCCCGCCTCGGTCGACAGGTCGGGCCGCTGGGTCGGCTCAGCCACGAGGGCATCCGTGTGCCGTGACGCGCCGGTCCCCGACGAGCTCGCGGCGGGTGGCCGGGCCGACGGAGCCGTCAGGGACGCTCGCGGTGAGCGCGCAGGCCGCCGGGGCCAGGCGCGCGGCATAGGACTCGATC
>JAICMC010000037.1 GCA_025929465.1 Nostocoides sp.
CTGCGGCGGAATGGACTTGGCGGCGAACACGTCGAGGTCGTTGGTGACGCGTGCGACGGCTCCCTTCTTCTCCAGCAGGTAGAAGATGCCCCGGTCGCGGCGGATGTCGTGATAGGCCAGGTCGAGCTGAGCGATGCGTGGGTCGCCCCAGCTGAGCCCGTGCACGTTGCGGTAGCGGTCGAGCAGCTTGTACTTGATGACCCAGTCGACCTCGCGCTCCACGAGGGAGAGGTCCTCGGACTCCACGGCCTTGAGGGTGCGCTCCCACAGGTCGAGCACTCGGGTGATCATGGGCGTGTGCAGCCCGTGGCGGTCCACGAACTCGGCGGCCTTGCCGAAGTACTCGGCCTGGATCTCCAACGCGGACAGCTCGCGGCCGTTGGCCAGCTGCACCTTCTTGCGGCCGGTCATGTCGTGCGCGATCTCGCGGATCGCGCGGATGGGGTTCTCCATGGTGAGGTCGCGCATCACCACCCCCTCCTCGATCATCCGCAGCACGAGGTCGGCCGACCCGACCTTGAGCAGGGTCGTCGTCTCGGACATGTTGGAGTCGCCGACAATGACGTGCAGCCGCCGGTAGTGCTCGGCGTCGGCGTGCGGCTCGTCGCGGGTGTTGATGATCGGCCGGCTGCGGGTGGTCGCCGAGGAGACCCCCTCCCAGATGTGGTCGGCCCGTTGGCTCACCGAGTAGAAGGCGCCCTTGGACGTGGAGACCACCTTGCCGGCGCCGCAGATGATCTGCCGGCTGACGAGGAACGGCAACAGCACGTCGGAGATGGACTGGAACTCTCCGGTCCGCCCGACGAGGTAGTTCTCGTGGCAGCCGTAGGAGTTGCCGGCCGAGTCGGTGTTGTTCTTGAAGACGTAGATCGTGCCGTCCAGCCCCTCCTCGGTCAGCCGCTCCTGGGCGTCCGCGACCAGTCCCTCGACGACCCGCTCCCCCGCCTTGTCGTGGACGACGAGCTCTCGGACGTCGTCGCACTCGGGGGTGGCGTACTCGGGGTGGCTACCCACGTCCAGGTAGAGCCGGGACCCGTTGGAGAGGAACACGTTGCTGCTGCGGCCCCACGCGACGACCTTGCGGAACAGGTAGCGGGCCACCTCGTCGGGCGTGAGGGTGCGCTGACCGGCCGAGGTACAGGTGATGCCGTACTCGTTCTCGATCCCGAAGATCCGCCGGTCCATGAACCAACTCTAGGTGCCCCTGGTGCCAGCGGTTCGCGCGCTGCGCAGTCCGGATGCTGACACACGTTTCCGCATCCCCGGACGATGACGGCATGTTATAGGGAGCAAAACGTCGTGTTACCCGATGGTCGAGTGCCGCACGACCGTTCCACACCGCCGCTGAGGAGACCCTTGACATGACCGGCCTGCGCCTGGGCGACGACGCCCCCGACTTCACCGCCACCACCACCGAAGGCGAGCTGTCCTTCCTGGACTGGAAGGGCGACGGCTGGGCGATCCTGTTCAGCCACCCGGCGGACTTCACCCCCGTCTGCACGACCGAGCTCGGCCGGGTCGCCCAGCTCAAGGACGAGTGGGCCGCCCGCAACACCAAGGTCATCGCGGTCAGCGTCGACGGTCTGGACGCACACAACGCGTGGAAGTCCGACATCGAGGACGTGGCTGGGACAGCCGTGACCTACCCGATCATCGCCGACGCCGACCGCTCCGTCGCCGAGCTCTACGGGATGATCCACCCCGGCGCCGGCGACACCTCCCCCGTCCGCGCCGTCTTCATCGTCGACCCGGCCGGCAAGGTCCGCCTCACCTTGACCTACCCCAAGTCCGCCGGGCGCAACTTCGAGGAGATCCTCCGCGCGCTGGACGCGCTGCAGATCAGCGACTCCGGCCCGTTCTCCACCCCGGTGGACTGGAAGCTGGGCGAGCAGGTCATCGTCGCGCCCACCGTGTCGACCGCCGACGCGTCCGCGAGGTTCAAGGACGTCACCGAGGTCAAGCCCTACCTTCGGTACGCCACCGCACCGGCCTGAGCCTCAGGCTCCGGGCCCGCCCTCGTTACCCGGACCCGGCTCGGTGCGCTGGGTCTGGGGGTTGGTCGACTGCTCGCGGGCGCTGTCGCCGGTGAGGACGTCGTGATGTCCCGGGCTGGCGTCGTCGGTGTGGGGGACGTCGCTCGTGGGGTCGACCGGGCTCAGCAGGCGGTCGAGCAGCGGCCCGGCGATCCGGCGGAAGGTGCGTCGTGGCCGGTTGCGGTCGAGCACCGCCACCTCGAGCTGGTCGGCGGTCAGCTGGCGGTCGCCCCCGTTGCCCGTCGGGTCCTTGCCGAGCAGCTCGACCGCCAGCGCCAACGCGTCGCCGAGGGTGAGCGCCTCGGTCCACCGCTCCTGCAGCGCCGCGTCGATCGGGTCGGCGGCCCCGCCCATGGCGACGAACCCGTGCTCGTCGGCGACCGACCCGTCGTAGGTGAGCCGGTAGATCTGGTCGCTGTCCGGCGTCCTGCCGACCTCGGCGACGACGATCTCCACCTCGTAGGGCTTGGACTCCTGGGTGAACACCGTGCCCAAGGTCTGCGCGTAGGCGTTGGCCAGGCCTCGGGCTGCGACGTCGGAACGGTCGTAGGAGTACCCGCGCAGGTCGGCATAGCGGACCCCCGCGACCCTCAGGTTCTCGAACTCGTTGTACTTGCCCACCGCGGCGAAGGCGATCCGGTCATAGATCTCGGACACCTTGTGCAGCGACCGGCTCGGGTTCTCGGCCACGAAGGCGATACCGCCGTCGTAGCTGAGGACGACGACCGAGCGGCCCCGGGCGATGCCCTTGCGGGCGAAGTCGGCCCGGTCCTTCATCAGCTGCTCGGGGGAGACGTAGAAGGGCATGTTCGTCATCGCGCACCTCCCGGGTTGCCGGTGCGCGCAGCGACCACGCCCTCGACGACCGCCGCGACGTCGTCCTGCAGGAGGAAGACCGCACCGTCGGGGTCCAGGCAGGCCACGGTCGGCCAGATCCGCCTGCTCACGTCCGGGCCACCCGTGGCGGAGTCGTCGTCCGCCGCGTCGTAGAGCGCCTCGACGGCCACCTCGACTGCACCGGACCGGTCCAGCCCCGGGCGCCAGGTCTTCTTCATCGACCCCCGCGCGAACAACGACCCGGAGCCGACGCTGTGGTGGTCGTGCTCCTCGTAGCACCCACCGGTCACGTCGTAGGAGAAGATCCGGCCCACGTTGTCGTGCAGGTCGTAGCCTGCGAACATCGGCACGACACTGAGACCCTGCATGGCCAGCCCCAGGTTGGACCGGATCATGCTGGCCAGCCGGTTGGCCTTGCCCTCGAGGGACATCAGCGCGCCCTCGATCTTCTCGTAGTGCTCCAGCTCGACCTGGAACAGCCGGACGAGCTCGATGGCGATCCCGGCCGTGCCGGCGATCCCCACCGCCGAGTACTCGTCGGCGATGAACACCTTCTCCATGTCGCGGTTGGCGATCAGGTTGCCCATGGTGGCGCGGCGGTCACCGGCCATGACGACGCCACCGGCATACGTGACCGTGACGATCGTCGTGCCGTGCGGCGCGTCCAGGGTCGTGCCCACCGGCAACGGCCGTCGGGACGGGAGCAGTCCCGGGTCGTGCGCTGCCACGAACTCGGTGAACGAGCTCGACCCCGATGCGAGGAACGCATCGGACAGCCGCCGCCCGGAGCGGTCCGTCACTGGCCGCCCTTCTGGACGAACCCGCGGACGAACTCCTCGGCGTTGGACTCCAGGACGCCGTCGATCTCGTCCAGGATGCCGTCGATGTCGGTGTCGGTCGCGCTGGCGGCGGCGGCACCGGGCGGCGGGCCGGGCTCGGGAGTGTCGTCGGGACCGTCATCACGTCGCTGTGGGCGGGTCTGTTCCTGACTGGCCATCATCTGCTCCTCAAGCTGCCGGACGTCATGCTTCAACCCTAGTCGCGGCCGGTGACGCCGACCTCAGGACTCCTCGTCGAAGCCGGCCGACCCACTCACGCGACCCGGTAGGCCAAGACCTTCGGCTCGAAGAAGTTGGACAGCGCCTGGACGTCCGGCAGCTCCATGAAGCCCAGCGAGTTGCCCGACCCGTAGATCCGGGGCAGCCCGCGCCGCTCCATCACGTCGCGGCATACGGCACCGCAGGTTGGGTCGGCGGGTCAGGGCAGGTTCGGGTCGAGCGACCCGTCCCCGGCTCCCGACCCGGGGGGTACGTCGCGGACCCGGCCCAGCCCCGCGAGCAGGGTGGCCGCGTCAGGAGCCGCGTCGATGATCGCGCCCACGTGCGCCCGGGTCCCTCGGTGGGGGTCCAGGGTGGGCACCCGCTGCATGGTGGTCGTGCCCGGCAGGTCGAAGATGACCGAGTCCCACGAGGCGGCGACCACCTCGGCGGGGAACTTGGCCAGGCACTGCCCGCGGAACCAGGCGCGGGTGTCCTCCGGGGGTGTGGTCACCGCCGCGAGGACGTCGTCGTCGGCGACGAGCCGGACCTGTCGGCCGCCCGCCTCCAAGGTGTGGAAGATCCCCTTGCCGGCCCGCACGTCCGACCACTGGATGTCGATCGCGCGCAGGCGAGGGTCGTCCCAGCCGCAGTCGTACCGGGCCCGGTAGCCCTGCAGGACGGCCAGCTTGGCCACCCAGTCGACCTCCTGGCGGGCGTCGAGGGGGTCGCCCTCGAGGTGGGTCAGCACCGTCTCCCACCAGTGCATCACCTCGGCCGTGTCGGGATCCAGCTGCCCGGCATACCGGCTCTGCAGCCACTGACCGGTCAGCTCGAAGTACCGCCAGAGGAGCTGGACAGCGGTCAGCTTCGACCCGCTCGACAGCTCGACCTTGGTCTGCAGGGTGGGGTCGTGGGAGACAGCCTGCAGGGTCGGCACCGGCCGGTGCACCGAGAGGTCCTCCCGGAGGAAGCCGTCCTCGATCATGCCGAGGACGAGCGAGGTCGTGCCGAGCTTGAGCAGGCCCGCGACGTCACTGTGGTTGGCGTCCCCGATGATCACGTGCAGCCGCCGGTACAGGTCGGCCACCGCGTGCGGCTCGTCGCGGGTGTTGATGATCGGTCGCTTGAGGGTCGTCTCCAGGCCCACCTCGACCTCGAAGAAGTCACTGCGGGAGGCGATCTGGAATCCGGCGCCGCGGCTGTCCACCCCGATCCCGACCCGGCCCGCGCCGCACATGACCTGCCGGACCACGAAGAACGGGATGAGGTGTCGCACGATGTCACCGAAGGGGGTCCGTCGGGACATGAGGTAGTTCTCGTGCGTCCCGTAGGAGGAGCCCTTGCCGTCGGTGTTGTTCTTGTAGAGGTTGACCCCGGGCGGCTGCACCGACAGGCGACGGACCGCCTCACGCATGATCAGCTCACCGGCCCGGTCCCAGGTCACCGCGGCGCGCGGCGTCGTGACCTCCGGTGATGAGTACTCCGGGTGCGCGTGGTCCACGTAGAGCCGGGCACCGTTGGTGAGCACGACGTTGGCCAGGGTCGGGTCCTCGACGTCGAGCTCGTCGGTGAGCTGGCTCGGGTGGGCCAGGTGCCGCCCGACCTCGAACCCGCGGGCGTCGCGCAGGGGCTGCTCGTCGGCGTAGTCCCAGGATGCCCGGGCGGCGCGTATGCCGCGGCCGGTCGCGTAGGCGTTGACCACCTGGCCGGACAGCAGCATCGGGTTGGCGGTCGGGTTGCCGGGCACCGAGATGCCGTACTCGGTCTCGATGCCCATCACGCGCCGCACAGTCATGACCTCACCCTAGGTCGTCCCGCGACGGGGACGCGGCTAGGGTTTGCCCATGCGGGAAGTCGTCGTCTTCACCGGTAGCGCCCACCCCGCCCTCGCCAACGCGATCTGCGTGCACCTCGGCGTCCGGCTGTCCCCGGTCGACATCCGCCGGTTCTCCAACGACTGTCTGCAGGTCCAGCTGCTGGCCAACTGCCGGCAGCGCGACGTCTACGTCGTCCAGCCGCTCGTGCCGCCCACCCAGGAGAACCTGATGGAGCTCCTCCTGATGATCGACGCGGCCAAGGGAGCCTCCGCCGCGCAGATCACGGTGGTCATGCCGCACTACGCCTACGCGCGTTCGGACAAGAAGGACGCCTCCCGGATCTCGCTCGGCGGGCGGCTCGTCGCCGACCTGATTGCGACCGCAGGTGCCGACCGGGTGCTCACGATGACGCTGCACGCACCACAGGTCCACGGGTTCTTCTCGGTGCCGGTCGACCACCTCACCGCGATAGGGGTGCTCGCCGACCACTTCCGCGGCACGGAGCTGTCCAACACGGTCGTGGTGTCACCCGACCTCGGCAACGCCAAGACGGCGACCCAGTTCTCGCGGCTGCTCGGGCTACCCGTGGCGGCCGGGTCCAAGCAGCGGCTCGGCGACGACCGGGTGATCATCGACGCGATCGTCGGCGACGTATCGGGCAAGCGGGCGATCATCCTGGACGACGAGATCGCGACGGGCGGGTCGATCATCGAGCTGCTCGAGCGGCTCAAGGACTTCGGCTGCACGGAGGCGGCGGTCGCCTGCACCCACGGGCTGTTCCGCGGCAAGGCCGTCCAGCGGCTCGCCGGTCACCCGATGATTACCCAGGTCGTCACGACCGACACCGTCCCGGCGCCCGGTGACTGGCCCTCGCTGCAGGTCCGCAGCGTGGCTCAGCTGTTCGCGAAGGCGATCTCGCGGATCCACGCGGGCGAGTCGGTGAGCAGCCTGTTCGACGGGGTCGACCCCACCCACGCCCCGCCGCAGGGCTCGCTCTTCGACGCGGCCCGGTGATGGCATCCGGTCGTCGGCGCCCCCGCTCCGGGGATGCCGAGAACTGGTGGGCCCTGGACGCGGTCGCGGTCCTCGTCTTCGCCGCCATCGGCCGGGAGTCGCACGCGGAGGGCTTCAGCTTCAGCGGTGTCATCGACACCGCCTTCCCGTTCCTCGTCGGGGTCCTGCTCGGTTGGGCCGTCATCGAGTGGCAGAAGTGGACGGCGCTGGGCTGGCGCGCTGCCCTCGGCGTGCTCGTCCCGACCGTGGTGGTCGGCATGGTCGGTCGGCGACTGCTCGGCGATGGCACGGCGCCAACGTTCGTCATCGTCGCAACGGTCGTCCTCGCGGCCCTGTTCTTCGGTTGGCGCGCCCTGGTTCGCCTGACCCGCCGCTGACCTCGACCAGCCGGCCCCTGTCCCGTCCCCCGGGCGACCCGACCCCGTCCCGTCCCCCCGGGCGACCCGACCCCGTCCCGTCCCCCCGGCGACCCGACCCCGTCCCGACCGAACACCCGACACGCCGCGTTGGGGCAGCACGGTTGGACCGGTATGCCGCGTGTCCGGTGCCCAGTCCCAAACGCCCGACCCGGCCGGACACGCCAGCCCGACCGAACACCCGACACGCCGCGTTGGGGCAGCACCGCTGGACCGGTTTGCCGCGTGTCCGGTGCCCAGTCCGGAACACCCGAGCGGCAGCCCGACCGAACACCCGACACGCCGCGTTGGGGCAGCACGGCTGGACCGGTATGCCGCGTGTCCGGTGCCCAGTGCAGGACGCGAGGCGGGGCAGCCCGACGGGGCAGCCGCCGGAGCTCAGTCGGCGAAGCGGCCGGTCTGGTCCTCGTCGTCGAGCGGGAGGAAGTCCTGGGCGACGGCGGTGCGCGGCATACGCAGGCCGAGGTGCCGCCATGCCTTGGCCGAGGCAGCGCGACCGCGCGGAGTCCGGACGATGAAGCCCTCCCGGACAAGGAACGGCTCGGCCACCGTCTCGACGGTCTCGGCCTCCTCACCGACGGCCACGGCCAACGTCGAGAGCCCCACCGGTCCCCCACCGAACCGCTTGCACAGCGCCTCCAGGACGCCCCGGTCGAGCCGGTCCAGACCTGCCTCGTCGACGTCGAACAGCTTCAGTGCGGCGTATGCCGCGGGGGCCGTCACGACGCCCTCCCCGTGTACCTGGGCCCAGTCGCGCACCCGGCGGAGCAGCCGGTTGGCGATCCGCGGTGTCCCGCGGGACCGGGCGGCGATCTCGGCGATGCCGGCGTCGTCGAACCTGACGCCGAGCAGCCCCGCCGAGCGCCGCAGGATCGTCATCAGGTCAGCGACCTCGTAGAAGTCGAGGTGCCCGGTGAACCCGAAGCGGTCGCGCAGCGGAGCCGGCAGCAGCCCGGCGCGGGTGGTCGCCCCGACGACGGTGAAGGGTGGCAGCTCGAGCGGGATCGCGGTGGCACCGGGTCCCTTGCCGACGACCACGTCGACCCGGAAGTCCTCCATGGCGAGGTACAGCATCTCCTCAGCCGCCCGCGACATCCGGTGGATCTCGTCGAGGAAGAGCACCTCGCCCTCGGTCAGCGAGGACAGCAGCGCGGCCAGGTCGCCCGCATGCTGGATGGCCGGGCCGCTGGTGATCCGGATCGGCTGCTCGATCTCGGCGGCGACGATCATCGCCAGGGTCGTCTTGCCCAGCCCGGGCGGCCCGGACAGCAGGACGTGGTCGGGCGGGGTGCCCCGTCGGCGAGCCGCCTCCAGGACGAGGCCGAGCTGCTCGCGGACCTTGGGCTGACCGGCATACTCCGAGAGCCGCTTGGGCCGCAGGGCCGCTTCGACGACCCGCTCGTCGTCACCGCCGTCGGCGTCGACGACGCGGGCGGTGGCGTCGAAGGACCCGTCGTCGAACCGGGCCTCCTCGGGCTCGTGCACGTCGGAGTCGTAGCGCTCGGTCATCGGCCCAGCTCCCGCAGGGCGGCGCGCAGGATGGAGGCGATGTCGACGGGGTCACCCGGCGGCGGGGCCACCGTGTCGAGGGCCGCGTCGGCCTGCTTGGCCGTCCAGCCGAGACCGGTGAGTGCCTCGCCGACCTGCTCGCGCCACGCCTGACCACCGGGCCCGTGGCCCGCGGACCCGCCACCACCGGCGGTCGACCCGGCGACGCCGGCCGCGGCGCTCGAGAGTGGCCCGAGCTTGTCGCGCAGCTCGAGGACCAGGCGCTCGGCGACCCGCTTGCCGACGCCAGGCACCTTGGTGAGCGTCACGAGGTCCCCGCGCGCGACGGCTGCGCGCAGCTGGTCAGGGGTGAGGACCGAGAGCATGGCCAGCGCGAGCCGCGGCCCGACGCCGGTGACCGTCTGGACCGTCTCGAACATGTCGCGGTCCTGCTCCGAGCCGAACCCGTAGAGGGTGAGGGAGTCCTCGCGCACGACGAGGGTGGTCGCGAGGTCGGCCGTCGCGCCGAGCCGGCAGGACGAGGCGGTCCCGGGCGTGGTGTGCACGAGCATCCCGACCCCGCCGACCACGACGACGACCCGGTCGAGCCCGACGTGCTGCACCTCACCGCGCACCGAGGCGATCATGGGCGCGCCGCCTGCTCGGCGAGTCGCCCGTGCTCCAGCCCGGCCAGCGTGGTCAGCCGGTCGGTCGAGGCCCCTCGCCACAGGTGGCAGATCGCCAGGGCGAGCGCATCGGCGGCGTCGGCCGGCCTCGGAGGGGTGTCCAGCCGCAGGATGCGGGTCACCATGGCCGTCACCTGCGCCTTGTCGGCGCGCCCCGACCCGGTCACCGACGCCTTGACCTCGGTCGGCGTGTGCATGGTCGCGGGCAACCCTCGCCGGGCGGCCGCCAGCAGGGGGATGGTGGTGGCCTGCATGGTCGTCATGACGGAGGCGACGTTGCTGTCGGCGAAGACCCGCTCCACCGCGACGGCGCCGGGGAGGTAGCGGTCGAACCACTCCTCCATCCGGTCCTGCAGGTAGGCCAGCCGCTCCCCCGGCGGCGACGTCGACGGCGTCCGGACGACGCCCACCGCGACCATCCGGACCCGGCCGGGGACGCCCTCGACGACGGCGATCCCGCACCGGGTCAGCCCGGGGTCGACGCCGAGGACACGCATTGTGGTTGGCCTTCCGTGCTGCCGGAGGTGCGTACAGGTGTTCGGGACAAACCTACGCGAGGACGCGACCGGCATACGCACGCAACACGCCGTATGCCGGCCCGGCGTCAGTCCTCGTCGAGCTCGCCCTGGGGCCACGCCCACGACCACCGCCCCCAGCGACCGGTTACCGCCCCGGCTACCGTGCCGAAAGTGTGGTGAGCACAGCAACGACGGCACGGTAGCCAGTCCGGTAACCGGCACACCGGCGTCGCGCCTACGCCCGCACGCCCGCACGCCCGCACGCCCGCACGTCCGCACGTCCGCCCGCCCGCACCAAGGCGTATGCGGGGCCGGCGTCAGTCCTCGTCGAGCTCGGCGAGGACCTCGTCGCTGATGTCTCCGTTGGCGAACACGTCCTGGACGTCGTCGGAGTCCTCGAGTGCGTCGACGACGCGGAGCATCTTGCGCGCGCCGTCGGCGTCCAGCGGCACCTGCATGCTGGGCACCCACGAGGCCTCGGCGGAGTCGTAGTCGATCCCGGCGGCCTGGATGGCCTGCCGGACGGCGATGAAGTCGGTGGCCTCGCTGATGATCTCGAAGGCCTCGCCGAGGTCGTTGACCTCCTCGGCGCCGGCGTCGAGGACGACCTCCAGCAGGCTGTCCTCGGTGACGTCGTCGCTCTTGGGGACCACGACGACGCCCTTGCGGTTGAACAGGTAGGAGACCGAACCGGGCTCGGCCAGGGTGCCGCCGTTGCGGGACAGGGCGGTGCGCACCTCGGCCGCCGCCCGGTTGCGGTTGTCGGTCAGGCACTCCACGAGCACGGCGACGCCGCCTGGGGCGTAGCCCTCGTAGGTGATCGTCTCCCAGTCCGAGCCGCCCGCCGTCGCGCCCGAGCCGCGCTTGACCGCGTTGTCGATGTTGGTGTTGGGGACCGAGGTCTTCTTGGCCTTCTGGATGGCGTCGAACAGCGTCGGGTTGCCCGACGGGTCGCCGCCGCCGTTGCGGGCCGCGACCTCGATGTTCTTGATCAGCTTGGCGAACAGTTTGCCGCGCTTGGCGTCCTTGGCGGCCTTCTGGTGCTTGGTGGTCGCCCACTTGGAATGGCCACTCATTGACACGTCCTCACGATCTCGACGAACAGTCGGTGCACTCGGGGGTCGCCCGTCACCTCGGGGTGGAAGGACGTGGCGAGCACGTTGCCCTGGCGAACCGCGACGATCCTACCGGCGGCCGGTCCGTGCTCCACGCGCGCGAGGGCACGGGCCCGCTCCCCCACCGGCGCCACCCCGGGGGCCCGGATGAAGACGGCGTGCAAGGTCGCCTCCATGCCCTCCCAGTGGATGTCGTCCTCGAAGGAGTCCACCTGACGACCGAAGGCGTTGCGTCGCACGGTGATGTCGAGCCCGCCGAGGGTCTGCTGGTCGGGTCGGCCGTCGGCGATCCGGTCGGCGAGCATGATCATCCCGGCGCAGGAGCCGTAGGCCGGCATACCAGCGGCCAGCCGGGCCCGGATCGCATCATGCAGGTCGAACGCCCTGACCAGCTTGTCCATCGTGGTCGACTCCCCACCGGGTATGACCAGCGCGTCGACCTGCGCGAGCTCGCTCGGGCGGCGGACCCGGACCGCCTCCGCACCGCTCTCGCTGAGCATGCGCAGGTGCTCGCGGACGTCGCCCTGGACGGCAAGCACCCCGATGGTCGGCTGGTCGGTCACGAGGCCAGAGCGTATGCCGCCCGCCGACCGGCTCCGTCGCCGGGACCCTGCTCAGCGTCCCGGCCCAAGCGTCCCGGCTCAGGCGTCCCGGCGGCGCAGCATGACCGCGGCGAACGCCATGACCAGAGCCGCATACCCGCAGAACAGGGCGAACGCCGGCCACGGGGCGATGGCCCCAGGGTCGCCGTGGACCTGGGTGATCGCCTGTCCGACGGTGCTGGGCAGGTACGTGTCGATCGGCTGCGCCCAGGACGACGGCAGGAACCGCACGATGATCGGCAGCACGAACAGGACCCCGAACAGCGCCGAGATCCCTGCGGCCGTGTTGCGCAGCAGCGCTCCGAGCCCGAGCCCGAGCAGGCCCACGACCGCGAGGTAGAGCGCGGTGCCGACGACCGCACGCGCCACCCCGGGGTCGGAGAGGTGGGCATCGATCTGTTGGCCGGACAGGATGCGCTGACCGATCCACCACGCGAGGAAGACCGTCGGGATGGTCGTGGCCAGCGTCACCGCCCCGAAGACGACCGCCTTGGCCCAGAGCACCGGCAGCCGCGCGGGGACGGCGGCGAAGGTGGCCCGGATCATGCCGGTCGCGTACTCCCCCGTGATGAGGAGCACGCCGAGGACGCCGATCGCCAGCTGGGCGAGGAAGCCTCCGGCCAGGCTGCGCGAGGTGGCGTCGAACGCGGCCGCCTCGCCGGGGTCACGCGGCGGCCAGTGCGCGACGGTCACCATCGGGATGAGCACGGCCAGCCCGATGATGATGACGAGGGCGATGAGCAGGGAGTAGACGGTCGACCGGAGTGAGCGGATCTTGGTCCACTCCGAGAGGAGCACCCGCGCCTGGGTCACGCCGGTTCCGGCCGGCGAAGCAGCGCGACGACGGGTCGTGTCGGTGGTGGTCGTCATGCCCCGACCCCGCTCGTCGCAAGTCCCACGGGATCCTCGGCCTCGTGGCCGTGGTACTCGACCGAGTCCTTCGTGAGGTCCATGAAGGCGTCCTCGAGGGTCACCCGCTGCGCGGTGAGCTCCAGCAGGGTCAGCCCGTCGCGGGCAGCGCGGACCCCGATCTCGTCGGTCGTCAGGCCCTGCACCGTGACCGTGCCGGCCGGGTCGACGGAGCTCTGGACGTTCGGGCCCGCCACGGCCCGGACCAGCCCGGGCACGTCGGTCGTGCGGACGACGACGGACTGCCCGGAGGCGCGGGCGATGATCTCGCTGACCGAGGTGTCGGCGATCAGCCGGCCCCGGCCGATGACGATGAGGTGCTGGGCCGTCTGGGCCATCTCGCTCATCAGGTGGGAGGACACGAAGATCGTGCGACCCTCGGCGGCGAGGTGTTTGAGCAGGTTGCGGATCCAGCGGATCCCGTCGGGGTCCAGCCCGTTGACCGGCTCGTCGAGGATGAGCGTGTGCGGGTCGCCGAGCAGGGCCGAGGCGATGCCGAGCCGCTGGCCCATCCCGAGGGAGAACCCGCCTGCGCGCTTTCGGGCGACCTCGGTGATCCCCACGAGGTCGATGACCTCCTCGACGCGGGCCCGCTGGATGCCCGCGGTCTGGGCGAGGGCCAGGAGGTGGTTGAACGCCGACCGGCCCGAGTGGATCGACTTGGCCTCAAGGAGAGCACCCACCTCGCGGAGCGGGTCGCGCAGGTTGCGGTATGCCGTGCCGTTGACCGTCACGCTCCCCGAGGTCGGGGCATCCAGGCCCATGATCATCCGCATCGTCGTGGACTTGCCCGCCCCGTTCGGGCCGAGGAACCCGGTCACGACGCCGGGATGGACGGCGAAGCTGAGGTCGTCGACGGCGAGCTTGTCGCCGTAGCGCTTGGTCAGCGCGGTCGCCTCGATCATGCGGCACGGGGGTGGTGGCTCATGGGCTGAACCGTACGCCGGCACCACTGAGAGACCCCTGAGAGCCGGCCGGGAGTCAGCCGTGGATCGTGTCCAGGGTCATCGGCAGCTCGGTGAGCCGGCGCCCGGTGGCGTGCCGGACGGCGTTGGCGACCGCTGCACTGACCCCGGTGATGCCCACCTCACCGGCGCCGACGATGCCGAGCGGCATCGTCGGGTCGGGGTCGTCGAGGGTGACCACGTCGATCCGCGGAACGTCGGCGTGGACGGGGACGTGGTACTCGGCCAGGCTCGGGTTCATGATCCGGCCACTGCGCGGGTCGATGATGGTCTCCTCGCCGAGCGCCATGCCCAGCCCCATGACGATGCCGCCGCGCAGCTGGCTGGACGCGAGCCGGGGGTTGACCACCCGGCCGATGTCGAAGACGCCGAGCCACCGGGTCACTCGCAGCTCACCGGTGTCGGCGTCGATCCGCACCTCGCAGTAGTGGGCGCCCGTCGCTGCCCTCTTCCACCGACGCGAGTCCACGAGCATCTTGCCGAGGAACCGGGCCTGACCGACCATCGCCCGGGGCCCGTCGTCGGCACCCACCTGGACCGTCAGCGACGGCTGGCCGGCAGCGGCGAGCACGTCAGCGACCGGGCTCCCAGCCGGGCGACCAGCCTTGGCCGCCAGCGCGTCGACGCGCGTGCGCAGCCGGGCACAGGCCTTCTCGACCGATCCGGCGATGCTGGCCGTCTGTGCGGAGCCACCGGCACCGGGCCCGGTCGGCAGCTGGGACTCGCCGTAGCCGATGGCCACGTCGGCGGGGTCGACGCCGAGCAGGTCGGCGACGACCTGGGTGACGGCGGTGGCCGAGCCCATCCCCATCTCGTGGAACGCGCATTCCAGGCGCACCTGCCCGGTCACCTCGGCCGTGAGCCGCACGTTGGCGGGGAACTCCCAGGCCGGGTGGATGGCGGCGGCCACCCCCCAGCCCACGAGCGTCGCGCCGTCCCGCGTGCCGGGCGCCGGCCGGTCGGCCCAGCCGAACAGGTCCCGCCCCCGTTCGAGGGTCTCGGCCAGCCGCCGGTGGGAGTAGCGGGCCCGGCTCACCGGCCGGCGCTCGCCGGGTTGGTTGCGCAGCCGCAGGTCGACGGGGTCCAGGTCGAGGGCCACGGCGAGCTCGTCGACCGCCGACTCCACGGCATACGTGCCCTGCGTCTCACCCGGGGCGCGCATCGCCGTGTTGCTCATCAGGTCCAGCTCGACGATCGACTGCTCGGCCAGGATCGTGTCGGCGTCGTAGAGGTCCAGGCTGCACGCGACGATCTGCTCCGGGCCGCCGCCGACCCGGCCGCGGCGGGAGACCGAGGTGTGGACGAGCGCCGTGAGGTGGCCGTCGGCCGTGGCCCCGAGGGCGACCCGTTGCCGGGTGGGGGTGCGCCCGCCGACGGTGCGGTACACGCCTTCGCGGCTCAGCGCCAGACGCACCGGGCGGCGCACCACCCGCGCCGCCAGGCAGGCGATGATCGTGCCGGCCCACACCTTGGACTTGCCCCCGAAGGCTCCCCCGACGAACGGGGAGACGACGCGGACGTCGGTGGCCGGCACCCCGAAGGCCCTGGCCAGGACCTTCCGGCTCCAGTCCAGGTTCTGGGTCCCCTCCTGGACGGTGAGCCGGTTGCCCTCCCACCAGGCGGTCGTCGTGTGCGGCTCGATGGCGTTGTGGTTCTGCTGGGGGGTCGTGAAGGTGAGGTCGACGGTGACGGGGGCCTTGGCCAGGGCCGCCCGGGCATCGCCGCGCCTGCCGGACAGCTCGGGGCCGACCGGCATGCCCTTGACCGGTGTCGCCGAGCCCAGCGCCGCCCCGAAGTCCGCGCTGAGCTCGGACGTCTCGTATGCCGCCTCGACGAGCCCGGCCGCGTGCTCGGCCGCCTCGATCGTCTCGGCGACGACGACGGCGACCGGTTGGCCGTCGACGAGGACCTCGTCGGTGTTGAGGAACGGGATCGAGCTGCCGACGCCCATGCTCGACAGGTCCATCGGGTTGAGCCGGGTCGCGGGCCTGGCGAGCACGGGAGCGTTGAGGTGGGTGAGGACGGCGACGACGCCCGGGTGGGCGCAGGCGGCCCGGTGTCGATCCGGGTGATCCGGCCGCGGGCGATGGGCGTGTGGACGAGGACGGCATAGGTGAGGTCGGGCACCTCGTGGTCGCCCGCATAGGGCGCCGTGCCGGTGACCTTGGCCACGCCGTCGACCCGGCCGAGCGAGGAGCCGATGGGTCGGCCGGGGAGGACCGGCATGGTGGCCGGCGTGGTCACGGGGGCCGCCGGGGCCGTGGTCGGCTTCTCCGGGGCGATCGTCATGCCGCACCCCCCTCGTCGCGCAGCTGTCGCAGGACGGCGGTGACCGTCCGGACCGCCAGTCCCACCTTGAAGGCGGTGTCCCGCCCGGGTGTGGCGCCGGCCAGCTCGGCTTCGGCTGCCGACCGGAACGCCGCGTCGCCGGCGGGACCCCCAGTCAGCCGCTGCTCCAGAACCGTTGCCCGCCACGGTTTGTGGGCCACCCCGCCGAGCGCGACCCGGACTCCGCGCACGGTGCCACCGTCGAGGTCGAGTGCCACGGCCACCGAGACGAGGGCGAAGGCGTACGACGCGCGGTCGCGGACCTTGCGGTAGCGGGAGCGCCGGGCCATCGGCAGCGAAGGGATGCGCACCGCGGTGACCAGCTCGCCCGGGGCGAGCGTGGTGTCGAGGTGCGGCGTGTCACCGGGCAGCCGGTGCAGGTCGGCGAGCGCGACCGTGCGCGGCCCCGAGGGCCCCAGCACCTCGACCTGTGCGTCGAGCACTGCCAGCGCGACCGCCAGGTCGGAGGGGTGGACCGCCACGCAGTGCTCGCTGGCGCCCAGGATCGCACCCATCCGGTTGCTGCCCTCTGCGGCACCGCATCCGGTGCCGGGCTCGCGCTTGTTGCACGGCGCGCCGTCGTCGTAGAAGTAGAGACACCGGGTGCGCTGCAACAGGTTGCCGCCCACCGTCGCCATGTTGCGGATCTGCCCCGAGGCGCCCATGACGATGGCTTGGCTGAGCACCGGGAACCGCTCCCGCACAACGCGGTTCGCGGCGAGGTCGGTGTTGCGGACCGCGGCGCCGATGAGCAGTCCTCCGTCGGCCGCCTCGATCCGGTCCATCGGCAGCCGGGTGACGTCCACGAGCAGCGACGGTGTGGCGATCCCCTCGCGGACCAGATCCACGAGGTTTGTGCCGCCCCCGAGGTAGACCGCGCCCGGGGTGGCGGCGACCGTGGCGACCGCCTCCTCGACGCTGGCCGGCACGGCATAGCCGATCGTGCTCATCGAGCCCGCTCGCGGCCGGCATACGCCCGCACGGCCGCCACGATGCCGTTGTAGGCACCGCAGCGGCACAGGTTGCCGCTCATCCGCTCCCTGATCTCCAGTTCCGTCGGATCCGGTTGCGCCGCAACGTGGTCTGCCACGGCGCTGGGAATGCCGGCATCGATCTCCTCAAGCATGCCGAGGGCCGAGCAGATCTGGCCGGAGGTGCAGAAGCCGCACTGGAAGCCGTCGGCGGTGACGAACTCGCGCTGCAGGTCGTGCAGTGCGTCCGGAGTGCCCACCCCTTCGATCGTGGTCACCGACCGCCCCTGCGCCTGGACGGCCAGCATCAGGCAGGACAGCACCCGCCGGTCGTCGACCAGCACCGTGCAGGCACCGCACGCGCCCTGGTTGCAGCCCTTCTTGGTGCCGGTCAGGCCCAGCCGGGTCCGGAGCACGTCGGCGAGGCTGGAGAAGGCCTCGACCTGCACCGTCACCCGGTGTCCGTTGAGCCCGAACCCGACCACCGGAGCCTGTTGCGACGGCGCTGTCACGTGGTGTCCCTTCGAGGAGCCTGCCGAGGCAACTGTAGGGCCGCCGAGGGCGCCGTGGCGTGCTCGGCTGCTGTCGGCTGCTACCGGCTGTCAGCCGGTGGTCCGGTGGGGGGTACCCGGATTCGTCGGTGGGCGGCCGGTCGGGTCACCAGCCGCGCTCGGCGAGCCGGTGCGGCGCCGGGATGTCCTCCACATTGATGCCGACCATCGCCTCGCCGAGCCCGCGGGACACCTTGGCGATGACGTCGGGGTCGTCGTAGAACGTCGTCGCCTTGACGATGGCCTCGGCCCGCTGCGCCGGGTTGCCCGACTTGAAGATGCCCGAGCCGACGAAGACGCCCTCGGCGCCGAGCTGCATCATCATCGCCGCGTCGGCCGGGGTGGCGATGCCGCCGGCGGTGAACAGCACGACGGGCAGCTTGCCCGCCTCGGCGACCTCCTTGACCAGCTCGTAGGGCGCCTGCAGCTCCTTGGCGGCCACGAACAGCTCGTCCTCGCTCATCGAGGCCAGCCGGCGGATCTCGCCGCGGATCGCCCGCATGTGCGTGGTGGCGTTGGAGACGTCGCCGGTGCCGGCCTCGCCCTTCGACCGGATCATCGCCGCGCCCTCAGTGATGCGCCGCAGCGCCTCGCCGAGGTTCGTCGCCCCGCAGACGAAGGGGACGGTGAACTGCCACTTGTCGATGTGGTTGGCGTAGTCGGCCGGGGTGAGC
>JAICMC010000018.1 GCA_025929465.1 Nostocoides sp.
CGCCGCCGCGGTCGGGGGCCTCCCCCGTGGTGCCGCCACAAACCGGCCGGCGTCGCCTACCTCTGACCGGGGGGGGGGCGGGGGCGGGCCCGCCCGGCCGCCAGCCGACGGGGTGCCCGGGGCGGGCCGCGCCCACCCCTGCGGACCGGTCAGGCGTTGATGGCCTGCCGGTCCTGGCCGTCGCTGGCGATGGTGATCTTGCGCGGTTTGGCCTGTTCGGCCACCGGGACGGTGAGGGCGAGAACCCCGGCCTCGTAGGCGGCTTGGATCCGCTCGGTGTCCAGGTTGTCCCCGAGCACCAGCTGCCGCGAGAAGACCCCGCGCGGCCGCTCGGCCGCCAGCATCTCCCGGTCCCTGTCCAGGGCGGGTCGCTCGGCCTTCACCGTCACCACGTTGCGCTCGACGTCCAGGTCGATCGCGTCCGGTGAGACCCCCGGCAGGTCGAACTCGATGTAGAAGGTGTCGCCGTCGCGCCATGCGTCCATCGGCATGACCGACGGACGGGCCAGCGTCCCGGAGCCGCCCATCACCTGCTGGGTCAGCCGGTCCAGCTCGCGGAAGGGGTCGGTACGCATCAGCATCGCAGCCATGTGAATCATCCCTTTCACTGGTGGTCCCGTGGGTCACCCTGCTGTGACCTACGGTGACTGCTATAGATTCCTTATATCACCTGTGTCATTGTCGGGCAAGCGAGAGGAACTCGCGGGTCCGGTTGGATGCCTCTCGCCGTGGGTACGGAAGGCTCGTGGCGGAGCAGCCTGATGCACCGTCGGCTCCGCGGCGGCTGCCGGTGCCGGCGCTGCTCGTCGACCTCGGCAGCTGGGCGTGGCGCGTCCTGCTCCTGCTGGCCCTGGGCTGGGTGGCCCTCCAGGCGCTCCTCCGGTTCGAGCTGGTGGCGGTGCCGTTGGCGGTGGCGCTGCTCGTCGCCGCGATGCTCTCGCCGCTGACGGCGCTGCTGCGTCGTCAGGGTCTGTCGAGGGGCCTGACCACGGCCCTCATCGTCGGGCCCGCGTTCGTCGTCGTCGGTGCCGTGCTCGCGTGGATCGTCCAGACCGCCGTCAACGAGTACCCCCAACTGGTGTCCCAGCTCAGCTCGGCGCTGCAGCGCCTGCCGGTGCCGTCGAGCACGCTGATGGACCTGCGCGACAAGGCCGCGTCCGTGATCGGCTCCCACCAGAGCCTGCTCGCCCAGAGCGCCTTGCAAGGGCTGCTGACCGGGGCGAGGCTGCTGACCGGCTCGCTGCTCGCGCTCCTGTTCAGCCTCATCCTCCTCACGGACGGCGACCGGATGTGGCAGTGGGTGGTCCGCTCCTTCCCCGGTGGGGCCCGGGACACCATGGACGAGGCCGGAAGGCACGCGTTCGGCCAGCTGTCCTCCTGGATCCGCGGAACGGTCCTCATCGCGCTCTTCCACGCGGTCGTCGTCGCCGTCACGCTGTTGGTCCTCGGGGTCCCGCTCGTCGTGCCCCTCGCGCTCGTCGTCTTCGTCGGCAGCTTCATCCCGCTCATCGGGGTGTTCGTCGGTGGTGGCCTGAGCGCCCTGGTGGCCTTCGCCTTCTCCGGGTATGCCGGCGCCCTGGTGCTGGTCGCGGTCGTGGTGGTCGCCGACCAGGTCGAGGCGCACGTCCTGCAGCCGTTCCTCGTCGGGCGCTACGTCCGGCTGCACCCCTTCGTCGTCGCCACCGTGATCATGGGTGGCGCGATCATCGCCGGCCTGCCCGGGACGCTGTTCGCCGTCCCCCTCACGGCAGCGGTCCATGCCGCCTTCCAGCACATCGAGCTGCCGCGGACGGACAGTGCCGCGCCACCGGGGCACCTGCGGCCCCGGATGCCCGGCTTCACCAGGCGTCGCCGCGGGACCGGATGAGACGGGTCGCCGATCCGCGGTCGCCCGGGGTCGGCGGACCGCAACACGGCAAGAGCATCGGCTGCCTTCAGAGGTGTCCTGCTGTCAGGTCGTCGTCCACCAGAGCCGAGAGGTATGCCGCGAAGCCGCCGGGCGCTCTGGCCTCGGTGCGGCCGGAGGTGCGGACCGGTAGGTGTGGTGTGGCCAGCACGCGGGCGCCGTTGCGTCGCAGCCGCCGGACCAGCCGGACGTCCTCGTGGGTGAGCAGTGACTCGAACCCGCCGGCCGCGGCATACGCCGAGAGCCGGATGCCCAGGTTCGCTCCGTGGACGTGGTGGTGGTCGGGGACCGGAGGGTGCCTGCTGTGCCAGCGTCTGAGGACGTCCGCGGGCAGGTCGGCCGGGTCGGGTTCGACGGTTCCCGCGACCGCGTCGAACCCGGACTCGGCGAGGTCCACGTGTGAGGTCAGCCAGTCGGCGGGAACGGTGGAGTCGGCGTCGGTGGTGAGCAGCCAGAGGTTGTCGGGGTGTCCCTGGTGCGCCCTGGCCACGTGGTCGGCGCCGACCGCCCGGGCGGCGCCGACGCACGCCAGGTCCACGGACACCGCCGCCACCAGGGGGTGGGCGGCGACCACCTGCCGGGTCCGGTCGGTGCAGGCGTCGAGCACGACCACGACGCGCGCGGGGACGTCCGGCCGCTCGGCCACCAGACGCGACCTTGCGGTCTGCAGAGCATCCAGGCACCGGGGGAGCAGCCGTTCCTCGTTGCGTGCGGGAACCACAATGCCGACCATCGTGATCCGGTCGGCTTCGTCGGGGACACCGCGTACCACCGCCGTCACGGGGCGGCCCTCGCGTCACGCTCGGGGCGGGTGCGGCTGGTATGCCGGTGGGCTGAGGTGCCGCCGAGCAGGTCGATCCCGAAGTCGGCCTCCCGGACCCGGGACAGGTGGGGCAGCCGACTCGCGCGACGCCAGATCTGGTGGACGCGCGGACCGTCGAGGGGCCAGCCGCGCACCTCGTGCCACCAGTGACACAGGACCACCACCCCCTCCGTGGTCAGCGACTGCTCGACCCGCGTGATCAGCGAGCACAGCGCGGCCGGGCTGAGGAAGTAGCCGACCTCCGAGACGACCACCAGGTCCCAGCGACCCTGCGGGAAGTCGTCCGGCAGCCGGCGACGCTCGATGCGGACCCCCTCGACGCCAGTGAGCCGGGCCTGCGCGGCGGCCACGGCCACGGCGCTCAGGTCCACCCCGAGGAGCTCCCCGCAGCGGGGAGCGAGGCGCGCGGCCAGGGCACCGGTGGAGCAGCCGATCTCCAGGGCACGGCCGAACCGCTGCCGGGGCAGGATCGCCAGGGTCAGGTCCCGCTTGCGCTGCTCGTACCACGACCGGTCGACCTGCCAGGGGTCGTCCCGCTCGGTGTGCAGCCGGTCGAACACGTCGTCCTCGACCGGCGCCTCCTCGACGAAGGCCTCCCAGTCGCGCTCGAAGTAGGAGAGCAGCTGCGGGCTGAGCAGCACCTCGTCGCCCGGCTCGGCCGAGAGCGCCTCGACCTGGCTCCGGTGGGCGCCGATGGCGCGGGCCTTGCGGTCGGTCAGGGCGACGTCCAGGCCGAGCTGCCGCACCCGGTCCCAGGGCGTGGTCTCCGGACGCGACCAGAGCCACCACCAGATGGGGTACTCCAGCAGTCGTGCATCGGTCCGTGCGGCGGCCACCGCGGCGGCCCGCCCGGCTGCCTCGTGGTCGGTGTGCCCGTCCCGACGCCACGGTGCACAGACGAGCACGGCAGGTCCTGCCTCGCCGACGGCGTCGACGACAGCCGCCACGACCGTCTCCTCGTGCTCGGCCAGCCGGCCGTCGGGCAGGTCCAGCACCCGGACGAGCGCGCTGGGGGCGAGCAGCGCCACGGCGCGTCGCGCCTCCTCGACCCGGACCCGCCCGATCTGCTCGGGCCGGTGGGTGGCCGACCCGGGGTGCGATGCTTCGCCGCGGGTCAGCAGCAGGACCTGGACCTCCAGGCCGGCATCGGCGGCGTGCGCGATCAGCCCCCCGGCGCCGAGGGTCTCGTCGTCGGGGTGCGCGGCCAGCACGACCAGACGCACGATGCCTAGCGCGCCGAGGTCGAGCCGGACGGTGTCGTCCCACTCGGGCCGGGCCGCCCAGGTCTGCTCGCTCGTCCCGACGTCGCCGTGGTGGAAGGCGGCAGCCGAGCCGCCCATCAGGCCTGCGTCCCCTCGCCGAGCCCGAACCCGCAGGCCCGGTCCAGGACGAGGCGGCCGAGGGCGGCCTGGTCCCGCTCGGCGTGCTCCTGACGCAGGTAGAGGTGCAGGTCGGCCATCCGGCGCGCGTGGTCCTCCTCCAGGGCGAGCGGGGCCGGGCCCAGCGCGTGGTCGACGCGGGTCTGCACCTGCTCCGCCGCCCGGGCCACGACCTGGCGGACGCGCAGGGCCAGCGCCGCACCGTCCGCTCCGTCTGCCGAGCCGTCGTCGACCCTGCCCGCCGCGTCCGCCAGGACGGTCCGGCAGGCGTGCAACGCCGCGTCGGCGGCACCCAGGTGCACGAGGCCCACCTGGTCCGGCTCGCGCGTCCTCGCGCCCTGAAGCAGGCGACGCGCGAGCCCCACCGCGCCGCCGTACCAGATGGCGGCGACGCCCATGCCGCCCCAGGCGAACCCCGGCCGCTCGAGGTACCACCCGGGCGGTCCCACCGCGACCGCCCGGGACTGCTCGAAGGTGACCGGCCCGCTGGGGACCTCCGCGAGTCCCCTCGCCAACCAGGGTGTCCCATCGACGGTGACGCCGTTGGCGCGGCCCAGCCCGACGGCATACAGGCTGCGCTGCGTGGGTCCGCACCACGCCGTGACCAGGGCGTGGTCGAGTGAGCCGGCCAGTGAGCACCACGGCTTGCGGCCGGTCAGCCGGATGCCGTCAGGGGACGCGTGCGCCTCGAGCCGCATCCCGGGACCCTCGGCCGCGAAGACGCCCCAGCGACCGCCGCCGGCCAGGTCGACCGGGTGGCCGGCGCGGTCCGCCTCGGCCAGGATCGCCAGCGCATCCAGGTGCGGCTCCAGGACCCGCGCCACGGTGAGGTCGGTGGCGGCGACAGCGGCCAGGGCCTGCCACAGGGACCAGGTCCGGCCGCAGCCCGGCACCGGGAACGCGTCGGGGTGTCGGTCGGCCAGGGCGAAGGCACCGTCGACGTCGTGGACGGTCGCAGCATCGGCCAGGAGCGCGGTGAGGGACACGATGCCTTGCTACCCCCGAGGGTCAGGGTCAAACCCCGCGCCGGCTCCCACCTTGGCCGGCTGCAGGTCTCGCCGGGACGGCGCGCCGGCCACGGGTCAGGACCGGTCGGACGCTTCCTCCGGCTCGGCGCCGATGCGCTCACCCGCGGTGGGCGCCTCGCTGGTCGGGACCGAGGAATCGCCGACCTTCCACTGCTTGTCGCACTCCAGGCAGCGATACGTGGGTTCCATACGAGCCGCGTTGGGTCCGGGAGCTCCGGGCAGCATGACGATGGTCGCCTTCTCGCTGCCACACTGTGGACAGATGTGTCGTGCCATCGCGTTGCTCCCCATAGGTGGTGGGACGGGACGCCCCGGTGCCCTCAACACGCCCCGGTGCCCTCAACCGGGTCCTACCCATGGGGTCCTGCCGCCAAACGGGTCATCTGCCCCGGGCACTGCGCGGTGCTCCTCGCCCGGGGCCTCGGCGGGAGGGTGTTGTCGCTACCTGGACCCGAACCCGCCCTGCGAGGGTGGTCCGGAGCGGCCCAGCCGGAGGCTGCACTCCAGCAGCAGGGCGTGGACGAAGCCCTGCGGGAGGTTGCCGCGCAGCTGCCGCTGTCGCACGTCGAACTCCTCCGACAGCAGCCCGGCCGGCCCGCACGCCGCACGTTGGCGCTCGAACCAGCGGTAGGCCTCGACGGTGTTGCCTGCGCAGCTCTGCGCCAGGCTCATCGCGAAGCCACACATGAGGAACGCGCCCTCGGCCTCCCCGAGCGGTTGCCCGTCGACGGCGTACCGGTAGACGTACCCGTCCTCGACGAGGTGGTCGGTGACGGCCTGCAGGGTGGCCAGGCTGCGGGGGTCGTCCGCGGCCAGGGCCCCCCGCACGGTCGCGAGGAGCAGGGAGGCGTCGACACCGGGCCGGTCGGAGGCCTGCTGCCAGACGCCGTCGTGACCCAGGCACCGCTTGGACGTCTCGGCCATGATGGCGTCGGCCAGGCCGAGGACGCGAGTGGCGTCGACGGCCCCGACGGCACCGGCGACGGCGCGCAGGCCGGCGACGCAGGCCAGACGGGACTGGGTCCACCAGGCGTTGTCCAGCTCCCACACACCGGCGTCCGGCGCGGTCCAGCGCTTGTCGATGGTGTCGACGACGGCGGTGAGCGCGCGGTGGTCGTCGCTGCCCAGATGGTCGTGCCGACCTGCTGTCGCATAGAGCTGGAGCATCTCGCCGCAGCCGTCGAGCTGGAACTGTCCGCGCACCCAGTTGCCCACCTTGACCTGTCCGCCCGGGTACCCCGGCAGGTCGATGACCTCCTCCTTCGGCGGGAGGCTTCCGTCGATCCGGTATGCCGGCGCGAGCTTGCCGGCGTGCTCCAGCACGCGTGCCGTCGTGAAGGCCGTGGCCTCGTCGAGCAGCGGCAGCGGCTCATCGACCCCGGCCGCTATCCCGGCATACGCCTGGTCGCGCAGCCAGACGTAGCGGTAGTCGTAGTTGCGGCCCGCCTCGGCCCGTTCGGGCAGGCTCAAGGTGGCCGCGGCGACCATGCCGCCGCCTGGGACCGTCATCCCCCGCAGGACGGCGTAGGCATGCCGGCTGTCCCGCGGAGCCGCCGACTGCTCGAAGCCGGGCACGATGTCCCGCCAGTGCGCCGCCGTGCTGGCCCACGCACTGTCGGGGTCGACCGGCTCGGGAAGCTCCCCGTCGCCCACCTCGAGGACGAGGTCGTGGTGCGCGCCCGCGGGCACCTCCAGGTGCAACGTCAACGGCCCGGCGCGGGTGACCCGCGCGTCGCCGGCGCCGGTCCAACGGCACCTGAGCTCGCCGCTGGTGATCGTCCAGCGGCCCTCGTCGTCGCGGTGCGCCTTCGCCTTGGCTGCCCGGCCGAAGTCTGCGGCGACGTCCAGCCGGACCTCGACCCGGGCCGGCTGCCGAGCACTGGCCTGGATCCGGCGAAGCAGGACCAGCCGGTGGGGGTCGGCGGGTTGGGCCAGCGCTTCGCGGCACTCGATGAGGCACTGGGTCGTCATCCACCGACTGCGCCAGATCAGCGACCCCGGCTCGTAGTAGCCGCCCCAGACGAAGGTGTCCAAGGGGGTGATGGCGTACAGGCCGCCTCCCCCGAGAAGGTGGGAGAACACCGGTGGCGAGTCCCAGGTCGGCGCACACAGGAAGGACACGTCTCCCCGGGGGCCGATGAGGGCGCCCCGGTAGCCGTCGGCGAGCAGGGCGTAGTCCCGCAGACTATGGGGCGGGTAGTCGGTCCCCGCATCGCCCGCGCTCATCGGCAGGCCCGGCCGGCAACGGTCACGACGGCGCTGGCGGCGGCCACGCCCGCCGAGAGCAGCGCTGGTCGACGCCGACCACGGTCGGCTGCGGCCAGCGCGAGCATCGTCGCGGCGTGGATGACGTCCACGGCGACGAACGTCCGCTGGAAGCGGGCCGGGGCGCTCAGCTGGGCTGCACCCTGGAGGAGGTGCCGCACACCGAGGAGGGAGATGGCGACCTCGTCGACCGGCCCGGGGAGGGAGTCCTCCACGGCGGCCCAGACCTTCCGGCCCCGGGTGAGGAGCACGACTCCCCACGCCGTCCCGAGCAGCCCGGCACCGCGGATGAGCACCAGGTCGCGGCGGTGGCTCACCTGCGCCGTCCCCAGCCCCGGACGAGCAGGCCCAGTCCCACCAGCGCCGCTGCCCCAGCCGAGACCTGCGGGTAGCGGTGGGCCACCCACTGCTGCGGGCTGGCCGTGTGCGCGACATCGTCGAAGGCGCCCCGCGCACCGAAGTCGTGCCCGTCCGGACCGTCCGCGGGCTCCCACAGGTTGGCCGGCTGGTCGTCGGTGCGCAGCGCACCGGTCTGCTGGGAGTCGAACCCGGTGCGGCCGAGGTAGCGGTCCAGGAGGCCGGGAGCCACCGCGTTGGCGGCGAGGGTGAGGACGGTGCTGGCACCCACCCAGTACTCACGGCGTCGGGGGTGGTCGGCCGCATAGGCCAGGGCGCGCGCGGCCACCTCGGGCTGGTAGATGGGCGGCACGGGTTGGGCGTGCTCGGGCAGCCTGGACAGCACCCAGGAGAACTGCGGGGTGTTCAGCGCCGGCATCTGCACCATGGTGACGTGGACGTTGCTGTGCTCGTGCAGCAGCTCGCACCGCAGCGACTCATGGAACCCCTGGATCGCGTGCTTGGCTCCGCAGTAGGCGGTCTGCAGCGGGATCCCGCGGTAGGCCAAGGCTGAGCCACAGTGCACGATCGTCCCGCGGTCACGGCTTCGCATCCGGGGTAGTACGGCCATCGTGGCGTAGACGTAGCCGAGATAGCTGACCTCGGTGGCGCGTCTGTACTCCGCCGCCGTGATCTCCTCGAACCGGGCGAACACCGACGTGAACGCCACGTTGACCCAGACGTCGATCGGCCCCAGCTCGGTCTCGATCCGCTCCACCGCAGCGGCCACCGCGTCCGCGTCGGCCATGTCGACGGGGATGGTCAGCACCTCGGCACCGAGCTCCCTGGCCTCCGCCTCCGCGCCCGCGAGCCCGGTCTCACCGCGGGCCAGCAGCGCCAGCCGGTCCCCTCGACGGGCGAACTCCTGGGCTGTCGCGCGTCCGATCCCGCCACTTGCTCCGGTGATGGCCACCACTCGTGCCATGTGCGGCTCCTTGTCGTCAGAAATATTTGCAGTTCAGCAATCGTTGCACGCCCACCCGGGTGGGTGGTCGCGGGAGGAGGGCCGCAGTCCGCCCGGCTGCGCCGCGCGTCTCAGCTGTGGTCCCCGGGCACGGCCTTCTTGGCGCCGGCGAAGAGCTGGGCACCGACAGCGCGCAGGGAGTTGCGGATGACCGAGGCCTCGGCCGGGTCGCCCTTGACCAGGGTCGTGAGGAATCCCTTGGCCTCTGCGAAGGAGATGTGCGCAGGCAGGGGCGGCACGTTGGGGTCGGTGTGCACGTCCAGCACGACCGGCCGGTCAGCGGCGAACGCGGCGTCCCAGGCCGCCGCGACCTGGTCCGGCTTGTCGACGGTGATCCCGCGCAGGCCGAGCACCTCGGCGAAGGCTGCGTAGTCCATGGACTCCACCCGCTGGGCGGTGTCGTACCGCGGGTCGCCGACCTCGCGCATCTCCCAGGACACCTGCGTCAGGTCGTTGTTGTGCAGCACCAGGACGATGAACCGGGGGTCCGCCCAGGAGGCCCAGTGACGTTTGACGGTCAGCAGCTCGTTCATGCCGAGCATCTGGAAGGCGCCGTCGCCGATGGTGCACACCACGGGCCGGTCCGGGTGGGCGAACTTGGCGGCGACGGCATACGGCATGGAGGCCAGCATCGAGGCGAGCATGCCGGACAGGTTGCCGGACATGTCGCGGCCGAGGCGGATGTGGTGGCCGTACCAGTCCGCCGTGGAGCCGGCATCCGCGGTCACGATGCAGTTGTGCGGGAGGCGTTCGTTGAGCAGGTGGTAGACGTAGCGCGGGTTGATCGGGTCGGCCTCGGTCATCGCCTCCCGCTCGGTGACCTCGTTCCAGTCCTTCATGCCCTCGATGACCTTCTCCTGCCACCCGCGGTCCTCCTGGCGGGTCAGGTGCGGCAGCAGCGCAGCCAGGGTCGCCTTCGCGTCACCGGCAAGGTTGACCTCCATCGGGTAGCGCAGGCTCAGGTGGCGGGGCGACAGGTCGATCTGCACCCCCCGCGCCTGTCCGGTCTTGGGAAGGAACTCGGCATACGGGTAGTTGCTGCCGACCATGAGCAGGGTGTCGCAGTCCTGCATCATGTCGTAGCTGGGTCGGGACCCCAGCAGGCCGAGCTGCTGGGTGTGGTAGGGAAGGTCGCCGGGGACCACGTCCTTGCCGAGCAGCGCCGTGATGATGCCGGCGCCGAGCTGCTCGGCCACGGCGATCACCTCGTCGGTGGCTCCCCGGGCGCCCTGGCCGACGAACATGGCGACCCTGCTGCCGGCGTTCAGCACCTCCGCAGCACGGCGGAGCTCGGCGTCGGGCGGGGTCAGCACGGTGGAGGCGTGGCCGACCCCGGTGCGGGAGACCCAGTGCTCCAGGTCGGGCTCCGCCACCTCCATGTCCTGGATGTCCGCGGGGAGGATGACCACGGTGGGGCAGCGCTGTGCGCGAGCGATCCGGACCGCCCGGTCGACCACCATCTGGGCGTGCATCGGGGTGAGGACCGTCTGCACGTAGCCGGCGACGTCCGTGAAGACCCGCTCGAGGTTCAGCTCCTGCTGGGCCTCGCTGCCGAGCGCGACCCGGCCCTGCTGGCCGACGATCGCCACGACCGGCTGGTTGTCCATCTTGGCGTCGTACAGGCCGTTGAGCAGGTGCACGGCCCCCGGACCGGAGGTGGCGATGCAGACCCCGATCCCGCCGGTGAACTTGGCGTGCGCGCAGGCCATGAAGGCGGCGATCTCCTCATGGGTGGGGCGCACGTAGCGGAAGTCCTTGCCGTCGGACTGGGCACGGTCCAGGGCGCCGTCGAACCCCCCGATTCCGTCACCGGGGAACCCGTAGAACTGGTGCAGGTCCCATGCGATCAGGCGGTCGATGACGAAGTCGCTGACGGTGCTGCTCATCTGCTGGATTCCTGTCCTCTCGAGGTGGCGGCCCCGGGTCGCGCACGGCAGATCGGTCGTCGAGCTGGGGTCAGGTCGACGGTCGCCGGGCGTAGATGGTTGCCATACGGCAAAGGTATCACCAGAGCAGGACGCTGCTTCGGCCGTACGGGCGGGCTAGCGTCCGCGCGACAAGGGCAGGGAGTGCCGGTCGGCCAGGCTGGTCACGGCAGCCAGCCGCGTCGGCATGGCGCGCAGCTCTGCGCTCGTTGCTCCGGCGGCCTCCGCCCGCACGGTGGGCGCCGGGGTGGTCCGGCCGGCCCAGTCCAGGCACAGGACCGCCGCGTCGTCCTCGAGCTCGGCCAGGTCACGGTGCCGGAACAGCTCCTCGATGAGGATGCGGACGACGGCGCCGACGGGAGCGGTCGCGGTGGCCCGAAGGACGTCGGGCAGGCGCACCCCGCCGAACGGCTCGCTGCCGGGTGAGCGGGCGGCATGGATGCCGTCGGACACCAGGAGGAGCCGGTCGCCGCCGACGAGGTCGAACTCCTGCTCGGTGTACTCGGTGCCCTCGAACATCCCCAACGGGCCCTCGTCGGTGAGCTGGGCCTGGAGCACCTGCCCGTCACGCAGGATGAACAGCCGTGGCGAGCCGGCCAGGACGGCGCTGGCATGTCCGCTGGCCAGGTCGACGGCCAGCAGCAGCGTGCTGATGTACTCCCTGCCCTGGTGATGGGCATAGATCGCCTGGTCGGCCAGGGCGGCCTGGTCGGCCAGGCCGATCCCGGCGCGCCGGGCGTTGCGCATCGCCGTCACGGCCAGCGTGGTGAGCAGCGAGGCCACGTTCCCCCGTCGTGCGGCGTCGGTGACGCCGAGGACGAGGCGGTCCCCGTCGTGCGACCAGTCGTAGTTGTCGGCGTGCACCCGGTACGCCGGCTCGAGATGAGCGGCCAGCTCGTACTCCGTCGCACGGGAGCCGCGCCCTGGTAGCAGCTGCCACTGCAGCTCCGCCGCCAGGGTGAGCCGCTGGGACCGTGACCCGCGGTGCACGGCGTCGGTATGCCGGGCGGCGGCCTGGACGGCATACCCGACGACCCCCGCCAGCCGCTGCAGCACCCGCAGCTCGGCGGCCGCGAGGGGGTCGGGCACGGTCAGCTGCAGCACTCCGATCCGGTCGCCGCGGACCGTCAGCGGCAGGTAGGCCGTCACGCCAGCACCCGAGCCGCCGCCGTCGGCGGCACAGGTGACCGGCTCCTGGGTGACGAAGGCAGCCCCCGCGGGTGTGTCGGTCAGGACCTCGCGGCTGTCCGGGTCCAGCACCGGGCGCAGCGCGGTCAGCTCGCAGTTGGCGAGGAGCAGCCGCACACCGGTTGCTCCCAGGTGGTCGGCGAGCAGCGGGCGCAGTACCTCGACGGTCGCATCGGGTGGCGCGTGGTCGAGCGCAGCCAGGACGCTCTGCAAGAGCTCCGCGTCACGCACAGGCGACCTCCTGGGGGTTGGGCTCCCGTCGGGTCCGGCGCGAACCTGCGCATGATCGACGCAACGCTGCGCATGGTCGACGCGACCCTGTGCCACAATTGAGGCCTGCCCTCCGGTCCGTGCAGTGCGGCCAGGACGGGTTGTTCAGCACAGGTGGGAGCATGGTGTGAGTATGACGTCGAAGCCGTCGGCGCTCCCGGCAGGGCAGGTTCTCCCGGACGCGGTCGCCCGCAACGCCCAGTCGCTCGTCCTGATCTGGGACCGGGCCGAGGACTGGGCCGTCCCACGCATCCCGCCTTCGCAGGCGCGCGTGCTCAGCGTGCTGGAGCGCAACGGCACGATGAACCTGACCCAGCTCGCGCGCGCGACCGGCGCCATCGCCTCGTCCGCGAGCCGCCTGTGCGACCGGCTCGAGGCGGCCGGCCTGATCGAGCGTGAGACGAGCGCCGGGAGCCGGCGTGAGGTCACGTTGAGGCTCAGCGGGGAGGGGCAGCGCCGGCTGGACGCCTTCGCGGCGACCCGGCGCGCGGACATCGACGAGGTGCTGCAACGGATGACCCCGGTCGGCCAGCGCTCCCTGCTGGAGGGTCTGCAGCAGTTCAGCGAGGCTGTCGCCGAGGCGCTGGACTCCTCGGCCTGAGGGGTCGGTGCCGCGTCCCGCTCGACGCGGTTATTGTTGTCAGATGGCAACCATGCATCGAGTGGACGACGTCGTCGAGTCGCTGGACGTCAGCGTGTACCAGGTCCCGACCGACCAGCCGGAGGCCGACGGCACCCTGTCGTGGACGACCACGACCATGGTGCTCGTCCAGGTCACCGGCGGGGGCGCCACCGGCCTCGGCTACACCTATGCCCCGGCCGCGTGCAAGCCGTTCGTCGACGGGGTGCTCGCCGAGGTCCTGACCGGCCTGCCCGTGCTCGACATCCCGGCCGCCTGGTCGAGCATGGTGCGCGCGGTCCGCAACGACGGGCGACCCGGGCTGGTGTCCTGTGCGCTCAGCGCAGTGGACGCCGCCTTGTGGGACCTGAAGGGCAAGGTGCTCGGTGTGCCGGTGTGCCGCCTGCTCGGTCTGGCCCGCTCCGAGGTGCCCATCTATGGCAGCGGGGGCTTCACCACCTACGACGAGCGCACCGCCCGGGCCCAGCTGGACCGCTGGGTCGGGGAGTGGCGGATACCCCGGGTGAAGATCAAGATCGGGCAGTCGTGGGGCAGCGACGTGCATCGGGACCTGGCCCGCATCCGGTTCGCCCGCGAGACGATCGGTCCCGATGTCGAGCTGTACGTGGACGCCAACGGTGGGTACACGCGCAAGCAGGCCGTTCGGGTGGCCGAGGCCATGGCCCAGCATGACGTCACCTGGTTCGAGGAGCCGGTCTCCTCCGACGACCTGACCGGTCTGCGGGAGGTCCGGGACCAGGTCTCCTGCGACGTCACGGCGGGCGAGTACGGCTACGACCTGGTGTATTTCGCGCGCATGGTGTCCGCCGGGGCGGTCGACTGCCTGCAGGTCGACGTGACCCGCTGCGGCGGGATCAGCGACTGGCTTCGGGTGGCGGCCGTGGCTGCCGCGGACGGTCTGCAGGTGTCCGGCCACTGCGCACCGAACCTGCATGCCCACGTCGCCGCAGCCGTCCCCAACCTTCGTCACCTCGAGTACTTCCACGACCACGTCCGCATCGAGGGCCTCTTCTTCGACGGCGCCCTGGACCCCACGGGTGGCGTGCTGCGACCCGACCAGAGCCGGCCCGGGCTTGGTCTGGAGCTCAAGGTCCCCGACGCCGAGCCCTACCGGGTGCGCTGAGGCTGCCCGCACGCCTGCGCCGACGCTGAGACCGACGACGCGGCACGGTGCTCGGGCGTCGGCGGTCTCAGCAGGACGACCGGATGCCCCACGTGGCGCTCGTCGACTCCCCGGGTTCGAGCCTGACCAGTCCCTCGCCGGTCCGGAAGGCATTGGGGGCACACGTCATCGGTTCCACACCGAGGCCGGTCCGGTAGTGCGGGGGTGGCTGGGTGTGCGAGGTGTACAGCTCGACGAAGGGGTAGTGCTCGTCGACCCAGACGTCGACCCGTCGTCCGTCCGGCGCGGTGAGCCGGACCCACGCCAACCCGTCGGCGTCACGAGCCAGATCGGTGAAGGTCAGGTCGACCTCCTGTGCGCCGATCGTGCGGCCGTCCCGGAAGTCGAACGCCGATCCGTCGACATCGACGTCTCCGGTCGGGAGTCCACGGTCGTCCGTGGGCAGGTAGCGGGCGGCGTCCAGCTGGAGGCTGCAGGGATCGATCAGGTCGGTTCCGACGGTGAGGTAGGGATGCTGGCCGGCACCGTAGGGGCAGGTCTTGGCGCCGAGGTTCGTCGCGCTCGTGCACACCGTGAGGCCCGAGTCGTCGAGGCGGTAGTCGACGGTGACGTCCAAGGCGAACGGGTAGCCCATCATCGGGTTCAGGACGATGCCCATGACCACCCGGTCGGCGTCATGGCGACGACAGGTCCAGTTGCGCCAGCGCAGGAAGCCGTGGATGGCGTTGTGCTTGTCCGGCTCGGTCAGCGGGACCTGGTACTCGGTGCCGCCGAAGGTGTAGCTGCCGTCGCGGATCCGGTTGGGCCACGGGACCAGCGGCAACCCCCTGGCACCGGTGCACCGCGACTGCGCGTCGTAGCCGTCGAGCAGCTCGTGCTCGCCGACGCTGTGCTGGCGCAGCCCGCCACCGACCTCGACGACCGTCGCGCGCTGCCCGCCATGGCTGATCTCGAACTGCTGGCCCGACGCAGGCGGTGGCGCATTGCTGACCAGGGCGTGCGCATCAGCGGTCATGGTTGCTCCTTTCGACAGGGCGGGTGCCTGCTGGACGGACACCCGCGCGATGGCTCGTGGACCTGGACCAGGCCGGCGGCATCAGCTGCCCTTGCGGGTCAGGACACGACGGGCCCGCTCGACGATGGTCGGTGCGGTCAGACCCCAGGTGGCGAGCAGCTCCTCCGGAGTTCCGGACTCACCGAAGTGGTCCGGCATGGCGACCATCTCCAACGGCGTGGGAGCCTGCTGCGCCAGGACCTCGGCGACGGCACCCCCGAGGCCACCGTGCACCTGGTGCTCCTCGACGGTGACGAGGGCGCCGGTCTCGTTCGCCGCGGCGGTCACCGCTGCCAGGTCCAGCGGCTTGATGGTGTGGCAGTTGAGGACCCGTGCCTCGACCTGACCGGCATGCAGGCGCTCGGCAGCCAGCAGTGCTTCGTAGACGAGCGGTCCGCACGCCACGATGGTCAGGTCGTCGCCGTCGCGGAGCACCTCGGCGCGACCGATCCGGAACGGCGTGTCCTTCGTGGTGAAGGCGGGGGTCTGGCTGCGTCCGAACCTCATGTAGCAGGGACCGTCGTGTTCGGCCAAGGCATGGGTGGCCTTGACGGTCTCCTCGTAGTCGCACGGCACGACGACGGTGAGGTTGGGCAGCACCCGGGTCATCGCCAGGTCCTCCAGCGCCTGGTGCGTGGCTCCGTCGGGTCCGACGGACAGCCCGGCATGAGCACCGACGACCTTGACGTTCGCGCCGGTGTAGACGACCGACACGCGCAGCTGGTCCCAGCTGCGACCGGGTGAGAAGGTGGCGTAGGAGGAGGTGAACGGGATCTTGCCCGCCAACGCGAGTCCGGCGGCGATTCCCATCATGTTCTGTTCAGCCACGCCGACCTCGAAGAACCGGTCCGGGTAGCGCTCCTGGAACGCGTCCACCTTGGTCGAGTCGGCCAGGTCCCCGGTCAGCACCACCACGTCCTCGTTGCGTTCGCCCAGCTGCACGAGGGCGTCACCGAACCCGGCGCGACACGCCTTCTGTTCGGGAGCGTCGAAGAGGGGGTCGATGAGGTGCGCGTCGGCGGTCACTGGTCCCCACCTTCGATCCGTCCCCTCAGGCCACGCAGCTCGGCCAGCGCCCGCTTGGCCTGCCCGCGATCCGGCGGAATGCCATGCCAGGTGTAGTCGTCCTCCATGAAGTCCACCCCCTTGCCGGGGATCGTGTGACAGATGACCACCGTCGGCCTGTCGTAGACCGCTTCGGCCAGCCGGGCGGCGTCGACGATGGCGCGGTGGTTGTGGCCGTCGATCTCCAGCACGTGCCAGCCGAAGGCGGCGTACTTGGCGGCGAACGGCTCGAGCGGCATGACGTCCTCGGTCACGTCACGCCGTCGATCTGGATGTTGTTGCGGTCCACCCAGGTGGTGAGGTTGCGCAGACGGTACTTGGCAGCGAACATGACCGCCTCCCAGATCTGGCCCTCGTCGTGCTCCCCGTCGGAGAGCAGGACGTGCGTGCGCCAGGCGGCACCGTCGAGCCGGGCCGCCAGCGCCATCCCGATGCCCTGGGAAAGGCCTTGCCCCAGGGGTCCGGAGCTGGCCTCGATCCCGGGCAGCGACCGGACGTGCGGGTGGCCCTGAAGCCGGCTTCCGAGCCTGCGCAGCGTCATCAGCTCGGCGACGTCGAAGAAGCCGCGCTCGGCGAGCGTGGCATACCAGACCGGACAGATGTGGCCGTTGCTGAGCACCACCCGGTCGCGGTCGGGTCGCCACGGGTCGTCCGGGTCGACGTGCAGCACGGCGAAGTACAGCGCGGCGAACACGTCGGCCATCCCGAGCGAACCCGCGGAGTGCCCGGAGCCCGCCTCCACCAGCATGGCGATCACGTCCTGCCGGATCGTGTTGGCGGTCCGGGCCAGGGCGGCCTCATCGGGCGGCGTCCTCAGCTGCATCGGTTCGGTCATCGGGTGTGCTCCTTCATGGCGGAGGCCAGCAGCTCGGCGATGTGGACGGGTGTCCGACCGCTGCCCTGCCGGATCTGCTCGCGGCAGGAGAACCCGTCGGCGACCAGCGTCGTCAGCCTCGCCGCCTTCCCGACGGCGGGCAGCAGCGCCCGGTCGGCACACCGCATCGACACCTCGTAGTTGCGCGCCTCGAACCCGAACGCACCCGCCATGCCGCAGCAGCCCTCCTCCGGCATGTCGACGTCTGCGCCACAGCGGCCCAGCAGGTCGGTCTCGGTGTCGAAGCCCAGGACGGACCGGTCGTGGCAGTGGCCGTGGAGCAGCACAGGCCCGTCGATGGCCGGGGCGAAGTCCGGCGCGGCCTTGGCCAGCCACTCGGTCAACGTGTACGTCTGTGCCGCCAGACGACCGGCGCGGCGGTCGTGGGGGAGCAGCGAGGGCAGCTCGTCGCGGAACACCGACACGCACGACGGCTCGAGACCGATGACCGGCACGCCGTCGTCGATGTCCGGCCCCAGCACCGCCAGCGTCCGGCGCAGCAGATGTCGGGCGTGCCGCAGCATCCCCCAGTCGTAGAGCGGACGGCCGCAGCAGAGCCATCGCGAGGGGACGTCGACGGCGAAGCCGGCCGCAGCGAGCACCTCGGCGCCCGCCCGCAGTGCAGGAGGATGGAAGCTGTCGTTCCAGGTGTCCGGCCACAGGATCACGCGCCGCCCCGGGTTCCGCTCGTGCGCCTGCCACGTGGACCGGAAGGTGCGCCGGGCGAACCGTGGGACGTCGCGGTCGGGGTGAACGCCGGCGGCCCGCTTCAACGCGGTGCTCGTGACCGGCGCGTGGGTGAGGGTGTTGACCAGCCGCGGGGCCAGCGAGGCGGCCCGGGCCGAGTACATGAGCAGGCCCATGGCGTATGCCGCGGGGGGTCGCAGGCGACCGGCATAGTAGTGCGCGAAGAACTCGGACTTGTAGGTGGCCATGTCGACGTTGACCGGGCACTCGCCCTTGCATCCCTTGCAGGCCAGGCACAGGTCCAGCGCGTCCTTGACGGCTTCGTCGCGCCAACCCCGGTCCCGCTGTGCACCGTTGAGCATCTCGAACAGCAGCCGGGCGCGGCCGCGGGTGGAGTACTGCTCCTCTCGCGTCGCCTGGTAGGAGGGGCACATCACGCCGCCCTCGTGCTGGCGGCAGTTCCCGACCCCGACGCAGCGGTCCGCTGCGCGGGCGAAGTCGCCGCCGTCCTGCGGGTAGGCGAAGAAGGTGGGCAGCTGCCGAGGCCGGTATGCCGCGCCGTAGCGCAGGTTGTCGTCCACGCCGTAGGGGTCGACGACCTTGCCGGGGTTCAGCTGGCCGGCCGGGTCCCAGATGCCCTTGAACTGCCTGAAGGCGTCGACCAGGTCGGCCCCGTACATGATCGGCAGCAGGGCCGCCCGGGCCTGGCCGTCGCCGTGTTCGCCCGAGAGCGACCCGCCGTACTTCACGCACAGCTCGGCCGCGTCGGTCAGGAAGCGCCGGAACGCGTCGACACCGTCCGCCGTGACCAGGTCGAAGCTGATCCTGGTGTGCACGCAGCCTTGCCCGAAGTGGCCGTAGAGGTCGGCGTGGTAGCCATACCTGTCGGTCAGCCGGCGGAACTCGCGCAGGTAGTCACCCAGGCGGCTCGGGTCCACCGCGGCGTCCTCCCACCCAGGATGGGTGTCCGGCTCGCCTGGGACCCTCGCCGCCGCTCCCAACCCGGACTCCCGTACCCCCCAGACCGAGGGCGCGTCGCGCGGGTCGAGCAGACGCGTGGCGTCGTTGTCCAGGGCGTCCTGGCAGGCTCGGGCCGCCGCCACGGCCTGCTCGTCGGTGTCTGCCCCGAACTCGGCCAGCAGCCAACCGCCGCCGTCGGGCAGCAGGGCGACCCCGTCCGCGTGCAGTCCTCGGGCCTGCACGTCGCCGACGAGGGCGTCGTCGAAGCCCTCCAGCCCGACCGGATGGTGTGCCATGACCTCGGGGACCGCGTCGGCCGCTGCCGCCCCGTCCGGGTAGCCGAGCAGCAGGGTTCGTCGCGCCGGTGGGCTGGGTACGAGCCGCAGCCGGGCGGTGAGCACCAGGACGCAGGTGGACTCGCTGCCGACGAGGGCCCGGGCGATGTCGAACCCGTGCTCCGGCAGCAGGTCGTCCAGGTTGTAGCCCGACACCCTGCGCGGAATGTCGGGGTAGCGGTCCCGGATCAGCCCGGCATGCCGGTCGCGCAGCTCGCGCAGCGACCGGTGGATCTCGGCCGGACGTCCGCCGGCGCCGATGATCTCGGCATACCGCTCATCGCTCGTGGGGCCCACCCACATCCGCACACCGTCGTAGGTGAGGATCTCCAGCTCGAGCACGTTGTCGGAGGTGCGGCCGGCCAGGATCGAGTGGACGCCGCAGGAGTTGTTGCCGATCATCCCGCCCAGCGTGCAGTGGCTGTGGGTGGCGGGGTCCGGCCCGAAGGTCAGGCCGTGCTCCTCGGCCGCCGCCCGGAGGTCGTCCAGCACCACCCCGGGCTCGACCAGTGCGCACTCGCGATCGGGGTCGATCGCCAGGATGTGGTTCACGTGCCGGGAGAAGTCCAGGACGACGCCGTCGTTGCAGCACTGTCCGGCCAGGCTGGTCCCACCACCGCGGGCCAGGATCGGCGCGTCGAGACGGTGACAGACCTCGACGGCGGCAACCACGTCGTCGACGTCGGCCGGGACCACCACACCGAGCGGAAGCTGGCGGTAGTTCGAGGCGTCGGTGGCGTACAGCGCCCGGCTCCCCGGGTCGAACAGCACCTCGCCGCGCACCTTCCGGGTCAGCTCCGCGACCAGTGCGCCGCGGTTGACCGGATGCGGGCGGCTGGGCCCGCCGACCGTGACCTGCTCGTCCGTGGACGTCTCGGACGCGGTGTCGGGCCGGGACGGGGAGAGGCTGGGTGGGGTCATCGTCGTCCTGCCTTCCGGAGCGGCTCGTTGACGGCGCCGCGCGGACCGGTGCGTCCGTGGATCGTCGGATGACGAGCAAGGGGGTGATCACGAGCCGACAGGGGGAAGAGCTCAGGCATGTGCTGCCTACCTTCGACCGGCCTGGACCGCGCCGCGTCCCGCGCGTGCTGCCGGGTCGTCGTCCATGGCTGACCCGTCAGCCATCCGTTCGCCGAGGCGGGAGGCCAGCGCCATGATCGTCAGCGCGGGGTTGGCCGACCCCTGGGTGGGGCAGACCGAGCCGTCGGCCAGGAACAGGTTGGGGACCGCCCAGCTGCGCTGGTTGGCGTCGATCACGCTGGTCTCCGGGCTGGAGCCCATCCGCCCGCCCCCGACGAGGTGCGCGTACCGGTGGATGGTGAGCACGTCCTGGCAGTCGGCGGCGTAGAGCAGGTTGGTGATGACCTTGGTGGAGTACTCGATGTTCGACCGGTCGTTGGCACACAGCGCGTAGTCCATCCTGGCGACGGGTATGCCGTAGGGGTCGGTCTCGTCCGCGACGGTGATCCGGTTGTCGGGCTGGGGGAGGAGCTCGTTGAGGACGCCGATCGTGGCCCAGTGGTTGTAGTCGCGCATGTACTCGCGCATCGCCCGACCCCAGTGTCCGTCGGCGAGGACGTGCTCGGCCCACCCGATCGGGAGCGGGGAGACGGTCTGGATGGAGAACCCGCGGGCGAACCCGCGGTCCCGGTCGGTCTCGTAGAACTGCTCGGACGAGACCTCCGGAGGGGGCGCCTTGTACATCCGCAGCTCGTCGGGGAACCGGCCGGCCGTCTGGCTGGCGCCCTGGACCATGACGTACCGACCCACCTGGTCCTCGTTGTTGCACAGCCCGTGGGGGAACCGCCTGCTCGTGGAGTTGAGCAGCAGGCGAGGGGTCTCGATGGAGTAGCCGGCCACCGCCACGAACCGGGCCCGCTGCAGGATCTCGGCACCACCGACCTCGTCGTGGTAGACGACTCCGACGGCGCGCCCGGTGGCCTCGTCGACCTCGACGCGGGCGACCATGCAGTTCGCCCGGATCTCCACCGCGTGGCTGAGCGCGTCCGGCAGGTGGGTCACGTACGGGCTGGCCTTGGCGTTGACCTTGCAGCCCTGCAGGCAGTACCCGCGGTAGATGCAGTGCGGGCGGTTCCCGAAGGTGCCGTTGACGATCCCGACCGGACCGACCCGCATCTCGACCCCCAGCTTCCGGGCGCCTTCCCACAGCCGCGCCGCCGCGCCGGATATCGGGTGCGGGGAGAACGGGTACCGGTGCGGGTACCCCCAGGGCCAGTTCTGCCCGGCGACGGGGAGCTCGGCCTCGACGCGCTCGTAGTGGGGTCGCAGGTCCTCGTAGTCGATCGGCCAGTCGGCCCCGACCCCGTCGTCGGTGAAGGTGGAGAAGTCCGAGGGATGGAAGCGGGGGGTGTACCCGGCGTAGTGGACCATCGAGCCGCCGACGCCGCGCCCGGAGTTGTTCTTGCCCAGCTCGATGGGGTCCGAGCCGCCGATGATGCGCTTCTGGGTCCAGTACAGCCCGTGCGACCCGGCCTCGTCCGAGACCCAGTCCTCGTCGGGGTGCCAGAACGGCCCGGCCTCCAGGATGACGATCTTCCAGCCGTGCCGGGCCAGCCGCTGGGCCAGCACGGACCCCCCGGCCCCGGCCCCGACGATGACCAGGTCCACCTCCTCCTCGGCTCGGTAGCGACGCATGGTGTCCTCGCCGGGGAGCTGGCGGGAGTGCACGTCGAGCAGGAAGCGCGAGTCGTTGTCGTCGGGTCCGACCGCGCCCGTGAGCAGTCCCCGCAGCAGGTCACCCATCGAGCTGTCCGTCCCGGACGACGTCCGAGGGGTCCTCTGCCGTGGCGCCGTGGCGCTCGAAGGGCTCGGTGGTGCTCGTCGGGCCCAGGCGCATGAAGCCGCGGGGGTATGCCGGTCCGCCGAACCCGATCTCGTTCCAGGCCCAGGGGTGGGAGTAGAAGCCGGCGAGGATCGCGCGCATGCACACGCTCCAGGCGCGGCTCACGTTGACCCGATCCCAGGGACCGCCCGACAGCGCGCCGTTGGCGAAGTCGTCGATGATCTGCTCTCGCGTGGCCGGAGAGGCGGCGGCGAAGCCGGCACCCGCAGGCGACCGCTCGTCGGCCGTGTGCTGCAGGCCGTCCAGGACGATCTGCCAGGTCTGTCGGTCGTCCGGCATGTCGTCGTACTGGAACCCGTCGAGTCGTCCGGCGGCGAGCTTGTCGTCGATGAACTCGGCGACGGGCACCCTCGGCTCCTTGTCCTGCGCCATGACGGTGTCGCAGAAGGCTCGCAGGACGGGCTCCTGCGCGGCGTCGAAGAACCGCAGCGGACCGGGCGGGTCGAGGCGCGCCAGGACCACCTTCCTGGTCGCGTCGTCCCAGGTGTCCACAGCCGTCAGGACGTCGTAGTCGGGGTACCTGCCGATCATCTGGGGCGTGGTTCCTCGGCGTTGCCGGGGCAGCCAGGACGGTCGAGGCGGCTGGCGGTCGTCCCGCAGGTTGGGCAGGTGTGACGGGTTGCGGAAGTCAGGCATCGGCGACTACTTCTCGCGACGCAGGATCGAGGCGAGCAGGCCCATGCCCCCGACCATGGCCATCAGCCCCGGCGCCGAGATGGGTGGGCCCATGGGCAGGTTGTAGGAGGCCAGTGACCAGCCGCCGGGCTTGCGGGCCACCCCGCGCGCATGGAAGTACTCGCCGGCCAGACCGTTCAGCGCGAACACCGCCGACGCCACCGGCAACGCGGTCTTCGCCCAGCGCTTGCTGAAGACCCCGCCGACTCCGGCGATGACCAGAGGTGGGGTGACCAGGACGGGGCTCCACATGACCTTGTTGCCGAAGCTGGCCTTGTAGTGCTCCAGGTACACCTCCGCGCCGGTGACGACCGCAGCCACGGCCGTCAGGCCGGAGAGGGACCGTTCGAACCGACCATGCTCGACGTTGACGAGGAGCCTGTCCAGCAGGTGCTCGGCATCCGCGGGTGGGGAGGTCGTCGTTCCTCGCATGTCGCCATTCCTTTCTCGGGCTCGCGGACGTCAGCCGTCCGGTGAACCAACGCGGGCCGTGGCCAGCTGCCCCGGGACCCCGGTTGGCCCCTGAGACATTTGCACTATGGCAACTATAGTGCGGCATCGGTATGCCGCGAGCAAGCGGCGTTCGTCCAGCTTCTCGTGTTCGAATGGGGAAGGCGTCGGCCGTGGTGCCTCAGGCGGGGTGCGAGCCTGCTGTGGGTGGGTGGTCTGGCCAGGGGACCGCGTAGCCGTCGGGTCGGCCGGAACACACCCGCGCATAGCGAAGCAGCTCGCGCACGATTCCGGCGTTGCCCATCGCCCAACCGGGGCGTGGCTGAAGGATCGGGGGGCTTGCGCGGTGCTCGTGGTTGGACCACGCCGCGCCCGATCGGTCGATGGTGGCTCGCTCGGCGAGGTCGTCCACCAGGAGGTCGGCGAAGTCGAAGGCATCCGCGTTCTCGACGATCCGGTCGTTGGCGAGGGCCAGCACGCCCGCGGTCCCGCAGCACCGCCCGTTGTTGTCCCAGAATCCTGGCCGGATCCGCTGCGGCAGACCGGAGCTGGTGACGGTGCGCCAGCACTGGTCTGCGAGGCGGTCCCAGCCCGGGTCGCGGGTGATCCGGGCCAGGAGTCGGAAGACCTGGGCGTCGCCGGTGGGCCCGTTGCACCAGCCCAAGCTGTATCGCTCGATGAGGTCGGGGCGGTGCGGTGGGTCGGAGTGTGCCACCAGGAAGCCATCGGGGCCGGCCTCGTTGCGGCCGACGACATCGGCGGCGCCCTCAAGCGCGATCTCGACCAGGTCAGGACGTTTGGCTGCCTGCCCGATCGACGCCAGCGCGCACACGATCCCGAGAGTTCCGTGCGCGATGTGGTGGGACCGTGGCGGCGTCGGCCGCACGGGCCAGTTCACGCCATGCGGGGTTCTTGTCGCGGCCTGCAGGTACGGGGTCACGGCGTCGACGGCAAGGTCGAGATCGCCAGCCCGGAGCGCGCCGAGGCCGATGCCGGCGTTGCCCCCGAGCAGCTCGAACATCGGACCCCATCGGCCGCTTCGGCACCGGTCCCGCACGAGCCGCAACGCCCGGCGGGCCGCGTCGGTCCTACCCAGGGCGTGCAAGGTGAACCCGACTCCGGTCAGGCCGAAGTACAGCGAGCAGTCGGCGACCTCGTCCAGGCCGGCAGCCAACGCCTCCGCGCCGCGGTCGACCGCATCGGCATACGCCGGCTCGTCGAAGTGCGCGTCGGCCTCGTGGAGCGCAAGGAGTATGCCGGACCGCCCGTGGTAGAGCGACGGCTCAGCCCAGTCGGCTCCATCGTGACGAAGCATCCAGTCGACCGCAGACCGTCCGAGTCGCTCAGCCGCGTCTGCCCTGTCTCGGCGACCAGCGCACTGCATCCCCCGACGGTAGCCGCCCAGCAACGCGGTCAGCTCTTCTTGAGCTCCTCGGCGAGCATCACGATGATGCCGCTGGGGCCGCGGACATAGGTGAGCTTGTAGACGTCCTCGTAGGTCGCGACGCCGCGCAGCGGATAGCAGCCGTGCTTCGCCGCGATCTCGAGAGCCTCATCGATGTTGTCCACCGAGAAAGCGACGCGGTGCATACCGATCTCATTGGGACGAGTCGGGCTCGTTTCGATGGCATCGGGGTGAATGTACTCGAACAGCTCGAGCCGGCC
>JAICMC010000078.1 GCA_025929465.1 Nostocoides sp.
AGATCTCGTCGGCGAAGACGACCAGCTCGTGGCGTCGGGCGATGTCCACGAGCCCCTTGACGGTCGCCTCGCTGTAGACGGCGCCGGTGGGGTTGTTCGGGTTGATGATCACCAGGCCGTGGGTGTTCTCGGTGATCTTGGCCTCGATGTCGGCCAGGTCGGGGTTCCAGCCGTTGGCCTCCTCGCAGCGGTAGTGCACCGGGACGCCGCCGGCGAGGGTCACCGCACCGGTCCAGAGCGGGTAGTCCGGCGCCGGCACGAGGATCTCGTTGCCGTCGTCGACGAACGCCTGGAGCACCATGCTGATCAGCTCGCTCACGCCGTTGCCGATGAACACGTCCTCCACCAGCGTGTCGGTGAGCCCCCTGGACTGGTAGTACTGCGCCACTGCGGTCCGGGCGCTGTAGATCCCACGCGAGTCTGCGTAGCCCTGGGCCTCGGGAAGGTTGTGGATCATGTCGGCGAGGATCGCCTCGGGCGCGTCGAAGCCGAACGGTGCGGTGTTGCCGATGTTGAGCTTGAGGATCTTGTGCCCCTCGGCCTCCAGCCGCTGCGCCTCGACAAGGATCGGTCCACGCACGTCGTAGCGGACGTGCTGCAGCTTCTTGCTCTGGACGATGCGACGCATGGAGCCATTGTTCCAGTCCGGGAAAACCCGTTGCGCACCGTATGCGGCGGCGGGACCCTTGCCGGGGAAGGGGACAGGCCGATGAGTACTCCACTGGTCGACAGGGCACAGGGCGCGACGTTGGGCGGGACGGTCGGGATGGGCGGGACCGGCCAGACGGTCGAGTGGTCGTCGGCCGTGGCCCCCATCGAGGAACAGGTCCGGGCCACCTTCGCAACGCTGGACGCCTCCGCGGTCCGGGTGGCCGAGCAGGCCACCCGCATCTCGGACACCCTGGAAGTGCTCGACGAGGCGCTCTCGCACGTCGCGGGGGGCAACGGCGGGCACCAGGAGGGGGCTGGCTTCGGGATGGTCAGCCTGCCGATCGTCGCTGCGCTGCGCGCCGCGCGGGCGCTCGCCGGGCAGTACGTGAAGCAGCAGACCGGGACCTCGCTGACGTCCTGGACCCAGTTCGTCGAGAGCTCCTCGACGATGTTCGACGACTACCTCGTGGAGGTGGCGGCGATCCGGGCCACCATCGAGCAGTACCGGAACAACCAGGGCCCGCTCGATGCCGACCGGGCGGCGGTCGACATCGGCAGGCTCACCGAGGCCAGGTGGCGGACCGAGGCGTGGAAGGTCGTGCTGGGCCGGGTGGCAAAGCTGGGCCAGGTCGTCGAGGCCGTGCTGGCGACCGACCTCGGTGCCCTCGACGGACCCGAGCGGGACGCGCCTTCGCCCGAGCCACAGGGCCTGGCCGGCACCTTCCAACGCCGGCTCAAGGAGGTCCAGAGCCGCACGCTGGACCGGACCGGGGACATGCGCGAGTGGGTGCTCCGGCCCTTCGTCGAGGTGCGGGACCGGGTCAAGGAGCTGCCCGGTCAGGTGGACCGGCTGGCTCACGAGGTGTCGCTCTTCGAGCTGTTGCTGGAGCTGGAGGTCGCGGCGCTGCGCGCGGCACTGGGCCAGGTCGACCCCGAGGAGGTCAGGGTCCTGGGTCTGCGGGTCTGTGCCGGCGTGGTCATCCCCGACCTCGCCCACCGGCTGACCGCCACCCGCGCCGAGGTCGCGACGCACGAGGGATGGCTCGCCCGGCTGGACGAGGTCGGACGGAGCGGCCAGGTCGCCCCCGAGGTGGCAGCCGTGCTCCGGACCCGCTACCAGGACGGGCTGGCGGGTGCGCACGCCCGCCTCGTCGACCTTCAGGAGCGGGCCGAGCCCTGGCGTCGGTCAGGGCCGGAGACCATCCGCGCGTGCTCGGCGTGGGTCCAGCGCGAGATCGACGTGCTCAGCGCCCGGCAGGCCGTGGAGGGTGGCGAGGTGGACCTGTCGCGGCGGGCGCTGCTGCTGCGCGAGCGGGAGCGGCTGGTCGAGGCGACCTCGCTCATCTCCCTGCTCTGACCGCGCTCTGACCGGGCTGGCGGGTCGCCAGCCCACGAGGCCTGTGGCTCGGACCCGCCGGCCGACGACCACCAGTCACCGTTGCCTCCCCCCACCCTCGTGCCGCCCACCCATGCGGAGTGGGTGATGGTCGTCGGTCGGTCAGAAGTGGTCGCAGGAGGCCGGGACGCTGAGCCGCCGTCAGGGCGAGCGGACCTCACCAGCCCCAGGTGCCGGGTGCGCCCTTGAACGGGCCGACGACGCGCGAGGTGATCCAGCCACCGTAGAACCCGCCCTCCTGCGGCACCACCACCTCGCCGTCCACGGTGCACCGGTCCATGGCGGCGGGCATGACGGCCACGTGGTCCACCAGCGCGGCGAACGACGGGGTCGGTGCCGGGTAGGTCCAGGCTGCCCCGGGGGCGATGGCGCCGCCGCCCCCGACGACGTCGAAGTAGGCCGCCCGTCCCTTGAACTCGCACACCGACGAGCCGTCGACCGGGACGGGGGCGCCTGGGAGGAACGCCGGCACGGGCAGGTAGTACGTCGGCGGGTGGCTCGTCTCGAGCACCCGGACCGGCCGGCTGCTCCGGGCGACCACGGTCCCACCGAGGACGATGACGACCTGCTCGTCCGTCGGGTCAAGGCGAGGTGGCCTCGGGTAGTCCCACACCGACTCCTGTCCGGGGCCGGGAGCAGTCCGGCTGGGTCGGGCCACCGCTGTCACCGCCGGTCAGAGCGTGGCCAGCGCGTCGCGCATCCCCGCCTCGGCGCCGTCGCCGAGCTTCTTCAGCGCGGGCGCCAACAGCGGGCCGAGGTACTTGGCCAGGCCGGAGAACTGAAAGGCCGCGACATACGTCACCGTCGTGCCGCCACCGTCGGCGGCAAAGGTCATCGTGTCGGTGGCGGTCACCGTCCTGTTGACCCCGCGCAGCACGATCCTGGCGTTCTCGGCGCGCTCGACGACGGTGTAGGTCAGCTGGCTCTCGCGGCCCATGAAGCGGGAGGTGTTGGCATAGACGGTGCCGACGCCCCCGTCGCCCGAGGTGAGGGTCGTCCGGACCGTCCCGGGGTCCCACTGCGTCGTCGTCGTGAAGTCGCTCAGGTAGGCGAACACGTCCGCGATCGGTCGGTCGGTGGTGACGGTTCGTTCGATCTGCATGGGGACTCCTCGCGCGTGTCCGGCCGGTCGGCCGTACGTCGATCCTTACATGGCCGCCGGTCAGGCCCCGGCGGCCGGGACGCTGACCGTCGTCACGACGTCGGTGACCGAGGGCCGGCGCGGCGTGGAGGAGAACCCGAACCGGCAGGGCGGGTCGACGGCCGCCAGCGCTCCCAGCGCGACGTCGTCGAACCTGCCGGAGGCCGTCCGGACCGCTCTGGTGTCGGTCGCTCCGTAGAACTCGCGACGGTCCCCGACCGCCGCGCCCCGGGTCCGGACCCCGCACAGCAGCACCCGCGCGACAGGGTCGCAGAGGACGGCCCACGCGGGATGGGTGGCCACCGCCCGGGGTATGCCGCGCAGCAGGTGACCGAGCGGAAGCCGGCCGCCCGTCACCAGGTCGAGGTCGAGCGAGGGTGACCGGACCTGCCAGCGCGACCCCTGGACGGTGACGGTGACCGGCTCGATACGGACCTCGTCGAAGACGTAGGTCGACCGGACGTAGTCGGCCACCTCCTCGCTCGGCGCAAGGAGCACGCGGTGCCCGGACGCGGTCTCCACCATCGCGTCGGCGAAGGCGCCGAACGGGCTGTCCAGCCAACGCCCCACGACGACGCGAGTCCCGCTCGTGGAGCCCACGCCGGCGATCTGCCCGGTGAACCGGTGGCGGGTGCGCGTGGCGAGCAGCGGCATGGACCCATCATCGCCGATCGGGTATGCCGGCTGTTCGCGCCGTCGGTGCCATCGCGGCCTGTCGCCGGCCATCCGCGACGCGCCCACTCTGCCCGTCGCCGCGGCCGTCGGCTTCGGAAGGCCTCCACCAACGGGCTTGACCGCACTGCCCTTCCGAGTTTGCTCGCCATGGAGAACGACCTCGTCGGGCAGGCCGGGCGGCTGCTCGACGCGCAGAGGGGTGCGCGGCATACCGGAGCTGCGGTTCGTCGCCGAACCGGACGCGACCCTGATCGACCCACGACCGACGACCGGGGGTCGACCTCACCTGCTCCGGTGTCGGCACGGGCCCGTCGGGGCGGGTGACCTGAGGCTACCTGGTCACGAGCAGCAGACCGTAGGCCTTGCCGCCGTCCGGTGCCGTCACGACGAGGACGTGCAGCCCGACCGAGGTGCCGGCGGGGACCGTGAACGTCGGGGCTGCCAACCCGAACGTGTCGGTCTTCACGGTCGAGAGTGCGGGCCCGCTGTCGACCGAGATGCCGAACGTCGTCCTGGGCGCGAAGCCGAGCAGCAGGGTCGTTGCCGTCCTGCCGGCGCGTCCCACGGCCGGGAGCACCACGCCCAGCGTGACCGGTGCCGTCACGATGAGGGTGGCGCCGGCCCGGACTCCGTCGCTCGTCGTGGCGGTCACCGTGTGCGACCCGGTCGTCGTGCCGGCCGGAACGACCAGCGCATACGCTGCCGCCCCGCTGCCGTCCGTCATGACCGTTGCCTTCGTGCTGCCGTCCAGCGCGATGGTCAGGCTGGCGCCGGCCTCCCAGCCCACGAGGGTGAGCGTGGTGGACCCGCCGGGGATGACGCTCGCCGGGTCGAGGGTCAGCGTGCCCTGCGTGGAACGGTGCGCGACCGGCCGGATCCGGACGACCTGCGGGTCGTGGTCGGAGTTCTGGTCGGCGAACTCGGAGTTGACGTGCACCACGTCGTACTGGACGTCGGTGACCGCCTTGGACAGGAAGATGTGGTCCAGCACCTGCGAGACACCGTTGTAGACGTAGGTGTACCGCTGGTTCACCGGCAGGGTGTCGATCAGGTCGGTCAACGTGGCGCCGTTGTCTGTGAGGGTCGTGACCGGCCGGGAGAACTGGTAGTCGTTGAAGTCACCCGCGAGCACGACGTTCGCCGTCGGGTCGACGGCGAGCATGCTCTTGACGAACCCGTTGAGGACGGTCGCCTGCTGGGTCCGCTGGATCTCCGAGCTGCGGTCCGGCGGCTGGAAGCGGCCGTCGGAGCTCTGGTCGCCACCCTTGGAGTTCAGGTGGTTGGCGACGACGATGACCTTCCTGCCGTCGAAGAGGAACTCACCGGTGAGCGGTTTGCGGGAGCTGAGCCAGGCGGTGTTCGTCGGGTCGACCCGCCCGGGGTTGACCGACAGGTCGACCGTCCCGTCGGGGGCCCTGCCGACCGTGACCGCCTCCGTGGAGGTGCCGGCCGCCTTGTCCAGGAAGGTCACCCGGTCGGGGTTGTAGAGGAAGACCGACCGGATGTTGCCGCCGGGCTGGCCTCCGTCCTGGTCGTCGACCGGGTCGATCTGCGCCCAGAGGTATGCCGGGCCGCCCGCGTCGTGGATCGCCGCGGTCAGCTTGGCGAGGGTCTGGTCGGCGGCAACCGTGCCGTCGTCGGTGGCGCCGGTGTTGTCCTGGATCTCCTCGACCGAGATGACGTCCGGGTTCTGCAGGTTCGACACCACGCCGGCGCCCAGCGCGTCGTACTTGGACTGCGGGTCGCTCGGCGCAAGGTTCTCCACGTTGTACGTGGCGATGGCGAGCTGGTCGGGCGCCTGCGGCGACGCGGCGGTCCCCTGCAGGTTGTTGTCCTGCCACGCTCCGAGCGACGTCGCGGCGATGTCGTAGCCACCGAAGGTGGACCAGTCGACCGGCCCGGACGTCGTGCCGGTGAGGACGTCGCCCACGTTGGCCGCCGGGACGACGCCGTTGGTGGGGATGACGAGGACGCGACCGGTGGGGGTGTCGGTGTAGCCGGCGATGTAGGTGCCGCCCCGCGGGGTGGCCAGCTCCGCGGGCTTGGTCGTCACGTAGATCTCGCCGTACTGGGTCTTGCCGGGCCCGACCACGCGGGCGTTGTCGACGGAGACGAGCATGCCCTCGTGGGCCTCCCAGAACTCCAGGGCCGACCGGCTCGGGTCGACCTCGGTGATCTCCTCGACGTTGCCGCTGGACACGGTCGGCGCGTAGGTGCTGGGTACCGTGCTGGGCGTCAGCCGCAGCGCCGTGGGCACGGTGTTGCCCTGGCTGGCCACGGTGACGGTCGTGACGCTGCTGATCTCGGTGACCGACAGGCTCGAGGTCGTGGTGAGGCTCTCGCCGGAGGCGAGGGCGTAGTAGTCGCTGACCTTCCCCGACACCAGGACGGCGTCACCGACCGAGACGGGCGAGGTGGAGAAGACGAAGACACCGGAGGACTCGTTGGGGTGCGCCGGGTCGGGGTCGGTCTGCTGGATCCAGAAGCCGCGCGAGCTCGTCGTGCGGACCGCCGTGACGACACCGGCGACGTTGGTGACCAGCTGGCCGTCGAGCGGGGAGAGGAAGCCGGGGCCCTGGATGTCCTGGATCGTCTGCGGGCCGGGCAGGCACTGCGGCGGGAGCGGGTCGGCCGTGCAGTCCGGTGGGGGAGCCGTGGTGGCGGGGGCCGCCTTCGGAGTGGGGTCCGCAACGGTGAAGTCGGTGCCGTTGACGCCGGTGTTGGAGAACGGGGTGATCCTGCGTTGCGCCGAGGAGGAGCTGCTCAGGACGGGCGTGGCGGTGCCGCCGGCGGAGTCGTCGGCCGTCCCGTATCCCACGAAGTCGACGACGCCGGCCGCGGTCGAGCACGCGGCGGCGCAGCCGGTGAGCGCGGTCCGGGTGCTGACGAGCGCCACCTTGCCGTTCGTGCCGCTCAACGCCAGCGTGCCGGCGTCGTCCGGCGTCGGGAGCGGCTTGTCGGTGACGGTCGCCCCGGCCGCCTCCTGGACGAGGTAGTACTGGCCGGGGGTGATGGCCCCGGTCAGGGCGGTCGTGGACCAGCCGGTGCCACTGCTGGAGGCGTACTGGACCGACCAGGTCGACAGGTCGACGGCGGACGAGCCGTTGTTGTACAGCTCGATGAAGTCGTTGCTGTACTGCGCGCCGGTGTTGCCGCCGCCGCCGTAGACCTCGGAGATGACGACGGCGGAGGTGGTGTCGACGGCTGACGCGCTGGGGGCGGCCACGAGGCCGCCGACGAGGGCGAGGGACGAGCCGAGCAGGATCGGAAGTGCGGATCTGCGGACTGCTGACATGGGGGGGTTCTCCAGGGCCGGGACGCCGGAGCCGGGGGTTGGCCCGGGCGGCTGCTGAGGGTGGCGGGATGGACCATAGACCCGGCTCAGGACATCCGCGACCGGAGCCGCTGCCTCGCGTGCACCGCCAACAGGGCGGCCCGTCGGCACCCCCTGGACGACGACCGCCCCCCGATCCTTGATGGCCACGCCGACGGTCGGCTCACGTCCGTCGCGGGGTAGGTTCGCAGGGTGAGCGACGACGCCCTCCGCGACCTCCTCGACGCCGTCGGGGCCGATGCTGTGGTCACCCGGCCGGAGTCGATCGAGGCCTACCGGCGTGACTGGACCGGTGACGCGAGCGCCGGTATGCCACGGGCCGTGGTCCGGCCCCGGACGGCCGAGCAGGTGCAGGCGACGATGCGGTGGGCGTCCGCGCACGGCATACCCGTCGTCCCCCGCGGGGCCGGGTCGGGACTGTCCGGCGGGTCGCTCGCCGTCGAGGGCGGGGTCACCCTCAGCCTGGACCGGATGCGGGCGATCGACATCGACCCCGACACGCGCACCGCGGTCGTCGAGCCCGGCGCGCTCAACGCCGAGGTCAAGGCGGCTGCCGCGGCCTTCGGGCTCTGGTACCCGCCCGACCCGAGCTCGTTCGAGATCTGCTCGATCGGCGGCAACGTGGCCACCAACGCCGGCGGCCTGTGCTGCGTGAAGTACGGCGTCACGACCGACTACGTCCTCGGGCTCGACGTCGTGCTCGCCGACGGGACGCTCGTCCGGCTCGGCGGCAAGCGGATCAAGGACGTGGCCGGGCTGCCCCTGCTCAAGCTCTTCGTCGGCAGCGAGGGCACCCTGGGGGTGGTGACCCGCGCGACCCTGCGGCTCATCCCCCGCCAGGAGCCGGCCGCAACCCTCGTCGCGACGTTCACCGACGTGCGGTCCGCCGCGGAGGCCGTCGTCGCGATCGGCGCCCGGCTGCGGCCCTCCATGCTGGAGCTGATGGACCGCGCGTCGATCAACGCCGTCGAGGACTACCGCCCGATGGGCCTGGACCGCACCGTCGGTGCGCTCCTCCTGGCCCAGTCCGACGCCGCGGGCGGGATCTGCTCGGCCGAGGTCCAGGCCATGGAGTCGGTATGCCGGGCTGCCGGGGCGAGCGAGTGCTTCACGACCGACGACCCGCAGGAGGGTGAGCAGTTCGCCCGGGCCCGCCGGGACGCCTTCCCTGCCATCGAGCGGCTCGGCTCGCTGCTCCTGGAGGACGTGGGGGTGCCGATCCCGCTCCTGCCGGACTTGCTGGGCGGCATCGAGGCGATCGCGACGCGGCATGCGGTGCGGATCCCGGTCGTCGCCCATGCCGGCGACGGCAACACCCACCCGATCATCGTCCACGACGCCGCCGACCCCGACTCGGTCGCGAGGGCGCGGGCGGCCTTCGACGAGGTGATGGCCCTGGCGATCTCGCTCGGCGGGACGATCACCGGCGAGCACGGCGTCGGCCGGCTGAAGAAGGGCGCCCTGCCCGACCAGCTCGGCCCCCACGTCATGGCCCTCACCCGGCGGATCAAGGACGCCCTGGACCCGGCCGGCATCCTCAACCCCGGCGCGATCCTCTGAGCCGACCGCCCGGCATACCGCCGTCCACGCATTTGCGCTGGTGGCCGGTCCGCGGTGGGATGGTGTCCCCCGACGGATTCCCGAGGTCCCCCATGCCCGACAGCGCTCCGGCCCGCCACGTGAGCGTCTCGCTCGGCGGGGAGGTCCTCGCCCCGTCCGGGCTGGTCCTGTCCGTCGCGGTCGCGCAGGGGTCGGCGATCACCTCCGAGTCGGTCGTCGCGACCGTCTGCGGGTCGACCCTGGACCTTACCGAAGTCGTCGACGGCACCGGAGCCCGGCGGCACGTGGCGCGTGACCTGCCCACCGGGCCGCTCGTCGTCTCGTACGCCGCGTCGGTCGCGGGCCGCGGGCCGCAGCCGGCGCTCCGGCCGACCGACCCCATCGAGATGACCTGGCCGAGCCGCTACTGCGACTCCGACCGCCTGGCCGGGGTGGCCCGGGCCGAGTTCAGCGGACTGGAGGGCGCCGAGCTCGTCCTGGCCGTGCGCACCTGGGTCAACGAGCGACTCGCCTATGTGAGCGGATCGAGCCGGGTGCTCGACGGCGCCTCCGAGATCTTCCTGGCGAGCGAGGGCGTCTGCCGCGACTTCGCGCACCTCGTCATCGCCCTGCTGCGGGCCCGGGGAGTGCCGGCGAGGCTCGTGTCGGTGTACGCGCCCGGCCTGTCGCCGATGGACTTCCATGCCGTCGTCGAGGCGGCCGTCGACGGCCAGTGGCAGGCGGTGGACGCCACCGGTCTGGCACCGCGCGGCTCGATGGTCCGGATCGCCTCGGGACGGGACGCCGCTGACACCGCGTTCATGACCGTCCCCCGCGGGAACATCCGGCTGGACACGATCCAGGTCACGGCCGTCACCGACGGAGCGCTGCCGAGCGACGACTGGTCGGCCCTGACCCAGCTCGGCTGACGTTCACAACTGCACAACTGCTACCGTCCACACCGTAGCAATCGTGCAGTTGTGAACGGGTATCGTCGAGGCCGTGCCCGATCTTTGACCCACCGCAAGCCCTGGTGCGACCGACCTCACGGTCCGCGCGGCAATCGTTCGCGCCACCCGCGAGGCGATTCCCTTCTTCGCCCTGTATGCCCTCTTCATGCGCGAGCACGGGCTCGGCCCGGGCCAGTTCGCCGGGGCGTTGCTCCTCTGGTCGCTGACCGGCTTCGTCCTGGAGGTCCCGTCCGGGGCCCTCGCCGACCGGGTCGACCGGCGCCGGCTGCTGCTGGTCAGCGGTGTCCTCTACGTCGGGACGTTCGCGGTCTGGCTGACCAGCCCGAACCTGCCGGGGTTCCTCGCCGGGTTCGTGCTGTGGGGCGCGTCCACGGCGCTGGAGTCGGGCACCTTCGAGGCGTTGCTGCACGACGAGCTGACCGCGCGGGGAGCCGCGGGGGGCTACGGACGGGTGCGGTCGCGGAGCGAGGCTGTCGCGGTGACCGTCATGGCCCTCGCCGTCGCGGCCGCGGGACCGCTCTACGACGCCGGCGGCTACGCCCTCGCCGGCGGGGTGAGCGTCGGGATGGCTGTGGTCCACTGCGGGTGCGTCATGCTCCTGCCGGGTGCGCCGCAGACGACCCGGGTGGTGGACGCCGAGGTCGACCCGTCGGTGGGGTCCTACCCGGCCACCCTCCGAGCCGGCCTCTCCGAGGCGTTCGGCAACGTGACCGTGCGTCGGGTGCTCACGGCATACGCCATGGTGATCGTCGTCGTCGGCGTCGACGAGTTCGTGCCGAACCTGTTGCGGGACAATGGGAACGGGACGAAGACGATTGCCTACCTGCTTGCCGTCATGGTGGCCGCGCAGGCGGTCGGGACCGCCGCCGCGGACCGGCTGGCACACGCCCCGGGGCGGTGGCCGGTCCCGACCGTCAGCACTGCGGGGGTCGCGGCTGTCGGTCTCGGCGCGCTGGCCGGTGGGGTGGCCCTGCCGGTCGGCGTCGTCGTCGGCTACGGGTTCGCCACCGCAGCGATGACGGCCCTGGACATCCGGCTCCAGGACGCCATCGTCGGACCCTCCCGGGCGACCGTGACCTCCGTCGGTGGCCTGGCCAACGAGGTGGGGTCACTCGCCAGCTTCGGCGCGTTCGGGTGGGCGGCTGCGGCCTACGGCTGGCGCCCCGGCGCGGCCCTGGTCTGCCTCGTCGTGCTCGCCCCCCTCGCGGTCGTGGTGGCGCGTGCCCGGCCGGCGCCCCGCGCCAAGGCCTTGCCCTAGCCGGTCACCCGCGATGGGATGAGGTGTCACCCCGCACCCTGGCAGGAGAGCAGATGCCCCCCACCGCGTCACCCTCGCCGTCCCACACGGTCGGCGAGACCGAACCGCCGCTGCTGGAGCAGACCATCCCGGACAACCTCGACGCGACGGTCGCCCGGTTCGGCGCCCGCGAGGCCCTCGTCGACGTCGCCCAGGGCATCCGCTGGACGTATGCCGACTTCGGCGCCGAGGTCGACCGCGTCGCCCGGGCCCTGCTGGCCGCCGGGCTGCGCAAGGGTGAACGGGTCGGGATCTGGGCGCCCAACTGTGCGCAGTGGACGGTGGTCCAGTACGCCACGGCCAAGGTGGGGGTGATCCTCGTCAACATCAACCCTGCCTACCGCACCCACGAGGTCGAGTTCGTCCTGCGCCAGGCCGGGATCTCGGTCCTGTTCGGCGTCGAGGAGTTCAAGACGAGTGCGTATGCCGCGATGGTCGAGGAGGTCCGTGCGGCCTGCCCTGACCTGAAGGACGCCCTCTACTTCGGCACCGACCGGTGGGCCGAGTTCCTGGCGGCCGGCGACTCGGTCCCCCTCGACGACGTCCTGGGCATCCAGGCGGGCCTCACGCCGGGCGAGGCGATCAACATCCAGTACACCTCTGGCACAACGGGTTTCCCCAAGGGGGCGACGCTGTCCCACCGCAACATCCTCAACAACGGGTATCTGGTCGGGGAGCTGTGCCGCTACACCGAGGCCGACCGGGTGTGCATCCCGGTGCCGTTCTACCACTGCTTCGGGATGGTCATGGGCAACCTGGCGTGCACCTCGCACGGCGCGGCCATGGTCATCCCCTCAGCCGGGTTCGACCCCGCGGCGACGCTGTCGGCGGTGCAGGCCGAGCGGGTCACCTCCCTCTACGGCGTTCCGACGATGTTCATCGCCGAGTGGTCCCTGCTGGAGTCCATGGGGTCCACCGGGTCCACGGGGTCCACCGGGTCCACCGGGGGTGAGACCCGCCGAGGGTATGACCTGTCCTCGGTGCGCACCGGCATCATGGCCGGCTCGCCCTGCCCCGCCGACAGCGTCGCCGCGGGGTCGAACCCGGCTGAGGGGATGACCATGGCCGCGCCGTGCGAGGTGCACGCCAG
>JAICMC010000093.1 GCA_025929465.1 Nostocoides sp.
CGCCGCGTGCGGGTCAGGGCCGACCAGGCCGTCGATACACCGCTGGGCGTGCTCGGCACCGTCTCCTGGTACGAGCCTGGCAAGGGGTACGGCTTCATCGCGCCCGACGGCGGTGGTGCCGAGATCTTCGTGCACAGTTCGGCCATCGTGGGGGGCGGTGTGGTCTCGGAGGGGCAGCGGGTGGCGTTCCTCGTCGTCGACGGGGAGAAGGGACCCCAGGCTGACCATCTGCTCCCCTTGGGAGCCCAGGCCGGCCAGCAGGCCGTGGCATCCGACGGGGCGGACGGCACCGTGTCCTGGTACGACCGGGACAAGGGCTTCGGGTTCATCACCCCCGAGTCCGGCGGCCCCGATGTCTTCGTCCACGTCCGGGCGCTGGCCGCCGGGCTCCCCGAGCTGGGCGAGGGGGACCGGGTGACGTACGACATCGTCGTGAGCGAGAAGGGCCCGCAGGCTCGCGACGTGCGACTCGCGCGCAGCTCGACACCGCGGGGCGCACCCGCGACGTCGACGACCCGCGCTCGGTCGGGACACCAGGAGGCATCCGACGTCCCGGCGCGCGGCGGCGAGGGAGTGGTCGCGCGCTACGACGCGGAGCGGGGGTTCGGCTTCATCGCCCCGGACGCGGGAGGCGCGGACCTGTTCGTGCACGTGTCGGTCCTCAGAGGCGCCGAGACGCTGCGCCAGGGCGATCGGGTCCGGTACCAGGTTCGACAGAGCGATCGAGGACCACAGGCCGACCGCGTCGAACGGGTGTGAGCGGGACGGCTGTCCCGGCGGAGCTGGTGCTCAGGCGTGTCCCGGTCCCGCCGCACGCTCATGCCTGCCGCGGATGGTAGGGGCAGACCGTCAGCCTGAGTTCCACCGCCCAGAGCGCCCGTCTGCTCACCCCGTCAACTCGGCATTGATCTGTCCCGCGCCTTCCCCAGTGACCGATAGCGATACAGGTAGCACTTGTGTTACGCGTCCCGTAGGATCGGGACATGGACACATCTGTCGGTCTTCGTGAACTTCGTCAGGACGCCTCCGACCTGGTGCGTCGCGTGGAGCAGGGCGAGGAGTTCGTCATCACTGTCGCGGGCCGGCCTACCGCAAGGCTGGTATCCGCCAAGCCAGCCCGTTGGCGGCCATGGTCCGACCTCGAGGAACTCTTCCACGGGCCCGCGGACACGGAGTGGGCGAAGGACCGCGAGCTGGTCGATGACGACCTTCGCGACCCGTGGGCTGAGCAATGACAGGACCGCGAACCGAGCGCGCGGTCCTCGACACGAGCGTCGTCATCGGCCCGAGCGTTGCACCCGTTCCCGGCATTGTGGCCATCAGTGCGGCCACCCTCGCCGAGCTCCACTTCGGGGTCCTGATCGCAAAGACGCCGGCTCTTCGCGCCGAGCGGCTTCGGCGGCTCAGCGTCATCCAGCGGCACTTCGATGCACTCCCCCTCGATGACTCGGTCGCGGCCAGCTACGGCCAGCTCGCGGCCGCGGTCGTCGAGGCGGGTCGCCAGCCCCGGCGACGAACCATGGACCTGCTGATCGCAGCCACTGCGCACGCCCACGGAGCAACCCTCTACACGCGGAATCCCGGCGACTTCGTTGGCTTGGAGTCCCTGGTCACCGTCATCGCGGTCTGACTGCGCAGACTTCCCCGGCGTCCTCTGGGGATCGAAACCCTCGCCCCGGTCGACCTCAAAACGGCATACGTTGTCCTGCCCGAGCCCACCCCCGACTTACCCCCCGTCTTTGAACGAGGACTGGGGCGCAACAAGGAGCACCGCCAGGCGGTCTGAAGCGATGTTTGCGCAGGTCAAAGGGCATGTTGGCAATCCAGCGGGCACCGACGAGAAACGCGGTGTGAGACTCAGCCGGTTCGGGTTCGAGTCCCTGATGGCGCACATAGTTGCTGGTCAGAGGTTCGCGAGTTGGTTCGCGAATCGAGCTTGAGCACCCGCGCCCCCAAGTCACACGTGTCCCACCAGTCACCTCGGAACCCATCATCCAGACCCCACGAGTTGGGGCGGGCACGATTGGGAAATCCGACGGAAGCCAACCATGAACGCGTTCGTCATGATCTTCGCCGACCGCAGGCCGCGCCCGAGAACCGGTAGGACACCCCACGTCAGTCACACCGAAATCGACCCTTCATCGGGTAGACCCGACCCAGGCGAGGGTGGCGACGACGAGGGCGGTGGTGCCGGTGTCGAGGGTTGGCTGTAGGACGGGGGCGAAGAACGGCGAGTGGTTGACGGGGATGTCCTGAGCGAGACGTCCGGCGGCGACGGCGACCTGGTAGGAGTGCGGGTCGGTTCCGCCGATGCCCCAGTAGGTGTAGGGCACGCCGAGCGCGTTGGGGATGTCACTGAAGTCCTCGCTGGCACTCTGCAGGGGCAGCTCCTGGGCGTCGTCGCCGAAGTGGCCGGCGAAGGCCGCCCGGACGCGTTCGGTCGTCGCGGGGTCGTTGACCGTGGGAGGGAACCGGTCGAACAGCTCGAACTCGGGCTCCTTGGGCGACCCCGATGCCTGGCACTCGGCGGTGACGATCCGCCGGATGGCGTCCAGGACGGTATGCCGGGTCTCCTCGTCGTAGGTGCGCACGTTGAGCTCGAGTACGGCGTGGTCGTCGATGACGTTGCTCTTCGTCCCGGCCCGGATGCTGCCGACGGTCAGGACCGCCGGCTCGGTGGGCGGCACCTCTCGCGACACGACGGTCTGGAGGCGGATCACGATCATCGCGGCCAGCACGACGGGGTCGACCGAGGCCTGGGGCATCGACCCGTGGGAGCCGCGCCCGTGCACGGTCACACGCATGCTGTCGGCGGCGGACAGCACCGCCCCGTTGCGGGTTCCGACGGTGCCTGCGGGCATCGGAAGCACGTGTTGGGCGAGGGCCACGTCGACGTGGCCGACGATCTGGCTCAACGAGTCGTCGACCATGGCGCGTGCACCGTCGCCCAGCTCCTCCGCTGGTTGGAACAGGACGACCAGGGTGCCCGCCCATCGGTCCTGGTGGGCGGCGAGCAGCGCGGCGGCGCCGAGCAGGCAGGTGACGTGGACGTCGTGCCCGCAGGCGTGCATCACCGGCACCTGGGTCCCGTCGGCGTCGGTGGTCGTGACGGTGCTGGCGTACCGGAGCCCGGTCGCCTCTGTGACGGGCAGCGCGTCCATGTCGGCGCGCAGCAGCACCGACGGCCCGGGACCGTTGCGCAGGATCCCGACCACGCCCGTGCCACCCACTCCTTGGGTCACCTCGTACCCGGTGTGGCTCAGCCGCTGGGCGACGGCAGTGGCCGTGCGGCGCTCCTGGTGCGACAGCTCAGGGTGCTGGTGCAGGTCGCGGTAGAACGCCTCCTGCCACGCCCGGGTCTGGTCCAGTCCGCCCAGGACGGCCTGGGTCGGTGATCCGTCGGTCATGGCTTCTCCTGGGAGTTGGGCGGGTGGGGCGGTCGGTCATCGTGGCCCCGGGGGTCGTCGTGGGTTGATGGTGCGCCCTTGCCGGGTCGCTGGTCCAGGTTCCGTCTGAACCGGCTCAGGTAGCGGGCCGGGACGACGTTGGCGGACGACCAGGCGTCGGCGCTGGGCAGGATCCAGCCACGGTTTCTGGCGGCCAGGCACAGTCCGGCGCCGACGACCAGGCCGACGATCGACCCGGCCGTGGGGTACCCGGCCGTGTTCAGCAGGACAAGGGCACCCGCGGCAGCCAGCGCCGCGGTCGCATACAGGGTGTTGCCGCCCAGGACACCGGGAACCCGCCGCAGGACGACGTCGCGGACGGCGCCACCGCCGACCGCGGTGACCACGCCGAGCAGCAGCGCCGGCAGCCACCCGAGCCCGACCGCAAGAGTCTTGGCGGCCCCCGCGCTGGCCCAGCACCCCAACGCGATCGCGTCGATGACCGGCCAGAGCCGGTCCCACACCGGGCCCTGCACGTGCGCCAGGTAGCTGGCTGCCGCACCGGCCAAGGCGGTGAGCAGGTAGGCGTCGTCGGTGAGCGCCACCGGTGGGCCGCGCTGCAGCAGGACGTCGCGGATCAGGCCGCCGCCCAGACCCGACAACACGGCCAACGTCGCGAAGCCGATCGGGTCGAGCCGCTCACGGCGCGCGATAACGCCGCCGAGGACGGCGTTGGCGAAGACGCCGGACAGGTCCAGGATGCGTAGGACGTCGCTCACGCCATCGACCGGCACCGTGCTCCTCCTCGAGTGTCTTGTCCAACGGATCGATGGCCAGGCGAACGTCTCACTGCGACAGGTCGAAGAGGCCGGCCATCTGCTCATCCGGATCCAGGGTCGTCAGCAACGCGTCGCAGATCCGCCTCAACTGTGTCACCTGGGCGGGCTTCAGCGCGTCGAAGCTTGGCCGGCGCAGTTCGTCGATAGTCGCGCGCCTCGTCGACACACCGACCAGACGCAGAGCCATCGGATGCGTGCCTCCGCGGCTCTGACCGCGTTCGTCAACGCGCTGTCGGTGTCGCTGTTTGCTCTGATCCCAGGCAAGAAGATCGGCTGGGCCGCGTTCGTGGTGTCAGTTTGTCGGACTGACGTTCACCACCGCATCGGTGCTCTCGTTGATCCGGACGCACCGACTGCACTGGCGCAACGGGCGCGACTTCGCATTCCTGGTCGGCCTGGTCGCGATCTTCGTGGTGCAGCTGATCTCGGCTCTACACATCATCGCCCGACCGGCGGACGCGAACTCGGTGAGGACGATCGCAGTCCTGGTCGTCGTCTGTTTCCTGATCGGTATAGCGGGGGCGTGGGAGCTGATCGGGGTCCCACGATCGGGCTTGGCCACGAGATCGGTGCGCTGGTACGGCACGGCGGTCAGGGAACCGATCCGGTCGATGCCGACCCCGCCGCAGAGTGACCGACCGCTCCGGAGACGCCGGCCACCAGGCACCGTCCGATGACGCGGACCGTTCACGTCTGGGCGGGAGCGGGTCAGATGAGCGAGATGGACCAGGTGGACGTCGTTCGTCGGCTCTACGCCGCCGTGGCTGACCGTGACCTGGGACCGGACGAAACGTGTTTCGCCAGCCCACGCTTCATGGCACCTCCCCGGAGCGTCACCCATCGCGGGAGACCCTGTCGGCTGGGCGGCGATCCGGGATGACTTCCTGGACGTCACCGGGGGTCAGCTGATTCGCGTCGAGGACGGCCTGATCAGCCAGGTTCAAGGGCCACTGTTCCGACCAGGCGGCCCTGGACGCCTTCTGGCTGGGCTGAGGAGAGGGGGTCAGAGGGCGTCGGCGGTCACCGTGAACGCACGGGCGGCACTCCTCTCAGTGGTGGAAGCCGGAGGGGCCGCTGGCCGTCCCCGCGCGGGCGTCGGTGTCCAGCTGCTCGACCGCGGCACGAAGGTGCCCCAGGAAGACCTCGGCCAAGTCGTGGCCGAAACCGTTGCGGCAGACCACCCGCAGCACCGCCAGGTCCTGGCGGTCCGCGGGGAAGGTGTATGCCGGCACCTGCCAGCCCCGTTCCCGAAGCGTCCGCGAGAGGGCGAAGACGTCCCAGCCCTGGACCTGGTCGGTGGTGGTGAAGGCGAAGACCGGCAGCTCGTCACCGCGCGAGACCAACCGGAACTCGGGCATCTCCCCGATCCGGCCGGACAGGTAGGTGGCCACGTCGCGGCAGGCCTGCTGCACCGCACGGAAGCCGGAGCGGCCGAGCCGGAAGAACGTGTAGTACTGGGCGACCACCTCGGCACCGGGCCGGGAGAAGTTCAACGCGAACGTGGGCATGTTCCCGCCGAGGTAGTTGACGTCGAAGACCAGGTCGCGGGGCAGTGCCTCGGAGTCCCGCCACAGCACCCAGCCCACCCCCGGGTACACGAGTCCGTACTTGTGCCCCGAGGTGTTGACCGATGCCACCCGCTCCAGCCGGAAGTCCCAGACCAGGTCAGGGTCCAGGAACGGCGCGACCATCGCCCCGGACGCTCCGTCCACGTGGATAGGGACGTCCGGCCCACCCGCGGCAGCCAGCTCGTCCAGGGCGGCCGCGACCTCGGCCACCGGCTCGTAGCTGCCGTCGAACGTCGAGCCGAGGATCGTCACGACACCGATGGTGTCCTGGTCACACAGGGCCACGGCCTGCTCGGCACCCAGGTGCAGGCGCTCCCCCTGCATCGGCACGAACCGCGGCTCCACGTCCCAGTAGCGGCAGAACTTCTCCCAGCAGACCTGCACGTTCGTGCCCATCACCAGGTTGGGCCGCCGCGCCGTGTCGTCGACGCGTGCGGCCCAGCGTCGCTTCAGGGCCAGCCCTGCGAGCATGCAGGCCTCGCTGGAGCCGGTCGTCGAGCAGCCCGTGGCCCGCTCCGGGTCAGGGGCGTGCCAGAGGTCGGCGAGGATCGCCACGCAACGACGTTCGAGCTCGGCAGTCTGCGGGTACTCGTCCTTGTCGATGATGTTCTTGTCCACGCAGTCGGTCATCAGCTGTCTGGCCTGGGGCTCCATCCACGTCGTGACGAAGGTGGCCAGGTTCAGCCGGGCGCTGCCGTCGAGCAGCAGCTCGTCGTGGATCAGCTGGTAGGCGACATCGGGCAGGACCGGCCCGTCCGCGAGACGGCCCTTGGGCGGCTCCGGCCGCTGCCCCAGCGCCGGGTTCGCGTCGGTGACGACCGCGTTGGAGCTACGACGCCGGGAGGGCGGGGACGAGGTCGAACCATGATGGAGGGCCATAGTGACCACTATGGCCGTTGCCCCCGGTGACCGTCGCCGGGCCGGCCAGGGTCACCGTCGGAAGGACTGCGCCATGTGTCGTCTGTTCGGGTTGCACGCTGGACCAACACCTGTGGCGGCGACGTTCTGGCTGATCGACGCGCCCGACAGCCTGGCCCAGCAGAGCCACCGCAACCCCGACGGTGCCGGGATCGGGATCTTCGACGCCGCGGGACTGCCGGTGGTGGACAAACAACCGCTTGCCGCGTGGCAGGACTGCGAGTTCGTCGCCGCAGCGCGCGACCTGCGCAGCTCCACGTTCCTCGCGCACGTCCGCTATGCCACCACCGGGGACCTCTCCGAACGCAACACCCATCCGTTCGTGCAGGACGGACGGTTGTTCGCCCACAACGGCGCCGTACAGGGCCTGGACGAGCTCGACGCCCGGCTCGAGTCGCTCGGCGCCACGCACCTCGTGCACGGTGAGACCGACAGCGAGCGCGTGTTCGCGCTGGTCACCGCAGAGACGGCTCGACACGGCGCAGACGTCACCGAGGGCATCCGGGCGGCCATGGACTGGATCAACCGCCACCTGCCCATCTACTCCCTGAACTTCGTGCTCACGACGGCCAGCGACCTGTGGGCCTTGCGCTACCCGGCAACCCACGAGCTCTATGCCCTCTCCCGGGCGCCCACTGCCCCCGACCCGGCCGCGCTGGAGGTCAGGACCACGCGGATCCACGCCCGGTCCCGCCACCTGGCGAGGCGACCGTCCGTCATCATCGCCACCGAGCCGATGGACGACGACCCCGGCTGGCGGCTCCTCGATCCGGGAGAGCTGCTGCACGTCACCCCGACACTCGGCGTCAGGTCGATGCGACCCCTGCGTGACCCCCCGCACCGGCTGCTCACCCGCGCAGACCTGCAGGCGTGAGCCCCGAGACGGCGTCTCGGGGCTCAGAGCAGCGCCGCCGGAGGCAGCTCCCGCGGATCCCCGTCCGGCCAGTCAGCCGGGGTGGGCCCCAGCGCGGCAAGCAGCCGGACCTGGTCGGCGCTCCAGGGCGAGACCGGTCGCTCACCGGCGAGCACCGCGTCCCGGACCTGGGTCCACGGCGCCCAGCTGGTCGCGTCGACCTCGGCCGGATCCGGGTCCAGGGCCGCATCGGGGGCAGCACGGCCGACGAACACCGGACACCGCTCGTTCTCCACGACGCCGTTCATCTCGGCGACGTAGGCGAACCCCGGCAGGACGAGCCGGAGCCCCTCGACGGCGAGGCCGAGCTCGTCGCGGGCGCGACGGCATACCGCTGAGGTCATCGACTCCCCCGGCGCAGGGTGCCCGCACACCGTGTTGGTCCACACACCGGGGAAGGTGAGCTTGGCGAGCGACCGCTGGGTGAGCAGGAGGTTGTCGTCGCCGTCGAAGACGTAGCAGGAGAAGGCCAGGTGGAGCGGCGTGTCGCGGTGGTGGACGGCTGCCTTCTCGGCAGCACCGCTGGGCCGGCCCGCCGCGTCGAGCAGGACGACCAGCTCGGTGGACGTCGAAGCCTGGTCGGACGAGGGAGGCATGCGTGGTCCTCGGGTGAGCGGCGAGCCCCGCCGGGAGGGGCGCAAGAACTGCGGCCCGACCACCCTAACCCGACGCGGACCGGGCGCCGATGACGATGACGACGACGTCGAGGGCCGCCACGCCGATGGCACCGGCGAACGGGACCCGACCGCGGCCGCGCCACAGGACGACGGCCAGGCCGGTCGCGACCACCACTCCGGCCACCGCGACGCCGACCGGAAGGGCTGCACCGCGGAGGCAGACGACGGTCGCCGCGAGCAGGGCCACGGCCGCCGCGAGCCGCAGTCGGGCCGCACCGAGCCGGTGTGGCAGCCCCGCGACGCCGGTCGAAGCATCGTCAGCCAGGTCCGGCAGCACGTTGAGCAGGTGCACGCCGACACCGAGCAGGGCCGCCGCAGCGGTGACCCACGCCGCGACACCCGGCGGCTCGGCGGAGGTGAGCGTGACAACATGAGGAAGCGCCCCGAAGCCCACCGCATAGGGGAGGAACGAGGCCTCTGTTCTCTTCAGGCCGAGGTTGTAGGACCAGCCCGACCCGACGACGAGGACCACATGCACCGAGGCAGCAGCCAGTCCGCACGCGAGCGAGAGGCCGACGGTGCCGACCGCGGCGACGACCAGGGCGGTCCGCACGACGCCGGGCGGCACCTCCCCCAGGGCCAGCGGCTTGTCCGCCCGCCCGACAGCGCGGTCGCGCTCGAGGTCGATGAGGTCGTTGGACCAACCGATCGTCAGCTGGCCTACGAGGACCGCGACCGCGACGAGCAGCACCCGCGCCGGCTCCAGGCGGTACCCGTAGCCGAGCACGGCCGTGAGCACGGTCACCGCGGCGACCGGGCCCGGGTGGCTCGTCGCCAGCAGGAGACGCGTGGCGCGGAGCATGCCCGGAGCCTACGGTCCAGACAGAGCCGGGTCCTCGCCGCACGCGGGGTGCTCCCCCCGCACCGCTACGCCCAGGCCGAGCTCACCGACATGTTCGCCGAGGCGGTGGGCGCCACCACCGGGAGCCAGCACGCCCTTCTCCGGCGTCTGCACGCCAACTCCGGGGTGGACCACCGCAACCTGGTCCTGCCCAAGGAGGCGTATGCCGCGCTGTCCGACTTCGGGACGGCCAACGACGCGTTCATCACCGGTGCGGTCGACCTCGGCTCGCGCGCACTGCTGGACGCGCTCGCCGCTGCCGGCCTCACCCCGCAGGACGTCGACCTCATCGCCACCGCCACGGTGACCGGCATCGCCGTCCCGACCCTGGACGCTCGGATCGCGGCCGTCACGGGTCTGCGCCCCGACGTGAAGCGGATGCCGCTCGTCGGGCTCGGCTGCGTCGCGGGCGCCGCCGGAGTGGCGCGCGTCCACGACTACCTGGTCGGCCATCCGGGCGACGTCGCCGTCCTCATCTGCGTCGAGCTGTGCAGCCTGACCCTGCAGCGCGACGACCTGTCCACCGCGAACCTCGTCGCCAGCGGCCTGTTCGGGGACGGCGCCGCTGTGGTGGTCCTCGCCGGCGAGGAGGTCGGCGCCGACCGGCTGACCGGCCCGACTCCCGGCTCGCCCCCCGGACCGGCGGTGCTCGCCACCCGCAGCCGCATGTACGCCGACACCGAGCGGGCGATGGGCTGGGACGTCGGCACGACCGGGCTGCGCATCGTCCTCGGCGTCGAGGTGCCCACGCTGGTCCGCGACCAAGTGCGCGACGACGTCGACCAGTTCCTCGCCGCGCACGACCTGGGCCGCGCGGACATCACCTGGTGGGTCGCGCACCCCGGCGGCCCGAAGGTGCTGGAGTCCCTCCAGGAGGCGCTCGAGGTGCCCCGCGCGGCGCTCGAGCTCACCTGGCGCTCCCTCGCGGCCATCGGCAACCTGTCCTCCGCGTCGGTCCTGCACGTCCTGGCCGACACTCTTCGCGAGCGCCCGCCGGAGCCGGGCAGCCTGGGTGTCATGCTCGCCATGGGTCCCGGGTTCTGCCTGGAGATGGTCCTGCTGAGGGCGGCCGGGTGAACGGCCGTCGGCGCGGGAGGGTGGCCCGGTGAGCGCCTGGTGGTTCACCGCCTTCGTCCTCGCTGTGGGGTTCGAGCGGCTCGCCGAGCTGGTCGTCTCCAACCGCCACGCGGCGTGGGCGATGGCGCGCGGCGGCCGCGAGCAGGGCGCCGGCCACTACCCCGTCATGGTCGTCCTGCACACCGGGCTGCTCGTCGGGGCCGTCGTCGAGGTGTGGGCGCTGGACCGGCCATTCCGTTGGTGGGGCTGGCTGTTCGGCGCTCTCGTCGTCCTCACCCAGGCCCTGCGATGGTGGTGCATCCGTTCGCTGGGACAGCACTGGAACACCCGGGTCATCGTCGTCCCGGGCATGACCCTGGTCCGCCGCGGCCCCTACCGCTGGCTGTCCCACCCCAACTATGTCGTCGTCGTGGTCGAGGGCCTCGCCTTGCCCCTGGTCCATGGCGCCTGGCTCACGGCTGCCGTCTTCACGGTGCTCAACGCGCTGCTGCTGCGCGTCCGGATCCGGGTCGAGGCGGCCGCGCTCACCGAGGCGTCCGCGTCGCCACCGATGACCGCGGCAGAGCCGCGTCGCTGATGCTCGACCTCCTCGTCATCGGGGGCGGACCGGTCGGCCTCGCCAGTGCCCTGCACGCCCGGCGCGCCGGGCTGACCGTCGCCGTCGTCGAGCCGAGGGCCACTCCGGTCGACAAGGCGTGCGGCGAGGGCCTGATGCCCGCGGCCGTCGCCGCCCTCGCGGACCTCGGGGTGGCCGTCGAGGGTCGGCCGCTGCGCGGGATCCGCTACGTCGACCCGCGGCACGAGGCGGAGGCGCACTTCCGGGCCGGACCCGGCCGGGGCGTGCGGCGCACCGAGCTGCACGCGGCACTCTCCCGCCGGGCCGCCCAACTCGGTGTGCCCGTCCTGCCGTTGCGGGTCGACGCGGTGCGCCAGCAGCCGGACC
>JAICMC010000041.1 GCA_025929465.1 Nostocoides sp.
CCTACCTGCGTCCGGAGACCGCGCAGGGCATCTTCGTGTCCTACAAGACGGTCCGCGACGCCTCCCGCAAGAAGCCGCCGTTCGGCATCGGCCAGATCGGCAAGTCGTTCCGCAACGAGATCACGCCCGGCAACTTCATCTTCCGCACCCGCGAATTCGAGCAGATGGAGATGGAGTTCTTCGTCAGGCCCGGTGAGGACGAGACCTGGCACCAGTACTGGATCGACGAACGGACCCGCTGGTACACCGACCTCGGCATCGACCCCGACAACCTGCGCCACTTCGAGCACCCGACCGACAAGCTGTCGCACTACTCCAAGCGGACCGTCGACATCGAGTACCGCTTCGGCTTCGCCGGCTCGGAGTGGGGCGAGCTCGAGGGCATCGCCAACCGCACCGACTTCGACCTGTTGACCCACAGCGAGCACTCGGGCACCGACCTGGTCTACTTCGACCAGGCCTCGGGGGAGCGCTACACGCCCTACGTGATCGAGCCCGCGGCCGGGCTGTCCCGCTCGCTGATGACCTTCCTCGTCGACGCCTACGCCGAGGACGAGGCCCCCAACACCAAGGGCGGCGTCGACAAGCGGGTCGTCCTGCGGCTGGACAAGCGGCTCGCCCCGGTCAAGGCTGCGGTCCTGCCGCTCTCCCGCAACGCCGACCTGTCGCCCAAGGCGCGCGACCTCGCGGCGACCCTTCGCCAGCACTGGAACATCGACTTCGACGACGCCGGCGCCATCGGCCGGCGCTACCGCCGCCAGGACGAGATCGGCACCCCGTTCTGCCTCACCGTCGACTTCGACTCCCTCGACGACCAGGCCGTGACGGTGCGCGAGCGCGACACGATGGCCCAGGAGCGGGTCGCGCTCGACCGGGTCGAGGGCTACCTCGCCGCGCGGCTGCTCGGTTGCTGACCCCGCGTATGCCGTGAGCGCGCGGCTGCCGTTCAACCCCGGCCTCAACCAGACCGTCCTCGCCGACCTGCCCGGGTTGCCGCCCGGGGCTGCCGGGTCCCGCGCCAACCAGTGGCTGTGCTCGTGGGCCATCGGGCAGCGGATGGCTGCCGTGCCGCCGCTCGTGGCTGCCGCGTGCGCGCTCGGAGGTGGTGCCGACCGGCTGCGGCCGCTGCCCACGATCGACGCGGAGCCGGCCCCCACGACGGCACTCATCGGCTCCGGGGGGCCGTGGCCGGCCCTGCTGAACGCGCTGGTCGTGCAGGGGTATCCGCCCGCGATGGCCTTGGCCGACGACCTCGGTCGCGTGCTGGGTGGCCTGGTCGGCACCCTCGTCCTCTCCACGGCCGCCAGCCGGGCCGACCGGTCGGAGTGGCCGGCGTCGCACTGGCAGGCGTGGCGCCGGGTGCTCAGGGTCGCGCTCGGTGGTGGCATCGTGGTCGACGCGCTGGGTCGGCGGATGGTCGCCGCCGCGAGAGCCCAGCTGGCCCGGTCGGGGGTGGTCCTCGACCTCGTCCTGGCCCGCGAGCCCGCTGGGCTGGTGCTGCGCGGGGCAGCCGCCGACGACGTCGCAACCGGGCTTCCCGTCGGTCTGGTCCTTGACTGCGGCGGGACGACACTCAAGCGAGCGGTCGTCACCGCCGGGGTTCTCCAACCGCGCGCCGGCGTGCCGGCCCCAGGTGTGGGCTGGACCGGACGGCAGCTCGTCGAGCACCTGAGCCGCGCGGGAGCCGAGGTCGCGCCGGCCGGCGACGGTGTCCTGGGGGTCGCCCTCGGGCTGGCCACCTATGTGGACGACTCGGGTCAGCCGTATGCCGGCCAGCTCGGCCCGTACGCAGAGCTGGGGTCGCTCGACCTGGTCGGCGACCTGACCCGCTCGCTGTCCGGGCGGCTGGGCCGAGCGGTCCGCATCCGGGTGCGCCACGACGGGGCGTCGGCACTGCTCGGTGCCCGGCTCGACGACCCGCGGGTCGATGCCGCCATCGTCCTCGGGACGGCGGTCGGCCAGGCCGTCGACCCCCTCCCGTCCACAGCTGCCCGTCTGCAACGGTCCGGACGGTAGCAGTCGGGCAGCTGTGCACACCAGGGACGGCCAGTCAGGCGCCCAGGGTCAGGCGCCCAGGGTCAGGGTGAGCGTGACGTCGTCGCCGAGCGCCAGCCGTTCGGCTGTGCGCACCATGGTCTTGAGCGGCACGACGTAGCCGCCGTCCTTTGGCCACAGCGCCGTGGCGAACTCGGTCCGGCCGATCCGGACGACGACCGGCACCATGCCCCACCCATAGCTGACGAGCGGGGCGGCCGCCTCGATCTCGGCCGACTCCCGGGTCGGCACCGTGACGAAGTGGTACGGCGCCGGCCCTCGCCACTCCCAGATCTCGCCGCTGAAGCGCAGCCTCATCCGGCACGGTCCGCCAGGGCCGCCAGCACCCTGGCCAGCTCGTCGGGTACCGAGACCATCGGCCAGTGTCCGGAGTCGATGTCGACGTACCGGACGTCGTGGATCCGGGTCAGCTCCGGCAGCTCGCCGGACGCGACCCACTCCTTGGCCTGGTCCGGTGAGAACTCGGGGCAGAGCAGGACGACCGGGACGTCGTACCGGCGCTCGTCGGCAAGGTGGACGAGCGAGGTGCTCACCGGCCCGGGCACCGGGACGGCGGCGGCCGCGAGCCGTTCCCTGGCCGCGTCGTCGAGGTCCTCGGAGTCCGGGCCCTCGAAGGGCTCCCAGCCGGGGAACGGCATCGCACCCTCGACGACGGGGAAGGGCGGTGCGTACGGCTCGCCGTCGGCGGTGGGGAACCCGCCGACGAGGACGACTCCGGCGATCCGGTCCGGCCGGGCGTCGGCAGCCAGCCAGGCCAGCCCGCAGGCCGCCGAGTGCCCGACCACGAGCGGCTTCTCCTCGGCCACCTCGTATGCCGTGTCGACGGCGGCGACGACGGCAGCCGCCTGGTCGTCCAGCGTGGCCGAGATGTTGCCGTCGCCCTGCCCGGGCAGCGCCACAGGTACCGGCCGGTGGCCGAGGGTGCGCAGGGCGTCGGCGGTACGGTCCCAGACCGATTCCTCGAGCCAGAGTCCGGCGATCAGGATGATGTGCATGGGGCAGTCCTTCGTTGTGGTCGGGTCGGGTGGGCCAGGGCAGTCAGGTCGCGTTCGGCATACAGCCGGTGCTCCCACTCCTCGTTGAGCACGACGCGCAGGCACCGAGCGACGGTGACGCCGGCGTCGCCGTCGGGTGCGACCGGTGTCGCCGAGGTGAGGGTCTCCTCGAGGCGCTGTGGGGTCAGGCCTTGGACGAGCTCGCGGACGAGCGCCTGGCGGCGTCGCCGGACGGCAAGCACCTCCTCGAGGCGGGGCTGGGCGTCGCGGTCCCACGGGACCCCGGCCCAGCCGGGTGCCTCGTCCCACGGCAGGTCGAGCGGGTGCCACGGGTCGGGGTCCTGCAGGGCGATCCCACCGACCCAGCAGGCCGTGGCGAAGCCGAGGTGCCGCAGGGTCTGGACGAACGACCACTCACCGTCCACGCGTCGGTGCAGGTCGGCCTCCTCGTAGGTCCGGGCCCGCTCGACGGTGCCGGACCAGAGGCGCTCCATGGTGTCCCAGGCAAGCGAGAACCCTTGTGGGTCAACGGGTCTGATCAGAGCACGCTCGGGCATCCGCCGGTCCAGCTCGGCCTCGACAAGGGGCACGACGTCGACCCCGTTGACGACGACGTGGCCGAGCTCGCCGTAGATCTCCAGGTCGGGAACCTCCGCCCCGCTGATCCGCACCCCGCTGAGACAGGTCGCCCGGAAGGTGCTGTCGCTGAGGTCGACGTCGTGGAAGACGGCGCCGTTCAGCCTGGCCTGCTCGAAGCGGGCCCGGCGCAGGCTGACCCGGGTGAAATGGGTGTCGTCGAGGTCCTGCTCGATGAAATCCGTCATCCCGGCACGCTAGGGATGGTTCCGGACGTTCGGCTTCCGGTTCTGCCCCGGAGGTCTTCTAGGCTGACCGTATGCCGTCCGAGGACAGCCCGACCGCCCGCGCCCTGCGCACCCTGGACGTGCTGCGCGCCCGACCCGGAGTCACCGCCGCCGAGCTCGCCCAGCGGCTGGGCGTCACCGAGCGGGCCGCCCGCCGCTACGTCGCGATCCTGCGCGAGGCCGAGGTCCCGGTGGAGTCTGTCCGGGGACCCTACGGCGGCTACCGGCTCGGGCGGGGTGCCGTGCTCCCTGCGGTCAGCTTCACCGAGACCGAGGCGCTGGCCCTGGTCATGGCAGTGCTCGACTCCGGATCCGGGGGAGGGACGGCCGACGTCGTCGGGACCGCGCTGGCAAAGGTGATCCGGGCGCTGCCGGACTCAATCGGCCGGCAGGCCGCCGTGCTTCGGGAGTATGCCGCGGCCGCGCCGAACCGGCGGCCGACCCGACCCGATCCGGCGACGACGAGCGACCTGGTCGCGGCCGTGGCCGCGCACCACCGGGTCGAGGTCGACTACCGCAGCGGCTCCGGCTCGCAGTGGACCGCCGAGGTCGACCCGTGGGCGGTCGTCGTGCGCCACGGGCGGTGGTACCTCCTGTGCCACTCGCACACCGCCGGGGCCATCCGCACCTACCGGGTCGACCGGATCGGTGCGGTCCGGCCGACCCCGCACACCTTCGTCGCGCCCCCGGGCCTGGACCCCGTGGCCTGTCTGGAGGAGAACCTCGGCGCGGGGTGGGAGTACGCGACCAGGGTCCGCTTCGACGCTCCGCTGGAGGAGGTGCTGCCGTGGGTGTCGGCGCCGATGGGCCGGCTGGAGCCGTCCGGGCAGGGACGGTGCGTGCTCGTCGGGACGACGAGCAACCCGATGATGTACGTCCAGGAGTGGCTGGCAGGGATGCCGTTCACCTTCCACGTCGAGCAGGGCCCGGAGCTCCGCTGGGCGGTCGGCCAGCTGCTCGCGCGGCTGGAGGGCTCGGTCGTCCGCGGTGGACCGGGGACTGCGCGGCATACGGAATGAAGGCCGGCACCCGCCCGTTGAGGTAGTTGAAATCGCAACTACATCAGGAGTGTGAGACGACATGCAGTTCGGGATCTTCAGTGTCGGGGACGTGACCCCGGACCCGGTCACCGGCCGGACCCCCACCGAGACCGAGCGGATCACCAACATCACCCGCATCGCCTTGGCAACCGAGGCCGCGGGCCTGGACGTCTTCGCGACGGGGGAGCACCACAACCCTCCGTTCGTCCCGTCGTCACCGACGACCTTGCTCGGCTACGTCGCCGCGCGGACCAGGACCCTCACCCTGTCGACCGCGACCACCCTGATCACGACCAACGACCCGGTGAAGATCGCCGAGGACTACGCGATGCTCCAACACCTGTCGGGAGGCCGGGTCGACCTGATGATGGGCCGCGGCAACACCGGACCGGTCTACCCGTGGTTCGGCAAGGACATCCGCAAGGGCATCGAGCTGGCCGTGGAGAACTACCACCTCCTGCGACGGCTCTGGCGCGAGCCCGTCGTGGACTGGCAGGGGGAGTTCCGCACACCCCTGCGCGGCTACACCTCGACGCCCGCCCCGCTCGACGGCGTGCCGCCGTTCGTGTGGCACGGCTCGATCCGCAGTCCCGAGATCGCCGAGCAGGCCGCCTTCTACGCGGACGGGTTCTTCCACAACCACATCTTCTGGAACACCGAGCACACCGCCGAGATGGTCGGCCTGTACCGGCGCCGGTTCGAGCACTACGGCCACGGCTCCGCCGACCAGGCGGTCGTGGGGCTCGGTGGCCAGGTCTTCATGGCGGGCACCGAGAAGGAAGCCGTCCGGCGGTTCCGGCCGTACTTCGACAACGCCCCGGTCTACGGTCACGGGCCGTCGCTGGAGGACTTCACGAGGATGACGCCGCTCACCGTCGGCACACCCGAGCAGGTCATCGAGCGCACCCTCGGCTTCGCCGGCTACGCCGGTGCCTACCAGCGGCAGATGTTCCTCATCGACCACGCCGGCCTGCCGATCGACGTCGTCCTGGAGCAGATCGAGCTCCTCGGCCGCGAGGTCGTGCCCACCCTGCGCGCCGAGTTCGAGCGGATCCGGCCCTCGCACGTGCCGAGCGACCCGCCGACGCACGCGTCGATGCTCGCGCAGGGTCCGTCGGCTCCCTTCCATCTCGTCCAGCCCGCCCTCGCGTATGCGGCGAACGCCGAGCCGTCCGTCGCGGTGCCCGCGTGAGCCGCCGGATCGTCGTGGTCACGGCAGGGCTCTCCCAGCCCTCGTCGACCCGTCTGCTCGCCGACCAGATCGCCGCCGCCGTCACCACCCAGGTGGCGGCACGGGGCGAGTCGGCTGCCGTCGAGGTCATCGAGCTGCGCGAGCTGGCAACCGATCTGGCCGCCACGATGGCTTCGGGCGGCATGCCCACCGCCGCGGTCAGGGAGGCCCGGGACCAGGTGTCCTCGGCGGACGGCCTCGTGGCGGTGACGCCGGTCTTCACGGCCAGCTACAGCGGGCTGTTCAAGATGTTCTTCGACGCACTGGACCCTGCCGCCCTCACCGGGATGCCGGTCATCGTCGCTGCTACCGCGGGGACGCCCCGGCACTCCCTCGTCCTCGACCTCGCCCTGCGGCCGCTGTTCACCTACCTACGGGCGGTCGTCGTCCCGACCGGCGTCTTCGCGGCGACGGGGGACTTCGGGACCGGCGCCGAGAGCGAGGCCCTGTCGTCGCGGATCGGCCGGGCAGCCGGCGAGCTGGCCGCCCTCGCGGTGTCCGGGAGCGGATCGCTCGGCAGCTCCGTGCCGGGCTCCGGCGACGAGCGCCGACGGACCTCGGGCACCAGGCTGGACACCGACGTCACACCGTTCGCGACCCTGCTCCGGGGCCACCGCGGCTGATCCCGTCGACCCCTTGACCCACGTCGGGTGGAGGCGGGCTGGCAGCGTGACTTGGGGTCACTTCCTTGACGGCAGGACGTGACGTGGGGTCACTTCCTTGACGGCAGGACGTGACGTGGGGTCGACTCCCTGCCGGGGGCGCTACGGGCCAGCCCGTGGGTCAGGGCGAGGGTGACCAGCACCGATGCGACGGCCAGCACGGCCATCGTCTGGCCCACCCCGTCGCGTCCGTGACCCAGCCACCCGGCCAGCGCGCCGGCGATGACGGCGCCGAGCGCCTGCCCGACCATGAGACCGGTCGAGTAGAGGCCGAACACCTGGCCCCGCTGGTCCGCGGGAGTCACCCGGATGAGGCGCTCCTGCAGGGGCAGGTGGGCGCAGTAGCCCACCGACGCGACGACCGCGACCACGGCCGCGAGGACGTTGACGGGGGTCAGCACCATCGCGAGGTAGGGGACCGCCAGCAGGTAGCGCAGAGGGCGGATCAGCCTGTCCCGCAGACGTTCCGGCACGAAGCGGCCCATCGACAGGTCTCCGACCAGCATCCCTGCGGCGGCGCTGGCGAACAGGTACCCGCCGTGCCGCCCGGCATACGGGATGAACAGCGCCTCGCACCCGACGACGAGACCGTTGGGAACCCACATCGTCAGGTAGAGGGGGCGCACGACGCGAGACCCCAGCAGGGTGCGGTTGACCTGTTGGGTGCGTCCCACGACGCGGCCCGTGGCGCGTGGCGGGTGGTCGGCCAGACCGAACCGGGCGATGAGCACCGAGACGAACGTCATCGACGCGGAGATGAGGAAGAGGTGCGAGGTGGCGAACCAGAGGAGCAGGAGGCCGCCGATCCCGTTGCCGATGACCTGCATGCCACCGACGAGGACGCTCATCGTCGACCGCGCCAGGAGGAAGCCGTCGGCCGGGACGATGTCGCTGACGAGGGCCATGACCGTGCCGGAGGTGGCCGAGACGACGAGGTAGCCGACCGCCACGAGGGCGAACCGCCAACCCCACGCCAGGTTCGGGATGAGCTGGAACAGGTCGGTCACGGCCGAGGTGAGGCCGACGAGGACCATCGCCGTCCGAGGACGGATGAGGTCGGCGGTCGCGAGCAGGAAGTGGCTCGTCGCGAGCGTGACGAGCGGGCCGCCGAACAGGGCGATCCCGGTGAGCAGGGCCGAGCCGGTCGTCTGGAAGACGATGGTGCCCAGGGCGAGGTTGCCGACGACGACGCCCAGCATGACGAACGACCGCGCGACGAAGAGCACCGCGTACTCGCGGATGGCGAACAGCTCGCGGTAGGTCCTCACGGACGACCACTATGGTCGGGGAGGAGTCATCAAGGCCAATTTTTCGTAAGGAGGCGAAACATCGGCACCTGGAACGTCCCGGCGACGGTGCTGGCCCACAGCCGCTTCGCGATCTCGCCGATGGCCGAGGTCGTGGGGGCCCTCGGCCACCTCAGGCCCCGCGGATCCCGGGTCGACCGCGCGTTCGTCGCTGCCCACGGGGATGCGTTCCGGGCGATGGTGGCGGACCACCCCGGCCGACACGCTCTCCTGCAGGCATCGTGGCGTCCCGGGTGGCTGGCCGACTTCCTGGCCCTCCCTCCCGCCGATGCCAGCCCCGCCTTCACCGACGAACTGGCGCTCGTGGAGGCGTTGGGGGACAAGCGGATCCGTGCCGACCTGCGCCAGGTGACCGGCGGTCCGCTCCCGCGGGTCCTGACCCGGCCCGGCGTCACGGCATACGCCACCGACCTGCTCGAGTGGGTCTGGACCCACACCATCGCCTCCGACTGGCCGCGTCGGGAGCGCGTGCTGCGGGCCGACATCGTGGCCCGGTCCGCGCGCCTGGCCACCCATGGCTGGGCCGGCGTGCTGAAGGATCTCGGCACCGACAGGGAGTGGCTGGCGGAGGGCCAGCTGCGGATCAACCGCGGCCCGTATCCGACCCGCGAGCTGCCGAGCACCGCGCAGCTGTCCTTCGTCCCGGCGCACTGGAACGCGAGCTGGGTCGGGTGGGACCTGCCCCTGCGGTATGCCGTGTACTACCCGGTGGGCGGAGCCCTGGCCGCCACCGACCGGGCTGCTCGAGGTGGCCTGGAGCGGCTCGTCGGCGGCAACCGGGCGGCCATCCTGCGCACCCTCGCCGACCCCGCGACGACGACCGCCCTCGTCGCGCTGACCGGTCTGCCCGTCGGGTCGGTCGGCAACCACCTGCGCGTCCTGCTCGAGGGTGGCCTGGTGCTGCGACGGCGCAGTGGGCGGGAGGTGCTCTACTGGCGGACCGCGCTCGGGGACACCCTCGTCGCGGCCGGCTCCTGACGCCGGGCCACGGCCCCCCTCCTGGCGGCCGCGTAACGCCTGACAAACGTCATGGGTGTGTCGTGACATCCGTCGCGGGTGTCTGCCCCGGTCGTCCCGCACGATGACTGTCATGGAAACCACACAGCAGCGGCAGCCCGAGAGCAGGGTGGACCAGATCCCGCCGGCGATCCGTCTCCGGGGCGTCACCAAGAGCTTCGGCGACGTGCACGCCGTCCGCGGGATCGACCTCACCGTCCGGTCCGGCGAGATCGTCGCCTTCCTCGGCCCGAACGGCGCGGGCAAGACGACGACGATCGACATGGTGCTCGGCCTGTCCGAGCCGACCGAGGGTGAGGTCGAGGTCTACGGGATGACCCCGCGACGGGCCATCCACCACGGTCTCGTGTCGGCCGTCATGCAGACCGGCGGCCTGCTCAAGGACTTCACCGTGGCCGAGACCCTGCGCTATGCAGCCAGCGTCTTCGCCGCGAGCGAGCCGGTCGAGGATGCCCTGCAGCGGGCCGGGATCGCCGGCATCGCCCAGCAGATGGTGGGCAAGTGCTCCGGCGGCGAGCAGCAGCGCCTCCGGTTCGCGATGGCGCTGCTCTCCGACCCCGAGCTGCTCATCCTCGACGAGCCGACGACCGGCATGGACGTCGAGGGACGCCGCGACTTCTGGAACGCGATCCGGGAGGACGCCGCCAAGGGCCGCACGGTCATCTTCGCGACCCACTACCTGGAGGAGGCGGACCTCTACGCCGACCGGGTGGTCCTCGTCCGGCACGGCCAGGTCGTGGCCGACGGCACCTCCGCGCAGATCAAGTCGATGGCCACCGGGCGCACCGTCACCGCCACGGTTCCGGGCCTCACCGACGAGATGGTCCGCAGCATCCCGGCGGTCGAAGGGATCGACATCCGCGGTGAACGGGTCATCATCACCTCCAAGGACACCGACGCGGTCGCTCGTCACCTGCTGACGGCCACCGGCGCGCGGGACCTGGAGATCGCCGCGCAAGGACTGGAGGACGCGTTCATCGCGCTCACCTCCGACGAGCAGGAGAAGGAGAGCTGATGACCACCACCGTCCCCAACCTGGAGCGCCGCGGGCCGGCGATGGGCGGTTTCAACGCCACCCTGCTCGGCCTGGAGCTGCGTCGGATGCTGCGCAACAAGCGCACCATGCTGTTCGCGATCGGCCTGCCCGTCATCTTCTACGTCATCTTCGGCCAGACCATCAACGCCGGGGACCAGGACCTCGGAGCGGGCACGCACGGCAACGTGAGCGCCTTCATCATGATCAGCATGGCCCTGTACGGAGCCTGCCTGGCCACGACGAGCGGCGGCTCGATGGTCTCCGTCGAACGGGCCCAGGGCTGGAGCCGTCAGCTCCGGCTCACCCCGCTCTCCCCGGTCGCCTACGTCCTCACCAAGGCGATCACCGCCATGGCCCTCGGAGGCGTGTCGGTCCTCGCCGTCTACGTCGTCGGAGCCGTCACCGGCAAGGCGCAGATGCCGCTGTGGGCCTGGGTGAGCACGGCGGTCGTCGTCTGGGTCGGGTCGCTCATGTTCGCCGTCTACGGGCTCTTCATGGGCTACCTGCTGCCGACCGAGAACGTCATGCAGCTGCTGTCCTTCACGCTGGTCATCTACGCCTTTGCCGGCGGCCTCTTCCTGGACCTCAGCACGACCGCGAGCTGGTACCAGACGCTGGCCAAGTTCACCCCGCTGTGGGGGCTCAACGAGCTCGTCCACGCCCCCATCCTGGCCGACTTCGAGTGGACCGCCCTGCTCAACGCCGTGGTCTGGCTGGCGCTGTTCACGGGAGGAGCGGTGTGGAGGTTCCGCAAGGACACTGCCAGGGTATGACCGACCTAGAGTTGGACCATGCGGCTGCTGCGTGACGGACGGAACGGCGACCCGGCCTCGGACATCCCGTTCGTCACGCTGTTCTTCGCCGGGATCTGGCTGGTCTACCTGTTCGATCCGATCGCCCGGGCCTGGGAGCTGCGGCACAGCACCCGGGGGGTCGTCGGCCTGCTGGCGGTCCTCGCCTTCGCCGTGGTCTACCTCTGGCACTTCTACCGGGCGCGTGCCTACTCCTGGGGGCGGTTCGAACCCGGGGGCCGGGTCGACTCCCGAGGGTGGCGGCTGGTCCGGTACGCCGCGCACGCGGCGCTGTCCGTGACGGCCATCCTGGCGATCGGGCAGCGCGGGACCACGACCTGGGTGTTCCTCGCCGTCGCCGGGCTGTGGACGTTCTCGATGCCCGTGGCCTTCGGGCTCGCGGCCGCGCTGGCCGCGTCCTACGAGGTGCTGGCCTACCACCTCGGCGGCTGGACGAGGGACAGCAGCGTCAGCCTGTCCATCGCCCTCGCGGTGTTCGCGGTGGGAGGTGGCATCATCGCCTCGGGTCGCCAGCGTGACCTGTCCGCGGCCCGGCGCGAGAACGCCCGGCTGATGGTGCAGGAGGAGCGCAACCGGATGGCCCGCGACCTGCACGACATCCTCGGTCACTCCCTCACCGTCATCACCGTCAAGGCCGAGCTCGCCGGCCGGCTCATCGACGTGGCGCCCGAGCGCGCCAAGACCGAGATCGAGGCACTGGAGATGCTGGCCCGCGAGGCCCTGTCCGACGTGCGTCGCGCGGTCGAGGGCTTCCGGGAGATCTCCCTGTCCGGTGAGCTGGCCAGGGCTCGCGAGGCCCTCACCACGGCCGGGATCGAACCGCGTCTGCCGCGTGCCGTCGAGGCGGTGCCGACCGACCTGCGGGAGCTGTATGCGTGGGGGGTGCGCGAAGGGGTCACCAACGTGATCCGGCACAGCGGGGCCACGACGTGCACGATCACCATCGACGGGACCGGTCTGCGGATCAGGGACAACGGCGTCGGGGCCCTCGCCGGTCCGGGCAGCGGGGGAGGCAACGGCCTGCGCGGGCTGCGCGAGCGGGCCGTCGCCGTGGGCGTCACCCTGGCCACCCGATCGTTCGAGAGGGGCTTCGAAGTCCAGATCTGCGCGCCGGAGGTCGGCGGTGTCGACGCGGCCGGTCGGCCCGTCGGCGTGGCCGGTTCGGTGGTCCACCCGTGAGCATCTCCGTCGTCCTCGCCGACGACCAGGCCCTCGTCAGGGGTGCCCTCGCCGCACTGCTGGATCTCGAGATCGACCTCGATGTCGTGGGCGAGGCGGCGAGCGGCGACGAGGTCGTCGCGCTCGTGCGGCGCACCCGACCCGATGTGGTCCTCATGGACGTGGACATGCCCGGCATGGACGGCATCGAGGCCACGGCCGCGGTTCGCGCCGAGTTCCCGTCCACCCAGGTGCTCATCGTCACCACGTTCGGCCGCCCGGGCTACCTGCGCAAGGCGCTGCTGGCCGGCGCCGCCGGCTTCGTCGTCAAGGACACCCCGGCCCGTCAGCTGGCCGACGCGGTCCGCCGGGTGCACCGCGGGATGCGGGTGGTCGACCCGGCGCTGTCCGCCGACTCCCTCGTGGCGGGGGAGTCCCCGCTCACCCCTCGGGAGACCGAGGTGCTGCGTGCTGCTGCCGACGGCGGCAGCAACTCCGACATCGCCAAGGCCGTCCACCTCTCCGAGGGCACCGTGCGCAACCACCTCTCCTCGGCCATCGGCAAGACGATGGCGCGCAACCGTGCCGACGCCGTGCGGATCGCCGAGGAGAGCGGCTGGCTCTGACACCGGACTGCCGCCACGTCCCGTCCGTCCGTCAACAGATCCACCCCAAGTCGCGTCCGTCCGTCAACCGATCCACCCCAAGTCGCGTCCAGCACTCGACTTGGGGAGGATTCTTGGACGCGAGTGCCAACCAACCGGCCTTCTCGTGCGTTTGGACGGGTGGAGGCCGACCACGAGGAGGCGTACATGCGCGCGGGCGTCGACCCGGACTTCGCCGCATACGTCGCGGCGCGCCAGCACCAGTTCCTTCGTGCGGCGTTCCTCGTCTGCGGCGACCGGGCCGTCGCCGAGGACCTGCTCCGGGAAGCCTTCGTCAGGCTGGCCCGGCGGTGGGACACGACTCGGACGGAGGACCCCGACGGGTTCGTCCGGACGATCCTCTACCGCGAGGCCGTCTCGGCATCCCGGCACCGGCACAGCGTGCTGCCCGGCGCCCTGGACGCGCTCACGCCCAGGCAGCGCGCCGTGGTCGTCCTGCGAGCCTTCGAGGACCGCCCGGTCGACGAGGCAGCCGAGGTCCTCGGGGTGCGTGTGGGGACCGTCAGGGGCCAGCCGGATGCCGACCCCGACCTGCTCGCCCGGCTGAGCTCAGGGATCGAGGAGGTCGACCTCGCCGACACCGCCTGGACCCTCGCCCGTCAGCGCGGACAGCGTCGTCGCCGGGTATTCGCCCTCGTCGCGGGGGCCGCCGCCGCGACCGTCGTCGTCAGCCAGCTACCGGGTCGCGGCACGGTGCCGACCCCGGTCCCGTCCAGGACGAGCAGCGCCCCGTCCGCGCCGACCGCCCCGAGCTCGACCTCGAGCGTGGCCTCCGCACCGTGGACGGCCGCCCCGCGGACCCTCGCCGACGGGACCACCTACGTCGTCGGACCCACCCCCGCGCAGCTCGCCGGACTCATCGAGCTGCGGCCCGGCCTGCCCTCGGTCATCGGGTGGACCGGTAGCCCCCGACCGATGACGGGTGCCAGCCAACACGTCGTTGCCGTCCTGGCCCAGGACATCGGAGGAGGAGGGTTCCTGCCCGTCCTGCTCCTGCAGGACGACCGCACCCGAACCCAGTCCTATGCCGTCATCCAAGCGGTCGTCACCCCGGTCGCCCACCAAAGCGTCATGGGCCTACCCCAGGTACCCGTTGACCTGCGGGCGGTGAGCCCGGACGGGACGAGGGTCGCGATCGTCCAGGACACCGACGTCCTGGTCGCCGACGTCCGCGCCGGCACCGTGAACCGGTTCCCGCTGCCGAACGCCGCGCACCAGGACGACGAGCCGACCGGAGGCGGCTTCACCGACGCAGGGCGGGTCGTCGTCACCTCCGAGCAGCGTCCGTTGTCGATGGATCCGGCGACGGGCGCCGTCACCTCGCTGCGTCGTGACGCGGCCCCTGACCCCGTCCGGCTCACCGAGCGCGCGGGCGACCTCGCCATCGCGACGACCCACCCGGACGGTAACGCCGCCTCTTCCACGACCATCTCGCTCGGCCTGTCCTCGTTCTGGGGCCAGTCGTCGGCCGGCCCGTCCTGGGTCGCCCGGGGCGGGTTCCCGCCCCAGGACCTCGACCCGTCGGCTCGGCCCGCGCTCAACGGGCTCTTCGTCGTCGCGCGCGACCGCAGCCGGCGGGTGGTCCTCACGATCGACGACGGCATGGACACCGTCAAGGGCGCGATCAGGGCCCTCGGCTGGGTCGATGAGGACGTCCTGTTCACCTACGCCAACCACGGCAGGACGTGGGTGCTCGCGTTCGACCCGCGCAGCAACCGGCTCTACCGGGTCAGCGAGGTCCTGCCGACGGTTGCCGGCGTCGGCGAGCCGGGCCCCCTCCTGGCGGTCTGGCTCGGCAACCCCCGGATCTGACCGGTCCCGGCCGTATGCCGGTCAGTCGCCAGTCAGTCGCCGGTCGCCACCGGCCGGCCCGGGTCGGCGATCCACTCGCTCCACGACCCGACGTAGACGCTCGCGTCGACACCGATCCGGGCCAACGCCAGGGCGGCCTGCGCCGCGGTCACTCCCGACCCGCAGTAGGTCGCCACCGCTGTCCCGTCGCCGGCACGCACCCCGCGCTCCCCGAAGAAGGCGGCCAGCTCCTGCGGACTGCGGAACCGGCCGTCGTCGGCGAGGTAGCCGGCGGCAGGGGCGTTGGCGGCATACGGGATGTGCCCGGCGACCGGGTCGACCGGCTCGGTCTCGCCGCGGAACCGCTCGGGGGAACGGACGTCGAGCAGCACCCCCTCGCGGGCCGCGCGCGCCGCCCCGGCCGGGTCCAGGGCCGGCAGCTGCCCGGGGCGGGCGCGGAACGCTGACGGCGGGGGCCGGGGGACGTCGCTCGTCACTGGCAGGCCGGCGGCCTGCCACGCGGCGAGCCCTCCGTCGAGGACGCGGACGTCGCGAATCCCGAAGTACCGCAACGTCCACCACGCACGGGCTGCCGACAGCGAGGTGCGCTGGTCGTAGACGACGACAGCGGAGTCGGCCGCCACTCCGACGCGCCGCATGGCCGCCTCGAACGCTGCCGGGTCCGGAAGGGGGTGCCGGCCCGCAGGCCCCGGCGGACCGGACAGGTCCCGGTCGAGGTCGACGAACGCCGCTCCCGGCAGGTGCGCCCCGGCATACAGCTCCTGCCCGGGTGTGCCGACGAGGTTGAACTGGACGTCGAGCACCACGACGGCGTCGCCGAGGGCGTGCAGCTCGGCGACCGAGAGCAGGTCAGAGGCCAAAGGACCTGCCGATGATGTCGCGCTGGATCTCGCTGGTGCCGCCGTAGACCGTCGAGACGATGCTCGAGCGGACGAGCGCCTCCATGTCGAACTCGGTGGCGTAGCCGTAGCCGCCCATCATCTGCATGCCGTCGATCGCCATCGCCTTGGCCGTCTCGGTCGCCTTCAGCTTGACCATCGAGGCCTCGCGAGGGAACAGCGTGCCCGGGTTCTCGTCAGCCATGGCGGCCAGGTCGTAGGTGAGCAGTCGGGTGCACGCGATCTCGGTCGCGTGGTCGGCCATCCGGTGCCGCAGGGCCTGGAAGGTGCCGACCGGCTGACCGAACTGGGTGCGCTGGGTGATGAAGGCGAGGGTGTCCTCGAAGGCGCGCCGGGCAGTGCCCAGCATCATCGCGCCCAGGATCAGCCGCTCGACGTTGAGCCCGGCCATCAGCTGGCGCCAGCCGTCGCCCACCTCACCGATGACGGCGTCGAGCGGGAGCACCGCATCGGTGAAGAAGATGTCATTGACCTCGCGGCCGCCCATCGTGCTGATCTGGCGGATCTGCATCCCGGGCGTCCCGGCCGGGACGTGGAACATCGTGATCCCGTCGTGCTTGCTGCCGCGGGAGGAGGTCCGGGCCACGAGCAGGATGTGCTGTGCGACATGGGCGTTGGAGCACCACGTCTTCTGGCCGTTGACGACCCACCCGTCGTCGGTGCGGGTCGCCCGACACCCGAGTGCGGCGACGTCGGACCCCGCGCCCGGCTCGGACATGGAGATCGACTGGATGCCGCCCGACGCGATCGACCCGAGGACGGCCTTCTTCTGCTCCGGGCTGCCGAACCGCTCGTAGGCCGCGCCGACGATGAGGGTCGGCCCGAGGTGGGCCGCGGGGAGCAGCCCCCGAGCGGTCTCCTCCAGCAGGATGCACATGTCGACGTGGCTGCCGCCCGACCCGCCGAACTGCTCCGGCACCCGGATACCGGCCCAGCCCAGGTCCGCCAGCCGGGTGTTGACCGTCTCGCTGTGCGCCCGGGTGCCCCCAGCGGTGAGGGCGTCGCGCTGGGCGCGGGTCCCGGCCAGGTCGGTGCAGAGCGTGGCGACGAGGGCCCGGAAGTCACGCTGCTCGGGCGACTCGGCATACGGCATGAGGCTGACCTTCCCGGCCCCCCGTCGAGGACCTACGGTGTGGTCACAGCGGAGCACAGGGTGAGGAGCCACGTCAATGCAGACTTCCCGGTCCGGGCCTTCCGACCAGCCGTATGCCGCAACGCGCCACCACTGGATGAACTGGGTCGCCCGGCACGCCCTGATGCAGCCGGACGCCGTGGCCTTCCGCTACCTCGGCGCCGACACGACGTGGCGGGCGCTCCAC
>JAICMC010000152.1 GCA_025929465.1 Nostocoides sp.
GGACGTGGCCACCGGGCTGGGCCATGGTCTGGGCTCGCGCGGGTTCACGATCGTCTCCGGCGCGGCCTACGGGATCGACGCGGCGGCCCACCGGGGAGCCCTCGCCGCCGCCGCCCCGACCGTCGCGGTCCTGGCCTGCAGCGTCGACCGCGACTACCCGGCCGCGCACCGCAGCCTGCTGACCCGGATCCGCGAGGACGGCTGCGTGGTCAGCGAGATGCCGCCCGGCTCGGCGCCGCTGGCCAAGCGGTTCCTCTCCCGCAACCGGCTGATCGCGGCGCTCACCCGGGGGACGGTCGTCGTCGAGGCGGGACTGCGCTCGGGGTCGCTCAACACCGCCCGGTGCGCCGAGCAGCTCGGCCGGCCGGTCGGAGCGGTCCCGGGCCCGGTGAGCTCGATGGTCTCGGCGGGCTGTCATGCGATCGTGCGGGAGATGTGGGCATCGCTCGTCACCGACGCCGCCGAGGTCGCCGAGCTGGTCGGCGACCTCGGGACGGACCTGGCGCCGGACCGGCACGTGGCCGACACCGACGAGGGATGGTCGCCGTGGGACAGGTCGGTCCACGCCTGGGTCCCCTACCGGTCCCCTATCAGCGTCGACGAGCTGGTGCGCCGGACCGACCGGCCGGCGCTCGCCGTCCTGGCCGCGCTCGGTCGCCTCGAGACGGCGGGTGCGGTCCGCAGGGCGGGCCCGGGGTGGCAGAAGGTGCCGGCGGCGAAGCCGCCCCCCTCCTCCCGCGCCCAGGCGGCGGTGGCCGGCCCGCCCTGCGGCGCCACCACCCGGCCAGCGGTCGACGGCGGGTCCGGCCGGGTCGGCGAGGGAGCACATGGCACCGTGGAGGGGTGAGCAGCGACCGCCCAGACCCGGCCGAGGTGCTGGACGCCTTCGCCCGGCACCTCGCCGCGGAGCGCAACCGGTCACCCCACACGGTCCGGGCCTACCTCACCGACATCGACAGCCTCCTCGCCCACCTCGACGCCGAGACGGGTACCCGCGATCCGCGGGAGCTCACCCTCGCTGACCTCCGCTCCTGGCTCGCGGCGTTGTCCGCGGCCGGGGCCAGCCGCGCCACCATCGCTCGTCGGGCCGCGGCGGCGCGCACGTTCTGCCGGTGGGGGGTTCGTGGCGGCCACCTCGCGACGGACCCCTCGATCCGGCTCGTCGCGCCACGCGCTGGCAAGACCCTACCCGGCGTCCTCGCCGCCGGCGAGGCGGCGCTGGCTCTGGACCTGGCCGGGGTGGCAGCCGATGACGACGACCCGATCGGCCTGCGCGACCGCGCGGCCCTGGAGCTGCTCTACGCCGCTGGGATCCGTGTCGGTGAGCTCGTCGGTCTCGACGTGGACGACGTCGACCTGTCCACCGGCGTCCTGCGGGTCATGGGCAAGGGCGCCAAGCAGCGCACGGTGCCGTTCGGCGCCCCGGCCCGGCGCGCGGTCGAGGACTGGCTCAGCCGCGGTCGACCCGTCGTGGCGACCGCCGACTCCGGACCGGCCCTGCTCCTCGGCCGTCGCGGCCGTCGGGCCGACCAGCGTCAGATCCGGGCGGCCGTGCACCGGGTCGTCGGTCTCGTCGAGGGGGCCGCCGACCTTGGTCCGCACGGGTTGCGCCACTCGGCCGCGACCCACCTGCTCGAGGGAGGCGCCGACCTCCGCGTCGTCCAGGAGCTGCTCGGGCACGCGTCCCTGGCGACCACCCAGATCTACACCCACGTCTCGATCGAGCGGCTCAAGACGTCCTACGCCCAGGCCCACCCACGGGCCTGAGCGGTCATCGGCTCTCGGGTCGCTGCGGAACCACAGGCAGGGCAACGGCCTCCGGGAGGCGTGCGCGGGCCCGCGCCGCGCCACCAAGGTTCAGCGGGGCGCGGTCGCCGGCCCTCGGCTCGGCTGGTCGAGCGGCAGCAGCCGCACGCGCCACCAGCCGAGCAACAGCAGCGGGTCGAGGTAGGCCGAGCCACGGACCGCGCCCAGGTGCAGACAGGTCGCGGTGCAGTGCGAGCCGGCGCCGGCCACCAGGCCGATCGGCTGGCCCACGGCGACCAGGTCACCGGTCGCGACACGTGCCGTGACCGGTTCGTAGGTGGACCGGACGCCGTCGGGGTGGGTGACGGCGACGGTCGCCTTGCCGCCGATGACGCCGGCGAAGCTCACCCGGCCGGCGGCGACCGCATGCACGGTCGCGCCGGCGACGGCGGCCAGGTCGACGCCTCGGTGACCCGGCCCGTATGCCGTGCCGGGCGGTCGGAAGCGCGCGCGGACCGCCGGACGGGGGGCGAGTGGCCAGAGCCACCTGGCCCGGGGAACCGAGCGGTCCGTGGCGGAGGGAGCGTCGCTCCGGTGCGGCCCGGCTCGGTCGGCCACCGCCGACCCGGGGACGACACCGTCCCGACCCGGCTCGACGGCGACCCACCACGATGGGGCGCCCGCGGTCTGCGACGCGGGGGCGTCCGGCCCGCGCAGGGCGCCGGCCGTGGCCTCGGGCCCGAGGCAGGCAGCCAGGAGCACGGCCACCGCCCACGACACCCTCGCCCGGTTCCCGACCCGGGTGAGAGCCAGGTGGTGAGCACGGCTGTGGGGCATCGGCGCCTCCTTCCTCTCCTGCATCGAGCCAGCCTGCCCCACCACCGGAGAGCACGCCCGACGGCCGGGAGCGCCCTGGGGACGACCCGGGTGGTGTCATGGGGCTGTGGACGGGTCCAACCCGGGCTCGGCGGCCCGCGGAGGGCGCTTGGCCAAGACGGTCGCCCCCACGCTGGCGACGATGACCATGGCGATGGCGAGGAGGGTGACGCCGCCGAGGTGCTGGCGCAGGACGACGGCCCCGGCCAACGCACCGAAGGCCGGCTCCAGGCTCATCAGCAGGCCGAACGTGCTCGTCGCCAGGCGGCGCAGGGCGATCAGCTCGAGGGAGTACGGGATGAGCGAGGAGAGCATGGCGATCCCGAAGCCGGCCAGGAGGACCGGCCCCTCGAAGAGGGCCGACCCCGCGTCGTGGATCCCGACCGGGACGACGACGAGGGCGGCGATGCACAGCGACAGTGCCAGCCCGTCGACGGCCGGGAAGTGCGCGCCCACCCGTTGCGAGGCCACGATGTAACCGCCCCAGAGGACACCGGCAAGGGCGGCGAGGGCGATCCCGGACCACGTCACGCTCCCGGTCGTCCCGGGCAGGGCGATGATCGCAACGCCCCCACCGGCGAGGGCACACCAGAGCAGGTCCATCCGCCGGCGCGACCCCAGGAGCGCCACCCCGAGCGGACCGAGGAACTCCACCGTCACGGCCACGCCGAGCGGAATCCGGTGCAGCGCCTCGTAGAAGGCCCAGTTCATGCACCCGAGGATGAGGCCGAAGACGATGACCGAGCGCCATGCGGCGCGCGACGTCCCGCGGACCGAGGGGCGCGCCAGGGCGAGCAGGACGAGTGCGGACAGCACGAGGCGCAGCATGACGGCGCCGCCGGGACCGACCCGGTCGAAGAGCCGCACGGCGATCCCCGCACCGAACTGCACCGAAGCGATGCTCCCGATGAGCAGCACCTGGGGTGGCAGCCGACGCATGGCCCGATCCTGCCAACCAGGCGGGGTACCGCGCGCAACGGTCCGCGGGGACAGTGCCGGGCATACCGCCGCGGCGCGGAGTCCGACGCCCCGAGCGCTCAGCCGCGGCGGAGGGTCGAGAGCCGCCGGACCGCCTCGTGCAGCACGTCGTCCCGCTTGCAGAAGGCGAACCGCACGAGCGTCCGGGCGGCCTCGGCGTCGTCGTGGAAGACCGACACCGGCACACCGACCACACCGGCCCGGGCGGGCAGCTCGCGGCAGAAGGACAGCGCGTCGGTGGCCCCCAGCGGAGCGGCGTCGGCGACCACGAAGTAGGTGCCGCCCGGCACCGACACCTGCAGACCGGCCTCGCGCAGGCCGCCGACGAGCAGGTCGCGCTTGGCCTGGAGCGAGGCGGCGAACCCGGCATACACCTCGTCCCCGAGGCCCAGACCCACGGCGATGGCGGGCTGGAACGGACCGGAGGCGACGAAGGTGAGGAACTGTTTGACCGCCCGCACGGCCGCGACCGCGTCGGCGGGGCCGGCCACCCACCCGACCTTCCAGCCGGTCGTGGAGAACGTCTTGCCACCGGAGGAGATGGTCAGCGTCCGGTCCAGCATCCCCGGCAGGGTCGCCACAGGCAGGTGGGGCGCGCCGTCGAAGACGAGGTGCTCATAGACCTCGTCGGTGACCACCCAGGCGTCGAACTCCCTCGCGAGGGAGCAGATCAGGTCCAGCTCGGTGCGCGTGAAGACCTTGCCCGTCGGGTTGTGTGGCGTGTTGAGGAGCACCATCCGGGTCCGGGCCGAGAAGGCGGCCCGCAGCGAGGCCCCGTCGACCGCGAAGTCGGGGAACCGCAGCACCGAGGTCCGGCGGACCGCACCGGCCAGAGCGATGGTCGCGGCATACGAGTCGTAGTAGGGCTCGAAGGTGACCACCTCATCACCCGGCCGGCAGAGCGCCAGGACCGTGGCGGCGATCGCCTCCGTCGCGCCGGCCGTGACCAGGACCTGGGACCGCGGGTCCAGCCCGATGCCGTAGAAGCGCTGCTGGTGCGCGGCGATGGCATCGAGCAGCTCGGGCACCCCTGCACCGGGCGGGTACTGGTTGCGCCCGGACTCGATCGCCTCGACCGCGGCCCGGAGCACCGGTGCCGGCCCGTCGGTGTCGGGGAAGCCCTGCCCGAGGTTGATCGCGTCGTGCTGCAGCGCCAGAGCCGACATCTCCGCGAAGATCGTCGTGCCGAACGCGGCCAGGGCGGAGTTGCCGACGGGACGAGGCATGCCAGCAAACCTAGCCGTCGATGACGCCGTCAGACCGGCTCGGGTCAGCCGCCGGCGTGGGCGATGTGGGCCAGCTGCCGCCAGACGACGACGAGGGTCACGCCCGACCCGACGAAGGCGAACCAGAACGGCGCAGCCAGGCCCCAGCGCTCGGCGATCACACCGCCGAGGCCCTGGCCGAGGATGAGGCCCGCGAACAGCCCGACCAGGTAGACGCTGCCCACCCGTCCCCGGTACTCGGTCGGCACCGCCCGTTGACGGACCGTGTACCCGAGGGTCCCCCAGACGAACGCGTACGCGCCGAAGACGACCATGACGACCATCGCGACCCACGGCACCGTGGTCAGCGCCAGCGACAGGTGGGTGAGCACCTCCAGGACCAGGCAGGCGCGCATGAGCGTCTTGAGGGCGACCTGCCGCTCCAGCCAGTCGAAGGACGCCGTGCCGAGGATGCCGCCCACCGCACCGGCCGTCGTGAGCAGGCCGAAGCCGACCTCGCCCATGTGCAGCCGGTTGAGCGAGTACAGGACCAGGACCGACCAGGCGGCCCCCCACGTGACGTTGAAGACGAGGATGACGATCGCCAGCGTGCGCACCGCCGCGTTCGTCCACAGCCAGCGGAAGCCGTCGGCGATGTCGCGGCGCAGATGGGTCCGCGCCTGGCCCCGGACCCCGCCCTTGGGCGTGCCGATCCGCGCGACGAGCACCACGCCGAGCGCCACGCAGACCGCCTGGGTGAGGAACGGCACCGCCATCCCGGCCGCGAACAGGAACGCGCCGACGGGAGGTCCGAGGAGCTGGTTGGCAGCCAGGTTGCCGGCCTGCATCCGGGCGCTGCCGATGGCCAGGTCCCTGGTGTCGACGAGCATCGGCAGCAGGGTCGAGGAGGTGGTGTCGGCGAACACCTCGCCCATGCCGAAGCAGAACATGACCACGAGCACGACGGTGATGGTGACCGTCCCGGTCAGGATCATCACGCACAGCGCCACGACGACGAGGGCGCGCACGGCATCGGCGGCCATGACCACGACCCGCCGGTCCAGACGGTCGGCCAGCGCGCCGGCATACAGGCCGAGGAGCAGCCACGGCAGGCGCTGGAGGAGACCGGCGAGGGCGACGAGGACCGCGTTGTGGGTCTGGGAGGCCACGAGGAGGGGACCCGCGGCGAGCGCGATGCCGTCACCGATGTTGGCGACCAGGTTCGAAGCGAAGAGCCACCTGAAACCCGGCCCCAGACGCGGCGGCAGGACCGGGTCCAACAGGCGGTTCACAAGGTCGCGATCCTAGCCTTCGGAGCGCGTGGGCGACCAGCCGATTTCGGTGTGGACCACCGGGCGCCGTACCATCGCAGGACGACCGGTTTCGGCTGGTCGAATTCGCGCGCTCCGCGCCGGACTGAGAAGTCGTCTTCGATGTCCGGGGCCACACCACAGCAGTCCGTATGCCGTCCGCTCCCGTGGACGGGACCCGGTGGGGTGGGGCAGGGCGCCAGGTTCCGCTCACCGCACCAGCCTCGAGCGGGAAGTCAACTGTCAACCCCCCACCAAGGAGGACACGGCATGGCCGTCGTCACCATGCGCCAGCTCCTCGAGAGCGGCGTCCACTTCGGGCACCAGACCCGTCGCTGGAACCCCAAGATGAAGCGCTTCATCA
>JAICMC010000185.1 GCA_025929465.1 Nostocoides sp.
CATCGCCAACACCCACTTCCCCGCCGCCACCCAGATCGTGGACTACTTCCACACCCGCGAACACCTGGCCGACCTGACCAAGCTCCTGACCCCCATCCTGGAGGACCCCACCGCGTTCGAAGCGCACCTGGTCGACACCCTCGACCTGGGCCACACCCCCGCGATCGCCGCCACCATCGACCGGCTCGACCTGCCCCAGCGGGCGCCCGACCTGCTCAAACCCGCCGCCACCGAGGTCGGCTACTTCACCGGCAACCACCACCGCATGCAATACACCGACTTCAAAGCCAACGGCTACTACATCGGCTCCGGCCCGGTCGAATCAGCCTGCAAAACCATCGTCAAACAACGCGCCAAACGAGCCGGCATGCACTGGACCATCAAAGGATGAGTGTGTCAACCCCATTTGGCCCCACTGCGATGGCATCAAAAACCGCTCCAGGTGGGCCACTTCAGGTTGGCATACTCAAAAGGACTCGACCCCGTCCTGGCCCTCCGCACCCTGCACCAATCGCACCGAGACAAAATCCTCTGGCCCACACCACAAACCTGACGCACACCCGCTGTGGATGACCAGGGGCCGGTGTCGGTTGGTGGTGATAAGGGAGGTCCTGTTGCGAATTCCATTGCCAGGAGACCACATTGGGCTGCTGGAGACCTCTTGCGCCGTCTCGAACAGGTGTATGATCTGTGGTATGGAGGGGCACCGAGAAGGCGCGCATTCCGGGACCGTTGCGCCGGTCGCGGAACCCCACGCGTGTCCACGGGCCACGCGTGGGCCGCGTGTTTCGGGGGAGCCTGATGCGATCGTGGCTCGGGCCGAGGAGGTCTTGGACTGGCTGGCGACGACCACGGGGGCAGGGGTCGAGGATGCCGTCCGGATCGACCGGATCGCGGCACTCGAGCGGGTGAAGGGTGCGCTTGCTGCGGCCCAGGTGCGCCAGACCGTTGCGTTCGCCGAGTCGCAGCGAGCCGGGTTGCCGGCATGGACACCCGAGCGCACCGTGGCCCGGTCGATCGGCAGCCAGGTCGCACTTGCCCGGCGCGAGTCGCCGACGCGCGGCGACGCGCACGTGGAGCTGGCCCTGGCGCTCAGCCGGAGCATGCCGGAGACGCTCGCGGCTCTGACGGCCGGCCGGATCAGCGAAGCTGCGGCCGAAGGCGTTCATCGCGCGCTGGAGGGGATGGACCCGACTCTTCGGGCACAGGTCGACGACCGTCTCGCGCCAGAGCTCGGCACGCTGGGGGAGCGCTCGCTCGCCGAGGCCGCGCGTCGTGAGGCCAACGCAGTCGACGAGGGCGCAGCCACCCGGCGGGCCGAGAAGGCGGTCGGGTCGCGACGGGTGACCCTGCGGACGGCGAAGGACGGGATGGCCTACTTCACCCTGCTCGCGCCGATGGCCGAGGCGGCGGGTGCCTTCCGGGCCGTCGAAGCCGAGGCAGCAGCGCTGCTGGGCGAGCCTTGCCTCGGCGGCGCTGCCAGCCGCCGTGGTGCCTTCTGGCTCGCCGATCCGCCGGCGGCCTCCACTGGTGCCGACACGGGTCAGCCGGCCGTGCTGCACGGTGGTCCAGCCGATGCCCGTGACTTGTCGGGGGCACCTGGCCGCAGTCCCACGTCGGCTCCGGCCCCGGCAGCAGACCCCGACGAGTCGCAACCAGCCCGCAGCGAGACCTTCCTGAGGCCGGCTGTCGAGCGCAGCACGGGATCGCAGCTGATGGCTGACATCGTCATCGCTCGCCTCACCGGTCGGTCCATCGGTCAGCCAGTGCCGATCGAGATCCAGCTCGTCATGACCGATCTGGCCATGGAGGGCCAAGCCGCCGACCATGGCGATGATCCGCGCGGCGACGCGGGTTCCCGTCGGGGTCCGACCCGAGACGCGGGCGCGAGCCCGACCCCCTCGGCGCCTGAGTTCCGTCGCGGGGGAGGCGGGGCCTCCGGCGCGTGTTCGCGACGCGCACAGCCCGCCGGGTCGTCGGGCCATCCGGTGACCCCGAGCAGCCCAGCCGGCGACAGCCGTCCGGGTGAGCACGCCCCGGCAAAGGTCGTCGGGGCTGGGTGGCTCCCTGCTGGCTTCGCCCGCGAGCTGGTCCGCCGGACCGCAGCTGCCGGGTCCGGCGTCACGGTTCGTCGAGTCATGACCGGCGATGACGGAACCACCGTTGTCGGGATCGAAGGGCGCAGACGACCTTGGAAGGAAACAGCCCAGAGCCGGACACGCGAGCCCCTGCCCGTTCTGGCCCCGACCTCGTCGGTTCAGCGGCTGTTCCGCGGCGTGTTGCGGCGGCTCGTCGTCGTCCGTGACCAGTCGTGCCGAACGCCATTCTGCGCCGCGGCGATTCGGGCCGCCGACCACGTGACGCCCGTCCGTCGCGACGGACCCACCTGTGCCCACAACGCGGGGGGCATGTGCGCCCGGTGCAACGTCACCAAGGAGGCGCCCGGGTGGGAGTTCGTCGTGCGCAGTCCGGCGTCCCGAGCTCCGACGCACCGAGTGGAGCCGGACACCAGCGAACCGCCGTGGCAGCAGCTGATGGACAGCCTGCTCGCCGACGACCGAGAGGCGGAGGTACCTGACAGCGGCCACCGGACGGCGGTCATCACACCGACCGGCCACCAGTACGAGTCAGCTGCACCACCTGTGACCAGCAGCGCGCCGAAGATCGGGGGTCCGGGCTCTCACAGGGAAGGAGAAGTACGGCCTGTCCCGCCCAGTCCTGACGCAGAGGGCTTCGACGACCGACCATGACGCCCCGATCTGCGAGAGTGGCGCCGTGCAACCGGGCGACCCAAGACTCTCGACCGACCGGTCCGACTCGACCGACCAGGCCGGTGCCTCGGTGGGGGTCGGTCCGTATGCCGCGCCCTGGCCGGACGACCCGCGTCTCGACCCGTCCCTGCTGACCGAGGGTGACCGGCGCAACGTCGCGGACCAGTACCGCTACTGGCGGCACGACGCGATCGTCGCCGACCTGGACAGCCGCCGGCACGACTTCCACGTCGCCGTCGAGAACTGGGGTCACGACTTCAACATCGGCTCGGTGATCCGGACCGCGAACGCGTTCAACGCCAAGGCCTTCCACATCGTCGGCAGACGCCGCTGGAACCGTCGCGGGGCGATGGTCACCGACCGCTACCAGCACGAGCACCACCACCCCACGGTCGCCGACCTCCTCGACTGGGCCGGCCCGCAGGGAGAGGCCCATCCCGGCATACCCCTCATCGGCATCGACAACCTGCCGGGATCGCTGGCGATCGAGCTGGCCGAGCTGCCCCGGTCCTGCGTCCTCGTCTTCGGGCAGGAGGGCCCGGGGCTGTCGCCTGCGATGCGCGAGGCGTGCGTGGAGGTGCTGCACATCACCCAGTACGGCTCGACCCGGTCGATCAACGCCGGTGCGGCCGCCGCCATCGCCATGCACACGTGGGTCCGCCAGCACGCCGACATCTGAGACAGGCGGCTCTCGGATGCAGCGGATCGTGCCTGCCGGGTCGTCTCCACGGGTAGAGGATGACCCCGAGGCTGGAGGTGGGCGGTGGACTTCGACGCATTCGTCGGTGCGCGTGGCCCTGGCCTGCTCCAGCTCGCCTGGCTGCTGACCGGGCACGCCGAGAGCGCCGAGGACCTCGTCCAGTCCACCCTCGTCGACGCCTTCCGGCACTGGGACCGGGTCGCGAAGGCCTCGGCTCCGGACGCGTATGTCCGCAAGGCGATGCTCAACCGGCACCTCACCGACCGTCGGCGCCGTTGGTGGGGCGAGCGGCCGACGGACCTGGAGGAGGTCGAGCGGACGGGCTCCGGAGCCGACCTGGCAGAGCCTGACCATGCCGACCTGGTCGTGACCCGTGCCGACCTGATGGCTCGGGTCCGGACCCTGCCCCCACGGGCCCGCGCAGTCGTGGTCCTGCGCTACTTCGAGGATCGCAGCGACGCCCAGATCGCCGAGCTGCTCGACATCGGCGAGTCCACCGTCCGCGCCACGCTCAGCCGTGCCCTCACCACGCTTCGAGCGGCGAACACGGCGGAGGCGGCGGCGCCGGCCGCTCCGGAAGGGGAACGCATCCGATGAGCACCCTGGAGTCCCAGCTCCGTTCGGCCCTTGCCGAGGAGGCCGCCGACGCCCCCTCGTCCCCCGGCCTCGCCGAGCGGGTCCGTGTCGAGGCCGGCCGGACGGCGAGGCGGCGGCGGCTCCGCACGAGCGCCCTCGTCGCGGGTGTCGCGGCCGCAGTGGCGGCCGTGGCCATCCTGCCTTCGCTGCGGGCCGGTGCGCCGCCGCCGACGTTCGGGCCGTACGCTCCGGCCACCGCGTCCGGCGGGGATGTCACCGGGACGGGCGCCCTCGCGGCGCTGTGCGACAAACAGGACGACGCTCTCGCCGACCCGGGTCACCTGCCGACCAGCCTCGGCCACGTCACGGCCGGCTACACCTGCTGGACCGGCACGCGCCCCGTCCCCGGCGCGGGCACCTGGCAGTTCCGCGAGGTCCGCAAGGTCACCGGCGGTCTCGAGCGCACCCTGCGCGCGTATGCCGTCCCCGACGTGCGGACGCCCCCGGGTACCGCCTGCGCGGCTGTCGGCTATCTCCGGAAGGTGCTCGTCGTCGCGGTCGACGGGAACTTCCGCGCGGTTCGTGAGCCGGTGATCGTGTGTGGTGCACCCCTGCCGTCCGCCGTCGACGCCTACGACGCCATGACGACCGAGGTGGTGAGCAGCGTGCGGCTCCAGCAGGTCGCCTCCCCGCTCGCGGTCGCGAGCGGCTGCCCGCAGCACGTCAAGGACACCATCGCGCTGGTCGCGAGGACACAGCCCCCACCTGCCTCGACGCAGCCGCCGGCCCTGCCGACTGCGGGTGCGGTCACGGCGTGTGTCTACCGCGCCGAC
>JAICMC010000196.1 GCA_025929465.1 Nostocoides sp.
GTATGCCTCGAGGCGCCGCACGTGGTCGCGCAGCACCCAGATCCGCTGGCACTCGGGAAACCGTCCGCCGTCGTTGCAGCGGAACTCGACGAACGAGAAGTGGGCGCTCATCGTCGGCAGGCCCTGCTGGTGCCTCGCGAGGGAGGTCCGCAGCGCGTCGCTCGTGTGCGGTCCGACGACGCCGTCGACGTCCAGGGCCGCACCCAGGTTCCAGCCGCGCTGGAAGCCCGTGACGGCGGCCACGACGTCACGCCGGGCGTTGTCGAACCCCAGCGCCGCCAGCACCGCTGCCGCTTGCGCGGTGGTGAGGTCGGCCATCACTAGCCTCCCTGCACCGCGCCGGCCGCGCGGTCATCGGCCGCGACCGGCTCCCCCAGGTCGGAGTCGTCGAAGCCGACCGCGTCCACGGCCTCCGGGTCGACGTCGGTCACGAGCGCGTCGAGCTCGTCGGTGCTCGGTGGCGGCTCGAGGGAGGCGTCGGGCCGGAAGGTGGGTGCGCTCCGGGTGTCGAGGCCGACCTCCTCGTCGGGCGGCTCCGGACCGTTGTCCGGGTGGTCGGCGCCGAGGTCGGCACCGGTGACGAAGTCGTCCTCCTCGTCCCCGCTGACGGCGGGAAGCCTCCGGGAGTCGAGGATCGGCTCGGGCGGCCCGACGGTGAACGTGCCCTGGTCTGACATGGGGTCCTCCTGTGGCGAAGCCCCCTGCAGGCCGAAGGCTAGTGCGGGCGGCCGCCGCGCAGATCCGGCAAAACGACGAGGGCGCGCAGCCCGACGAGTTCGGGGCGACCAGGTCCCGGCCCTTGACGACGCAGCGATCCCGAGAGCATCGTGATACGACATTAACCGGGCCCTCAGGCGGCTCTGGACCGGAGGACGGGAACCACCTGTGACCCCCCATCCAAGGAGCACGCCATGGCTGAGCAGACTGACGCCACTGCCCGCGACGGGACCGTACCCGTGGCGGCACCCGGCTCGCACTTCGCGGACCCCGCACCGCTGGGCCTGGGCGCCTTCGCGCTGACGACGTTCGTCCTCAGTGTCGTCAACGCCGGATGGGTACCCGTGACGGTGGAGCCGGTCGTCTTCGGGCTGGCACTCGGCTACGGCGGGCTCGCCCAGCTGCTCGCAGGGATGTGGGAGTTCGCGAAGGGCAACACCTTCGGAGCGACCGCGTTCTCCTCCTACGGTGCCTTCTGGCTCACGTACTGGTGGCTCACCGGGCACACCGACCTCTCGAAGGCCGGAGCGGACGCCGGCAAGGGCGTCGGCCTCTACCTCATCGCCTGGGGCATCTTCACCGCCTACATGACGGTCGCCGCGACACGGACCACGACCGCGGTGCTGGCCGTGTTCGTGCTGCTGACCCTCACCTTCATCGTCCTCGGGATCGGCCAGTTCGCGACCTCCTCCGGGCTGGGCAAGCTGGGCGGCTACCTGGGCATCCTGACGGCGCTGGCGGCCTGGTACGCCTCCTTCGCCGGCGTCACCGCCTTCACCCACAAGCGCAAGCTCGCCCCCGTCGGCCCGCGCAGCTGACGGCGGCGGCCACCAGTCAGCCGAGACCGAGAGGAGTACCGAGAGGTGAGCCAGGAGACGCTGTCCAACCTGCTGCACGAGAGGCGGCGCTTCGAGCCGCCCGCCGGCCTCGCGTCCCGGGCCAACGTGACCGCCGACGCCTACGCCGAGGCGGAGCGGGACCCGCTCGCCTTCTGGGAGAAGGCGGCCGAGCGACTCAGCTGGGACACGAGGTGGGAGAGGGTCCTCGACTGGGACGACGCCCCGTTCGCGAAGTGGTTCGTCGGTGGCAGGCTCAACGCGGCGTACAACTGCGTCGACCGGCACGTCGAGGCGGGCAGGGGCGACAAGGTGGCCTACCACTGGGTCGGCGAGCCCCCCGGCGACACCCGCGACATCACCTACGCGGAGCTCAAGGACGAGGTCTGCCGTGCCGCCAACGCGCTGGTCGAGCTCGGCGTGAAGACCGGTGACCGGGTCGCGATCTACATGCCGATGATCCCGGAGACGGTCATCGCGATGCTGGCCTGTGCCCGCATCGGGGCTCCCCACACGGTCGTGTTCGGCGGGTTCTCGTCCCAGGCCCTCGTCGACCGCATCCACGACTGCGACGCGCGCGTCGTCATCACGGCCGACGGGGGGTACCGCCGGGGTGCGCCCTCCGCACTGAAGCCGGCCGTCGACGCCGCGCTGAGGCACTGCCCCGACGTGCGCAGCGTGCTCGTCGCCAAGCGCACCGGCCAGGACGTCGACTGGACCGAGGGTCGTGACGTGTGGTGGGACGACCTGGTGGGCCGCCAGTCCACCGAGCACACGCCCGAGGCGTTCGACGCGGAGCACCCGCTCTACGTCATGTACACCTCGGGGACGACCGGGAGGCCCAAGGGCATCCTGCACACCACGGGCGGCTACCTCGTCGGCACGTCGTGGACCCACTGGGCGGTCTTCGACCTCAAGGCCGACGAGGACGTGTTCTGGACCGCGGCCGACATCGGCTGGGTCACCGGGCACAGCTACATCGTCTACGGCCCGCTGGCCAACGGAGCCACGTCCGTCATGTACGAAGGGACGCCGGACACACCGCACAAGGGCCGCTGGTGGGAGATCATCCAGGAGCAGAAGGTCACCATCCTGTACTGCGCGCCCACGGCGATCCGCACCTTCATGAAGTGGGGCACCGACATCCCCGCGACGTTCGACCTCTCGTCGCTGCGCCTCATCGGGTCGGTCGGCGAGCCGATCAACCCGGAGGCCTACATCTGGTACCGCGAGGCCATCGGTGGGGGGCGCTGCCCGGTGGTGGACACCTGGTGGCAGACCGAGACAGGGCAGATCATGATCAGTCCGCTCCCGGGGGTCACCGCCGGCAAGCCGGGGTCCGCGATGAAGGCGCTCCCGGGAGTCTCGGCCCTCGTGGTCGACGAGGAGGGCGAACCGGTCGGGCCCGGCTCGGGTGGCTACCTCGTCCTGACCGACCCCTGGCCCGCCATGCTGCGCACCATCTGGGGCGACGACGAGCGCTACCGGGAGACGTACTGGTCCCGCTTCCCGGGGCGCTACTTCGCCGGTGACGGTGCAAAGCTCGACGAGGACGGCGACGTGTGGCTGCTGGGCCGGGTGGACGACGTCATGAACGTCGCCGGGCACCGCCTGTCGACGACGGAGATCGAGTCCGCGCTGGTGTCGCACCCGAAGGTCGCGGAGGCAGCAGTCGTCGGCGCCAACGACCCCGAGACCGGCCAGGCGGTCAACGCCTTCGTGATCCTCCGCGAGTCGGCCGGCGACGGTGGCCCCGACGTGGTCAAGGAGCTGCGCGACCACGTCGCGAAGGAGATCGGGCCGATCGCCAAGCCGAGGGCGATCATGGTCGTGCCGGAGCTGCCCAAGACGCGGTCGGGCAAGATCATGCGCAGGCTGCTGCGGGACGTCGCCGAGCACCGCGAGGTCGGGGACGTGACCACGCTGGCCGACACCACGGTGATGGACCTGATCAGCAAGGGCATGCAGGGCGCCTCGGCCAACGCCGAGGAATAGGCCGAGGAATAGGGCTAGGAA
>JAICMC010000032.1 GCA_025929465.1 Nostocoides sp.
ATGAACTCCCGGCCGATGGCCTTCCGCTTGGTCTCGGGGTCGGTCACGCCGGCCAGCGCGTCGAGGAACCGCTGCTGGGCGTCCACGACGACCAGGTCGACGCCGGTCGCCGCGACGAAGTCCCGCTGCACCTGCTCGGCCTCCCCCGACCGGAGCAGGCCGTGGTCGACGAACACGCAGGTCAGCCGGTCGCCGACGGCGCGCTGGACCAGGGCTGCGGCCACCGAGGAGTCGACCCCGCCGGACAGCCCGCAGACCACCCGGTCCTGGCCGACGGTGGCGCGCACCTCCGCGACGAGCGACTCCACGACGTTGGCAGCCGTCCAGTCCGGCGCGATCCGGGCCCCCTTCCACAGGAAGTTCTCCAGCACCCGCTGCCCGAACGTGGAGTGCATGACCTCGGGGTGCCACTGGACGCCGTACAGGCGTCGCTCGTCGTCCTCGAAGGCCGCGACCTGGGCGCCGGCCGTCGAGGCGGTGACCCGCAGCCCCTCCGGGACGGCGGACACCGAGTCGCCGTGGCTCATCCAGACCGACTGCTCGTCCGGCTGGCCGGAGAACAGCGTGGAGGAGGTGTCCGACACCGACGCCGGGGTGGAGCCGAACTCCGACAGCCCGGTCCGGGCGACCTCACCGCCCAGCGCCTGGGCCATCGCCTGGAAGCCGTAGCACATGCCGAACACGGGCACGCCGGACTGCAGCAGCGCGGGGTCGAGCGACGGGGCACCGTCGGCATACACCGACGACGGCCCCCCCGACAGGATGATGGCGGCGGGGTCCTTGGCGAGCAGGTCGGCCACGGGCATCGAGTGCGGGACGACCTCGCTGTAGACGTTGGCCTCACGGACGCGGCGCGCGATGAGCTGGGCGTACTGGGCGCCGAAGTCGACGACGAGGACGGGCCGGACCGTCGTCGTGGGCGAGTGGGTCGCGGCGTCTGGGGTCACCCGGACAGGCTACCGGCGCGCGGCGGACCCGCCGTCCGCGCCGCCGACCTCCTGGGCGACCCGGTGCTCCAGGACGAACGCGACGACCGGGATGCAGGAGAGCAGGACCATGCCGGCCATCCGCGGCAGGCTCCAGCCGACCTTGAACCCCAGGTTGAGCGTCGCGGCGATGAACCCCATGAAGATGAACCCGTGGACGGGGCTCCACCAGGACAGCGCGGCGTTGTCGAAGCCGTACTTGAGGACCATCTCGGTGATCAGCACGAACATCGCCACACCGGCGAGGATGGCTGCCACCTTGAACAGCCCGAGGGCCTTGCCGATGGCCCCCGATGACGCCGTCGTGGTGCTGGGCCCGGTCGGACGTCCCTGCTGCTCACCCATGGCCGACGGGGACTGGTTGCTCTGCGTCACGAAGACCATTGTCCACCTGCCAGTCCTCACGAACCATGCGCCCCCACATCCACAGGGCGAAGAGGGCGAACAGCCACCACTGGAACGCGTAGGCCGCGTTGACCAGCCGCAGGCCCCCGACGGTCGGCGAGGGTGGCGGGATCCGGCTCATCGCGCTCAGCCCGACCGGCTGCCCCGCGACGGTCTCGGCGGTGGCGAAGGCGAACGCGTTGTAGAGCGCCCCGGGCCACCGGTTGACCAGGACGGACAGGTCGACCGCACCGATCTGTCCGGGGGGCAGGGTGCCCAGGGTCGAGGGCGACTCCCCGGGCGCGAGCGAACCGGTCAGGGTCACCGTCCCTGCTGGTGGCGCGGGTGCCTCAGCGGCCGTGCCGACGAAGCCGCGCACGACGGCGAGGGTGTCGCCGGAGGCGGGGGCGGTGAGCGGCGCGACCACCCAGAAGCCGGACCTGCCGTCGAGGCGACGGTCGGCGACGAGGACCTGGCCCGGCGCGGCATACGAGCCGGTCATCGTCACCAGACGGCCGCTCCCGTCGGCGGGGAACTCGGCGTGCGGGGTCAGGTAGGAGGAGATCGGGACCGGCGGCCGGGACGCGCTCTGCGAGATCGCCGCGGCCGCTCCTCTGTCCTGCGCGACGTGCAGCTGCCAGAGCCCGAGCTCGGCGAAGACGACACCGAGGACGAGGACCAGGGCGAGCAGGCGCAGCCACCGGGGTTTCAGGGCGGTCCGCAACACTGCTACAGGCTACGTGAGCACCGAAATCCGGTTTATCCCAAGGGCTCCGGAGCCGTACCGTGGACCCGCCATGCAGACGCTGATCGTCCCGGACGCCGGGGAGCCCGACACACGCTCGGTCCATCACTACCTCGGGGGGATGGCCCGGCAGCAGTGGCGCACCCTCCTTGCCGGCGCAGCGCTGGGGATCACCTGGATGGTCTGTCTCGGGCTGCTCCCGTGGGCCATCGGCCACGGGGTCGACGCCGTCGCCCACCACGACACCCCGTCGCTGCTGCGCTGGGCCGGGGTGCTGCTCTCGCTCGGCACCCTGTCGGCCCTGAGCGGCGGGCTGCGGCACTGGATGGCCGTCCGCAACTGGCTGACCGCCGCCTTCCGCGCCTCCAGCCAGGTCCACGAGCACGCGCTGGCGGTCGGGCCGGCGCTCACCCGGGTGATGCCGAGCGGTGACGTCGTCGCCGCGTTCACCAACGACGTCATGCGCATCGGCGGCCTCTACGACGTGAGCGCCCGGTTCGCCGGCGCGCTCGTCTCCTACGTCGTCGTCGCGGTCATCCTCATCTCGGCCAGCGTCCCGATCGGCCTGCTCGTCCTCATCGGTGGACCGCTGCTGCTCGGCTCGCTCGCCCTCATCGTCCGGCCCCTCCAACGTCGCCAGGCGGCCCAGCGCGAGGAGTCCGGCCAGCTGACCACGCTCGGGGCCGACACGGTCGCCGGGCTGCGGGTGCTTCGCGGGATCGGCGGCGAGGACGCCTTCCTGGACCGGTACCGGGCGCAGAGCCAGACCGTCCGCCGGGTCGGCTGGCGGGTGGCGAACCTGCAGGCCGCTCTCGACTCCTCCCAGGTCCTGCTGCCCGGGGTCTTCGTGGTCCTCGTCGCCTGGACCGGTGCGCGCGCGGTGGTCGCGGGCACCCTCACGCCGGGTCAGCTCGTCTCCTTCTCCGGGTATGCCGCGTTCCTCACCAACCCGTTCTTCACGGTCATCGAGTTCGTCGACCGCTTCGTCCGGGCCCGGATCGCCACCCGCAAGGTCCTGCGGATCCTGGCCGTCCGCCCGGACCACTCGGACTCAGCCAGCCCCTCGGGTATGCCGGGAGCCGACGCCGCGCTGCACGACCCGAGGTCCGGGGTCACCATCGAGCCCGGTGGCCTGACGGCCGTCGTCAGCGCCGTCCCCGAGGACAGCTCGGCCCTGCTCGAACGACTCGGCCGAATCGCGCCGGACGACTCCGGGGACGCCTCGGTGACGCTCGGCGGCATACCCCTCACCGCCCTGCCGCTGCGGGTGGTCCGTCAGCTCGTCGTCGTCTCGGAGTCCGACCCGCGCCTGTTCACCGGTCCGCTGCGTGCCGAGCTGCTCGGAGCCTTCGGCACCACGGCCTCGCCGGGTGCCCCGGCTGCCCCGGCTGCCGAGGAGGCCACGGCGGCCGACGAGGCCATCCTGGGCGCGCTCCAGGTGGCGAGCGCCCTGGACGTCATCGACGCGATCCCGGGCCGGCTCGACGGCCAGGTCGAGGAGCGCGGCCGCTCGTTCTCCGGCGGCCAGCGGCAGCGTCTGGCGCTGACCCGCACCCTGCTCACCGACGCCCCCGTGCTCGCGCTCATCGAGCCCACGAGTGCGGTCGACGCCCACACCGAGGCCCGGGTCGCCGCCCGGCTCGCCGAGCACCGTAGGGGCCGGACCACCGTCGTGGCCACCGCGAGCCCGCTCGTGCTCGACCACGCCGACACCGTCGTGCTCCTTCGCGACGGGCGCGAAGCCGACCGCGGGACGCACGAGCAGCTGCTCGGCCGCAACGCGGCATACCGCCACATCGTCCACCGAGGGGAGGCCGACTGACATGCCGATGAAACCTGTCGCACCCCTGACCGACAAGACCCGGCGCACGCTGCCGGTCGCCGACGGGCCGGCGGTCCGGCGGCACACGACCGCCCTGCTGGGTCAGCACCGGCGCTACCTGACCCTCGTGCTGTCCCTGCATGCGCTCGCCGCGCTCGCCGCGCTGGCGACCCCGTGGCTCATCGGCCGGCTCGTCGACGTCGTGAGCGGGTCGGCCCACCTGGGTCATCCGCCCACGAGCCGCGACGTCGACCGGCTCGTCCTCGTCCTCGTCGCCGCCGTGGTCGTCCAGACCGGGCTCACCTGGGGTGCCCGCCGGGCCTCGTTCATCCTCGGCGAGACGCTGTTCGCCCAGCTTCGCGAGTCGTTCATCGGTCAGGCGGTCCGGCTTCCGCTGTCGACGATCGAGCGCGCGGGCACGGGCGACCTCGTCGCGCGGACGACCAACGACGTCGAGGCGCTCAGCCACGCCGCCCGGTTCGGGCTGCCGGCGCTGCTCATCGGGGTCGTCGCCACCGTCCTCACCGCGGCCACCGCCGTGGCGACCGCGCCCCTCGCATCGATCCCGATCGTGCTCTCGCTGCTGGTCATCGTGCCCGCCACCCGCCGCTACCTGCGGATGGCCGTGCCCGGCTACCTCTGGGAGCGCGCGGCCTACGCCGAGCTGAACGGGGTCGTCGCCGAGACGGTCGACGGTGCGCGCACCGTCGAGGCTCTGCGGCTGGCCCTGTCGCGGCAGCGCCGGTTCCGCGACGTGCTGGACGAGTGCAACGACGCCGAGAAGTACACCCTGCGGATCCGGCTCTGGTACTTCCCGGCGTGCGAGTTCGCCTACCACCTGCCCATCGCCGGGAGCCTGGCCTGGGCGGGGTGGCTCGCCCTGAACGGGCACGTCACGATCGGCGCCGCCACCGCGGTCGTCCTGTACTCGCGGCAGATCGCCGACCCGCTCGACGAGATCATCAGCTGGCTGGACGAGCTCCAGGTCAGCGCGGCCTCGCTCGCCAGGATCATCGGCGTCGGCGCGGTCCCGCCGGACCGGTCGGCCACCGGGGCGGTCCCATCCGGGACGGAGATCGGCGTGACCGACGTCCGGTATGCCTACCGGCCGGGGGTCGACGTGCTGGGCGGGGTCACCCTCGACCTGCACCCCGGAGAGCGGCTGGCCATCGTGGGTCCGTCCGGCGCCGGCAAGTCCACCCTCGGGCGGCTGATGGCCGGTGTCGACGGGCCGCGGACCGGAGCGATCACCGTCGGAGGCGTGCCGCTCGTCGACCTGGAGCTGCCGCGCCTGCGCGGGGAGGTGGCGCTGGTCACCCAGGAGCACCACGTGTTCGTCGGCACCCTCGCCGAGAACCTGCGGCTCGGGCAGCCGGGTGCCTCCGACGAGGAGCTGTATGCCGCCCTGTCCGCGGTCGATGCGCACGGGTGGGCCGCGGTCCTGCCGGCCGGGCTGGCGACCGTCGTCGGCTCGGGCGGACACCCCCTGTCCGAACCGCAGGCCCAGCAGCTCGCGCTGGCCCGGCTGGTCCTCGCCGACCCGCACACGCTCGTGCTGGACGAGGCCACCTCGCTGCTCGACCCGCGCGCGGCCAGACACCTCGAGCGGTCGCTCGCGGCCGTCGTCAGGGGCCGCACCGTCGTGGCCATCGCCCACCGTCTGCACACGGCTCACGACGCCGACCGGGTCGCGGTCATGGAGGACGGGCTGGTCAGCGAGCTCGGCGCGCACGAGGAGCTGATGGAGCGCGGCGGAGCGTATGCCGACCTGTGGCGGTCCTGGACGCGCGACACGACGGTCTCGACGCGGTAGACCCGGTAGACCGGGCGGACCGGTACCGCCCTGCCCGTAACCCCCGGGCCGCAGCCGTCGTTGTCAGGGTGGGCGTGGCCGGGCCCTCCCGGCTCGGACCACCCGGCCACGCCTCCTGCCGCGGGGCGGGTGGGGGCCCCACGGCGGGCCACGCAGCGCCGCCGGCGTCGGGCAAACGGGTGGGGCGCCCGTTCCCGACGCCGGCGGTCACTCCGCGCCGGGCTCGAGGCCGGCCGCGGCCATCCGTGGACCGCGGCCCCCGTGGCCCGGACACTGGCGGATCGCTCGAGCGCCCCCGTCGCGGTCGTCCGTCAGGGGCGGCGCGGCGGACCGGTGCTCGCGCGCACGACGAGGTCGGGCTCGATGAGCTGGAGGCGCTGCTCGGGCGACGCATCGGAGGTGAGGATGTCAAGGAGCAGGGCGACCCCACGGCGGCCCATCGCGTCGAAGTCCTGCCCGACCGTGGTCAGGCTCGGGGAGAAGTAGGCGGACTCCGGAATGTCGTCGAAGCCGACGATGCTCAATGCGTCGGGCGCCGCGAGACCCCGCTCGTGGAGCGCGTGCAGCACCCCCAGAGCCATCTGGTCGTTGGCCGCGAACACCGCTGTCGGTGGCTGCTCTGCAGCAAGGAGCGCCCGGCCCGCGGCATACCCCGATGCAGCCGACCAGTCGCCCTGCAGCATCGGCGAGGAGGGTGCGGACCGGCCGGACAGCGCCTCCCGCCAACCGCGCTGCCGTTCGCGCGACTCGTACCAGTCCTCCGGGCCGGCGATGTGCCACACCGTGCGGTGCCCGAGATCGAGCAGGTGCGTCGTCGCGAGGAGGGCGCCCCTGCGCTGGTCGACGGCAACGGAGGGGATCTGCCCGGACCCGCTGCCCTGCACGGCGACGACCGGCAGCTGCGGATGGGTCTCGGCGAGGGCGTGCGCCGCGGACAGGTGCGGCACGATGGCGATCACCCCGTCGGTGGAGCGTCGCGCGAAGGTGTCCATCGCCTCGGTCAGGGAGGCCGCGTCGAGCTGCGGCAGCGTCGCGATGCTCACGCCGTAGCCCCTGGCGCGCGCGGCATGCTCGATGCCGAAGAGCGCCGCTCCGGGGCCGTACTGGCTGGTGTCGAACGTGATGACCCCGATCGTGCCCGACCGGCCGCCGGCGAGGGCACGTGCCGCGATGTTCGGGGTGTAGCGCAGCTGGGCCATGGCCCACTCGACCCGTTCGCGGGTGGCGGGGTTGACCTGGCCACGGCCGGTCACCACACGGGAGACGGTCATCGCCGAGACCTGGGCCAGCCGGGCGACATCGGCCAGCGTCGTCCGACGCGGGTTCGGCGTCATCCGCGGCCGGGTGTGGTCGACACGGCCGAAGGATATTACAGCGCTCCGACGCCTCGACCCGGCCACCGCGGCCTCAGGACGACGAGGGCCGACCGAGCCGGATCGCGCACCAGGAGACGGGCGGGAGATCGGCCGTCAACGTGCCGTCGAGGACCCGCGCCGACGCCAGCGACGTCGGCAGCACCGCGTCCGGCTGCTCCCGGGTGTTGACGGCGTACGGGTCGCCGCCGCCGAGGACGAAGCTCTCCACGACCTCGAGGTCCCCGAACCCGCTCAGGCCGGTCGAGAGCTCGAGGGCGTCCTCGCTGCTCCGGTTGACCGCGAACACGGTCACCTCCCCAGCCTGCTCGTCGTAGGTCGCGGTGGCGTCGAGGAGCGGAACCTCTCCGTAACGTGTCGTCGCATACGTGCCGGACCGGGGCTCGACGCGCAGGACGACCCCGTGCGCCAGGCGGGAGGTGATGGCGAACGGGTGGAAGATCGTCTGCCGCCAGGCCGGCCCCCCGGGCTCGGTCATGATCGGAGCGATCACGTTGACCAGCTGGGCCTGACAGGCGACCGCGACCCGGTCGCTGTGCCGCAGCAGAGAGATGAGCAGACCGCCGACGACCACGGCGTCTGCGACGTTGTACTGGTCCTCGATGAGTGGCTTGGCCACCGACCAGTCCTCGCCGGGCCCCTGGCTCTCGAACCTGGACTGGTACCAGACGTTCCACTCGTCGAAGGAGATGGTGATCCGCTTGGGGCTCTTCAGGCGCGCGCCGACCGCGTCCGCCGTCGCCACGACGCTGTCGATGAAGTGGTCCATGTTCACCCCGGACGCCAGGAAGCTGCCCAGGTCACCGTCGGTCTGCTCGTAGTAGGCATGGGCCGAGATGTGGTCGACCTGGTCGTACGTCAGCTCGAGCACCTCGGACTCCCACGCGCCGAACGTGGGCATCGCCGAGCTCGAGCTGCCGCAGGCCACCAGCTCCAGCCCCGACTCGGCGGTCCGCAGCGCTCGGGCCGTTTCGGCGGCCAGCCGCCCGTACTCGTGAGCCGTCTTGTGCCCCGTCTGCCAGGGTCCGTCCATCTCGTTGCCGAGACAGAACAGCCGGACCCCATAGGGTTCCTCGGCGCCGTTGGCACGGCGCAGGTCGGACAGGGCGGTGCCCCGCGGGTGGTTGATGTACTCGTGCGCGTCCAGGGCCTCCTGCACGCCGCGGGTGCCGAGGTTGACCGAGTACATGATCTCGACCTCGGCCTTCGCGGCCCACCGGGCGAACTCGTCGATGCCGACCGCGTTGGTCTCCAGCGTGTGCCAGGCCAGGTCGCGCCGGACCGGCCGGTCGCCGACCGGGCCGGTCCCGTCCTCCCAGCGGTACCCGGAGACGAAGTTGCCGCCGGGGTAGCGGACCACCGAGACGCCGAGCTCGCGGACCAGGTCCAGGACGTCGGCGCGGAAGCCGTCGACGTCCGCAGTGGTGTGGCCGGGCTCGTAGATACCGGTGTAGACGCACCGGCCCATGTGCTCCACGAACGAGCCGAAGGTCCGTCGTCGTACGGGGGCCACGACGAACGCCGGGTCCAGGTGTAGCGAGGCCGAAGTCATGCCAGGTCCTTCCGGGGAGGTGCGGTCACTGCCTGTCTGCGACCCGCGTGATAGCGCTAACGGTACGCAGGGGATCGGCAAAAATCTACTGATGACAGGGGCTTGACCTGCCCGCTCGGGAGTTCTACTGTTAGCGCAAACATTCAGTGCCAGATCCCCGATGGTCAAGGACGACAGGGAAGGACGGGCCGACATGGTCGCTGCGAACGGAGGGCGGGCCGTCTCCCGTCGGACCCTGCTGAGGTCGGCCGCGTTCGCCACGGCCGGCCTCGGTGCCGTCTCGGCCCTGGGTGGGTGCGGGTCACCCCTCGCGGCCGGCCTGGCTGGCGCTGCCCTGGACCCGGGGACGGTGACCTTCTGGAACCTGTTCGGTGGCGGCGACGGCGCGCGGCTTCAGGTGATGCTGGACGCCTACCAGGCCACGCACGGCCCGAGCTCGCTCACCGCGTCGACGTTCGCGTGGGGCGACCCCTACTACTCCAAGCTGACCCTCGCGACGGTCGGCAACAAGGCACCGAGCGTGGCCGTATCGCACCTGACCCGGATGCAGAACCTCGCGGCCGCCGATCTGCTGACGCCGATCACCGAGGACATGCTCTCCTCGGTAGGCCTGGCCGCCTCGGACTTCAACCAGAACGCGTGGAGCAACCAGAAGCGCGACGGCAGGAACTACGCCATCCCGCTGGACACCCACCCCTTCGTCCTGTTCTACAACGTCGACGTGTGCCGCAAGGCGGGGCTGCTGACCTCAGACGGAGCCCTCAAGCCGATCGAGGGGCAGCAGGAGTGGGAGGCAGCGCTGGACGCCGCCAAGAAGGCCACCGGGGCGTATGCCGTGGCCGTCAGCAACGTCGGCGACTACGCCACCCCGTGGCGGCTGTTCCAGACGCTCTACTCCCAGATGGACGGTTCCACGCCGTTCCTCGGCGACGCCGGCAAGTCCCTCACCGTCAACGACGACCTGGCCGTCAAGACGCTGGCCTACATCGAGCGGATGAGCAGCAAGGGGTGGATGCCCAAGGCGGCGGACTACGGCGGCGCCGAGTCGATGCTGTTCACCGGCAAGGCCGCCTTCTACCTCGAGGGCGAGTGGGAGCTGACCACCGCCCAGGCGGTGAAGGGCTTCAAGTTCGGCATGGCCCCGATCCCCCAGCTGTTCGACAAGAAGGCCGCTCAGGCCGACTCGCACACCTTCGTGCTGCCCAAGCAGGACCGGACCCCGGAGCAGACGGCGCGGGACATGGGCTTCATCAAGTTCATGGTGGGCCAGAGCCTGACGTGGGCCCAGGGCGGGCACATACCGGCCTACCTGCCGACGCTGGACAGCGCGGCATACAAGGCCCTCGAACCACAAGCCAGCTACGCATCCGTGGCCGACTACACCGTCTACGACGCGCTCGCCTGGTACTCGGGCTCCGGATCGTCCTTCGAGAACATCGTCGGCTCCCAGATCGCCCTGGTGCAGCAGGGCCTCGCCTCACCCGGCACCGCCCTGTCGAGCATCCGCACCCAGCTCGGCCCGTACCTGTCCGCCGCCAACCCGCTCTGACGCCCGCGCCGATAGGAGATCACCATGACCAGCCAGACCCTGTCCGTCGGTCGTCAACGAGCCAGCAGCCCGGCCGCCGAGGGCAGTACCACCAGCAGCCGCCGGCAACGACCCGCGTGGCTGTTCCTCGCCCCGTTCGCCATCATGTACCTGTTGTTCCTCGTGGGCCCGACGCTCTACATGATCGTCGCCAGCTTCTTCAACACCAGCCTGGTCCGCGGCGGTCTGGGTAGCTTCGCGGGGCTGCACAACTACGCCGAGATGCTCGGGCGGGCCGACTTCCGGTCCGGCATGTGGCACACCCTGCTGTTCACCATCCTCACGACCCCGCCCCTCGTCATCCTGTCGTTCGTCTTCGCCGTGCTGGCCAACCGGATGCGGCGCGGGCAGTGGTTCTTCCGGCTGACCTTCTTCCTCCCGTTCATCCTGCCGTCCGCTTCGATCGCGCTCATCTGGGTCGCCATCTTCACCCCGGACACCGGCCTGCTCAACATGGTCCAGGGCTGGATCGGGATGAGCCCCACCGCAGTCCTCGCCGACCCCAAGTGGGCCATGGTCGGCGTCGCCCTGGCCACGGTCTGGTGGACGATCGGCTTCAACTTCGTCCTGTACCTCGCCGGGCTCCAGGACGTCCCGCGTGAGGTGTACGAGGCCGCCGCCATCGACGGCGCCTCGCCATGGCAGCAGATCCGCTACCTCACCATCCCGCTGCTCGGACGGACGACGACCCTCGTCGTCCTGCTGCAGATCATCGCCAGCCTGAAGATCTTCGACCAGATCTTCCTGATGACCTCCGGAGGCCCGGGCCAGTCCACCAACGTGGCCCTCACCTTCATCGCCGGCGTCGGCTTCACCGACAACCGGATCGGCGCCGCCTCGGCCGCGTCGGTGCTCCTGTTCATCGTCATCATCATCATCGCTGCAGCCCGTCAGGGTCTGGCGCGGCTGCAGGAATCGAGGGCCTGACATGTCGACCTTGTCCGCCACCGGCATCACCGCCGCTGCTCCCCCGTCGCGCCAGACCGGCGCGGGTCTGCAGTCACAGTCCCGCGGCTTCACCATCGCCAGCCGGGTCTTCCTCATCGCCTTCGCGCTGCTGTGGCTCGTCCCAACGCTGTGGGCGCTGAAGACCTCCTTCGTCTCCAACGACACCGCGTCCCTCGGTGCGTCGGCCGTCCTGAAGGACACCAGCCCGACCTTCCACTCCTACGCCGTGCTGTTGCAGAGCGGCGACATCTGGAACTGGTACCTCGCCAGCGCCATCACGGCCGTCGGCACCGTCGCGCTCACCGTGTTCTTCGCCTCGATGGCCGGCTACGCGCTGTCCCGCCTGGAGTTCCGCGGCCGCAAGGTCGTCTTCCTGCTCATGGTCGTGGGCATCATGGTGCCGACCCAGGTGCTCATCGTCCCGATCTTCCGCGAGCTGAGCAGCATGCACCTGCTCAACACCTACTGGTCGGTCATCCTCCCCCAGGTCCCCGCCGTCGTCGCCGTGTTCATCTTCAAGCAGTTCTTCGACGGCCTGCCCAAGGAGATGGAGGAGGCCGCGCGGATCGACGGCGCCGGCTTCTGGCGGATCTACCGCTCGATCATCATGCCGCTGTCCATGCCGGTCATCTCGGCGGTGAGCATCCTGACCTTCGTCACGGTCTGGAACAACCTGATCCTGCCCCTCTTCACCCTGTCAAACCCCAAGCTGATGACCATCCCGGTCGGGCTGGCGACGGTGCAGGGCTCGTACGGCCAACGGCTCGCCGACATCCAGGCGTCCGCCGTCCTCGGGGCGCTGCCGCTCGTCGTCATCTACTTCTTCTTCCAGCGCCGCATCATCGAGGGCGTCGCCGGGACCGGAGTCAAGGGATGAGCCAGACCCTCGCCAAGGACCAGTACGTCGTCGGCGTCGACTACGGCACCCTGTCCGGACGGGCCGTCGTCGTCCGGGTCGAGGACGGTGCCGAGGTCGGGACGGCCGTCCACGAGTACCCCCATGCCGTCATGGAGAGGGCACTCACCACCGGACCGGCGACCGGCCGCCCGCTCCCGGCGGACTGGGCGCTGCAGGTACCGCACGACTACGTCGAGGTGCTCCAGGTCGCCGTCCCCCGGGCGGTCGCCGAGGCCGGCATCGACCCGGCCGACGTCATCGGCATCGGCACCGACTTCACCGCGTGCACCGTGCTGCCCGTCGCCGACGACGGCACGCCGCTCAGCGAGCTCGACGAGTGGTCGGGGCGACCGCACGCCTACACCAAGCTCTGGAAGCACCACGCCGCCCAACCGCAGGCCGACCGGATCAACGCCCTGGCCACTGAGCGCGGCGAGCCGTGGATCGGCAGGTACGGCGGCCGGATCTCCTCGGAGTGGGAGCTCGCCAAGGCGCTGCAGGTCCTGGAGGAGGATCCCGAGGTGTTTGCCGCGACGCACCGGTTCGTCGAGGCCGCCGACTGGATCGTCTGGCAGCTGTGCGGCCGCTACGTGCGGGACGCCTGCACCGCCGGCTACAAGGCGGTCTACCAGGACGGCAGCTATCCGAGTGCGGACTACCTGGCGGCCCTCAACCCCGGCTTCCGGGACTTCGTGGTGACCAAGCTGGAACAGGAGATCGGCGAGCTGGGCGCTCCCGCTGGGCGGCTCACCGCGCAGGCGGCGGCCTGGACCGGGCTGCCGGAGGGCATCGTGGTGGCCGTCGGCAACGTCGACGCGCACGTGACCGCGGCAGCCGCCGACGCCTGCGCACCGGGACAGATGACGGCCATCATGGGCACGTCGACCTGCCACGTCATGAGCAGCGACCGGCTGGCCGAGGTCCCGGGCATGTGCGGCGTCGTGGACGGCGGCATCGTCAGTGGCCTCTGGGGCTACGAGGCCGGGCAGAGCGGCGTCGGCGACATCTTCGGCTGGTTCGTCGACACGTCCGTGCCGGCGTCGTATGCCGACCGCGCCCGCACCGAGGGCCGCAGCGTGCACGAGCTGCTCAGCGAGCTGGCTGCCGCGGAGGAGGTCGGCGCGCACGGGCTCGTCGTCCTGGACTGGCACTCGGGCAACCGCTCGGTGCTCGTCGACCACGAGCTGTCCGCGGTCGTGGTCGGCCAGACCCTCGCGACCCGCCCCGAGGACACCTACCGGGCCCTGCTCGAAGCGACCGCCTTCGGGACGCGCACCATCGTCGAGGCGTTCCAGGCAGCCGGCGTGCCGGTCGACGAGCTCGTCGTCGCGGGCGGGCTGCTCAAGAACGCCTTCCTCATGCAGCTGTATGCCGACATCACCCGGCTCCCGCTCTCGACGATCACCTCGACGCAGGGACCGGCGCTGGGCTCGGCGATCCACGCCGCCGTCGCCGCGGGCGCCTACCCGGACGTCCCGACCGCCGGTTCGGCGATGGGCGGGCGCACCGTCGCGGCATACCTCCCCCGGGAGGAGCAGTCCCGCCGCTACGACGCGCTGTTCGCCGAGTACCGAGCCCTGCACGACCACTTCGGGCGGCCCGGACCGGGTCGGGACACGATGCACCGCCTGCGGCGGATCCGCCGCGAGGCGCAGCAGGCCGCGCTCGCCACCAGCCGGGCACCGTCGCCGGCGGGTGCCCGGTGAGCGGCGGGCTGGCGGCATACGACGAGACGGTCCGCGATGAGGTGCAGCGCGTCCGTCGGGTGGTCTGCGACCTGCACGCGGAGCTGATCCGCTGGCAGCTCGTCGTCTGGACCGCCGGCAACGTCTCCCAGCGCGTCCCCGGGGCGGACCTGTTCGTCATCAAGCCCTCGGGCGTGACCTACGACCGGCTCACGCCGGAGTCGATGGTCGTGTGCAACCTAGCGGGCGAGCTCGTCGAGGGTGACCACTCGCCGTCGTCGGACACGGCCGCGCACGCGTACGTCTACGCCCACATGCCGCAGGTCGGCGGCGTCGTGCACACGCACTCGACGTACGCCACGGCCTGGGCCGCACGCGGCGAGGAGATCCCCTGCGTGCTGACCATGATGGCTGACGAGTTCGGCGGTCCGGTGCCGGTCGGTCCGTTCGCCATCATCGGTGACGACTCGATCGGCCGCGGCATCGTCCAGACGCTCAGCGGGTCGCGCAGCCGGGCCGTCCTGATGGCCGGTCACGGACCGTTCACGATCGGTCGTGACGCCGAGGACGCGGTCAAGGCGGCTGCGCTCGTGGAGGAGGTGGCCCGGGCGGTGCACATCGCGCGGCAGCTGGGCGAGCCCCGGACCATCGACCAGGACAAGATCGACACGCTGTACGAGCGGTACCAGAACGTGTACGGCCAGACCACTCCAGCCACCTCTCCGTGAACGAGGACACCATGCAGGACATCACCACCCAGCAGGTCTGGTTCCTCACCGGTAGCCAGGACCTCTACGGTCAGGACACGCTGGACCAGGTCGCCAGCCAGTCGCAGCAGGTCGCCCGCGCGCTCGACGCGTCGCCCCAGGTGCCGGCCGAGGTCGTCTGGAAGCCGGTGCTCAAGGACTCCGACGCGATCCGGGCTGCTGTCCTGGAGGCCAACCAGGACGACAGGTGCATCGGGCTGGTCGCCTGGATGCACACCTTCTCCCCGGCGAAGATGTGGATCCGCGGGCTGACCGCCCTGCAGAAGCCGATGCTCCACCTGCACACGCAGGCCAACGTCGAGCTGCCGTGGGCGGACATCGACATGGACTTCATGAACCTCAACCAGGCGGCGCACGGCGACCGCGAGTTCGCCTACATCCAGTCCCGGCTCGGGATCGACCGGACGACCGTCGTCGGCCACGTGAGCGACCCTCGGGTCACCGCGCGGGTCGGGGTGTGGGCTCGGGCCGCAGCCGGCAACGCGACGTCGCGAAGCCTGCGCCTGGCTCGGTTCGGCGACACGATGCGCAACGTCGCCGACACCGAGGGGGACAAGACCGAGGCGGAGGCCCGGTTCGGCTTCTCGGTCAACAGCTGGAGCGTCAACGAGCTCGTCGAGCAGGTCGACGCGGTCGGCGGCCGCGAGCTCGACGGGCTCGTCGAGGAGTACGAGCAGAGCTACGACGTCGTCCCGGAGCTGCGGCACGGCGGCGAGCGGCACGACTCGCTGCGGTATGCCGCACAGCAGGAGCTGGGGCTGCGGCGCTTCCTCGAGACGGGCGGCTTCGAGGCCTTCACGACCAACTTCGAGGACCTCGGCGGGCTGCGTCAGCTCCCTGGCCTGGCCGTCCAGCGGCTGATGGCGGCCGGCTACGGGTTCGGCGCGGAGGGTGACTGGAAGACCTCGGCCATGGTGCGGATCGCCAAGGTCATGGGTCAGGGCCTGTCCGGGGGCGCCTCGCTCATGGAGGACTACTCCTACGACCTCACCCCCGGGGCCGAGCTCATCCTCGGCGCGCACATGCTCGAGGTCTGCCCCTCGCTGACGAGCAGCCGGCCGAGCCTGCAGATCCATCCGCTCGGCATCGGCGGCCGGGAGGACCCCGTCCGTCTCGTCTTCGACGCCGACCCCGGCCCCGCCGTCGTCGTCGGCATGACCGACATGCGCGACCGCTTCCGGCTCACCGCCAACGTCGTCGATGTCGTCCACCCGCCCCACCCGCTGCCCAGGCTGCCCGTCGCGCGCGCCGTGTGGCGACCGCGACCGGACTTCGTCACGGCCACGGAGTCGTGGCTGATGGCCGGGAGCACCCACCACACGGTGATGTCGACGGCGGTCGGCGTCGAGGCGTTCGAGGACCTCGCCACGATGCTCGGTTCGGAGCTGGTCGTCATCGACGAGACGTCGACCACCCGGGGCGTCGCCCGCGAGCTGCGCTGGAACGCCGCCTACCACCGGCTCGCGCAGGGGCTGTGAGCATGCGTGCCGCGCGGCTGCACGGCGCCGGCGACCTCCGGCTGGATGACGAGCCGACCCCGGCGCCGCTCGCCGAGGAGTCGCTGGTCAGGGTCGAGGCGGTCGGGCTGTGCGGCAGCGACCTGCACTGGTTCGAGATGGGCAGGATCGGCGACGCCGTCCTCGACCGTCCCGTCGTGCCGGGCCACGAGATGGCGGGGACGGCGCTCACCGGTCCGTATGCCGGTTCCGTCGTGGCCGTCGACCCTGCCGTGCCCTGCGGCAGCTGCCGCGAGTGCCTCGCAGGCAACCGGAACCTCTGTCCCACCGTCGGGTTCGCCGGTCACGCGACCAGGGACGGCGGGATGCGCGAGGTCATGGCCTGGCCCACCCGGCTGCTCACCCCCCTGCCGGAGAGCCTCACCGCTGCCGACGGCGCGTGTCTGGAGCCGCTCGGCGTGGCCCTGCACGCCTGGGACCTCGCACACGTCCGCCTGGGTGCGACCGTGGCCGTCGTGGGGGCCGGTCCGATCGGGCTGCTCCTCGTCCAGCTCGCCCGCGTGGGGGGCGCGGGCCGCGTCGTCGCCGTCGAGCCGCTCGCCCACCGGCGCGAGGCCGCAACCCGCTACGGCGCGGACGTCGTCCTGGGCCCGCAGGAGGTCGACCTCCTGCTCGTCGACGACTGCGACACCGTCTTCGAGGCGGCCGGATCGGACGACGCCGTCCTCACCTGCCTGCGCCTGGCCGTCCCGGGCGCCACGGTGATGCTCGTGGGCATCCCCGAGGACGACGCGACACGGTTCCCGGCGGGGTTGGCCCGGCGCAAGGGGGTCAGCCTGGTCCTCGTCCGCCGGATGAAGGAGATGTACGAGCGCACGACCCGGCTCGTGGCGAGCGGGCAGGTCGACGTGCGCTCCCTCGTCGACCGGGTGTACCCCCTGGAGGAGGCGGCGGACGCGTTCCGGGCCGCCGGCCGGCGTGAGGGTCTCAAAGTCGTCGTGGCCCCGGCGGCGTCCGGGGAGCAATGAGAGCGGTGGCTGCGGCAACACCTGCCCCAGACCCGGCTCCGCGCGCGGGTGGCCCGGCACCGGCCGTCCCAACGGCCGGCGCGGCGGTCGTCCTCCGGCCCCTGACCCAGCACCAGGTCCGGATCACCGGCGGCTTCTGGGCCGGCCGGCAGTCGGCCAACCGGACTGCGGTCGTCCGGATCGGCTACGAGCGACTGGTGGCGGCCGGCAACCTGGACAACCTGCGGGTCGCCGCAGGAGCCGCGACCGGGCCGGTCCGCGGTCCGGTCTTCATGGACTCCGACGTCCACAAGTGGCTCGAGGCGGCAGCGTGGGAGTACGGGCGCGACCCCGACCCGCTCCTCCTCGACCGGATCCGTGAGGTCACCGCCGTGGTAGCCGCGGCGCAGGCGCCCGACGGCTACCTCGACTCGGTGCAGCAGGTCCGCTTCGACGGCCAGCGCTACACCCAGCTGCCCACGAGCCACGAGCTCTACTGTGCCGGCCACCTGTTCCAGGCGGCGGTGGCGCAGGCGCGGTGCACCCCTGACACGGCCCTGCTCGACGTCGCCACCCGGCTCGCGGACCACCTCCTGGCCACCTTCGGCCCGGGCCGCAACGAGGAGGTCGACGGCCACCCGGTCGTCGAGACGGGCCTCGTCGAGCTGTCCCGCGCCACCGGCCGCACGGCATATCTGGACCTGGCGCGCTGGTTCGTCCAGGCCCGCGGGCACGGGTCGGTGGAGCGCCACGGCAAGGCGCCGACCTACTTCTCGGACCGGGTACCCGTGCGCGACGCCACCACCGTCGAGGGACACGCCGTCCGGGCGGTCTACCTCGCGGCCGGTGCCGCGGACGTCGCCGCGGAGACCGGTGACAGCGGGCTGCAGGACGCCCTCGTCCGGCAGTGGTCGTCGATGACCCGGACCAAGAGCTACGTCACCGGTGGCCTGGGTGCCCGGTGGGAGCTGGAGCAGTTCGGCGACCCGTACGAGCTGCCGCCGGACCGGGCGTATGCCGAGACCTGCGCGGCGATCGGGAGCATCCAGTGGTCCTGGCGGATGCTGCTCGCGACCGGCGACGCGGCATACGCCGACCACATCGAGCGGACGCTGTACAACGCGTTCCTGCCCGGCGTCTCGCTCGACGGCACCGAGTTCTTCTATGTCAACGCGCTCCAGGTGCGGGACGGCGCCCATGCCGACGACGAGCGCAGCCCCGCGCTCGGGCGTCGAGGCTGGTTCGACGTCGCGTGCTGCCCGCCGAACGTCATGCGCCTGCTGTCCAGCCTCGAGGCCTACCTCGCCACCTCGACCGACGCCGGCGTCCAGGTGCACCAGCTCGTCACGGGGACGATCGCGTCGGCGCACGCACGGCTCACGCTCACCACCGGGTACCCGTGGGACGGCGAGGTGCGCATCGAGGTGTCCGACACCGACGAGGAGCCGTGGGAGGTCGCCGTGCGCGTCCCCGGCTGGGCGGTGAGCGCCACCGCGTCCGTCAACGGTCACGAGCTGACCGCTCCTGCTCCCGGCTACCTGCGGGTGCGGCGAGTGTGGACCCGCGGCGACATCCTCGTGCTGAGCCTGCCGATGGACGTCCGGGCGGTCCGGCCGCACCCACGCATCGACGCCGTCAGGGGCTGCGTGGCCGTCGAGCGTGGCCCGCTCGTCTACTGTCTGGAGGCAGCGGACGCGGGCGGCGCGGTTGTCGACGACGTCCGGGTCGGCGTGGCGGACGTGCACGACGCCCAGGTGGTCGACGAGCCGGGCCTGCTCGGCGGCGTCACGAGTCTGACGCTGTCCGTCGCCGTCCTCCAGGACCCGGGCACCGAGCCCTACCGACCGGTGCGCCACCCCGAGTCGGACCTGCCTGCCGTCCACCGCCGGGAACCGGTCCGTCTGGTCCCGTACTTCGCCTGGGCGAACCGTGGCCCGGGGGCCATGCGGGTGTGGCTACCGCTCGCCGAGCCGGACCGGGCGGATCCTCAGCTGCGCTGGTAGGGGGCGACGACGACCTCGACCCGCTGGAACTCCTTGACGTCGGAGTAGCCGGTGGTGGCCATGGCCCGCTTGAGGGCGCCGACGATGTTGGTCCGGCCGTCGGCGAGGCGGGACGGGCCGAACAGGCTCTGCTCCAGCTGTGCCACGGCACCGACCTCGACCCGGCCACCGCGTGGCAGCTCGGCGTGGTGCGCCTCGGGACCCCAGTGCAGGCCCCGGCCGGGTGCCTCGGTGGCCCGAGCCAGGGCGGCGCCGAGCATGACGGCGTCGGCACCGCACGCCACTGCCTTGACGATGTCGCCGCTCGTCCCGACCCCGCCGTCGGCGATGACGTGGACGTAGCGGCCACCGGACTCGTCGAGGTAGTCGCGCCGGGCGGCCGCGACGTCGGCGATGGCGCTGGCCATCGGCGCGTGCACGCCGAGCGTGGTCCGCGTC
>JAICMC010000057.1 GCA_025929465.1 Nostocoides sp.
CTGCCACGGGGCGGTGCTGCCCGTCGTCGTCGGGGCGGGCGGGCAGGTGCTCGACCTGGGGCGGACGATCCGGTTCTTCACCATGGCCCAGCGCAAGTCTCTGGTGCTGCGCGACCGGCACTGCACCTTCCCCGGCTGTGACGTGCCGGCGACCTGGTGCGATGCGCACCACCTGGTGCATTGGCTCGACGGCGGCAGCAGCGACCTGGCCAACGCCGGGCTGCTGTGCGGCTGGCACCATCACCTGGTCCACCGCCGGCGGTACGCCGCGCGAGTCGGACCCGACGGCGTCTGCTGGGACCTGACCCGAGGCTCCTACGACGCGATGCTCGACGGCGGACAGCGACAACCCGACGACCGGTCGGCGCAGGACGGGAAACCGGACTCCCAAGACCACCCAGCCCGCGACCAGCGCAGCGGCCGGACCCGGTGGCAGCGCACCGACCCGCCGGACCGACGATGACCCCGCCCCCAACCCGGCTGCCCAAGGCAGCCGGGGGTTTGACGCACGCCCAAAGAGGCAGCCGGAGGCCCGGTGGCCCCGAAGAGTCAGCCGGGGGCATGGCGCGCCCCCGACGCAACGGGGCTGGCGTGCCTCGGAGAGGCAGCACGGGGCGTGGCGTGCGTCGGAGAGGCAGCCGGGGGCCTGGCGGGCGCAGAGGCAGCCGGGGCTTGGCGTGTGCCGAGAGGCAGCAGGGCTTGGCGCGCCCTCGAGAGCGAGAGAGGCAACCGGGGGCATGGCGTGTGCCGAGAGGCAGCGGGGCTTGGCGTGCGCCGAGAGGCAGCAAGAACTTGGCGTGGGCCGCAGAGCCGACGGGCACGTCACAGGGGTCTGACAGACTCGGGACCGTGGCCGCTCGCACTCCCGACTTCCGCAACATCTACCGGCACGGCTTCGCGCGCGTCGCGGCGTGCACGGTGCCGGTCGCGCTCGCCGACCCGGCCACCAACGCGGCACGGATCGTCGAGCAGGTGCGCAGGCTGCACGACGACGCAGTGGCGGTGGCCCTGTTCCCCGAGCTGTCGCTGTCCGGCTACGCCATCGACGACCTGCTTCTCCAGGACGTTCTGCTCGACGCGGTCGACGCCGCCGTCGTCACCGTCGCCGAGGCGACCCGAGGCCTGCTGCCGGTCGTCGTCGTCGGGGCACCCCTTCGGCACGGCAACCGGCTGCACAACTGCGCCGTCGTCATCCACCGCGGCGAGGTCCTCGGCGTCGCGCCCAAGTCGTTCCTGCCCAACTACCGCGAGTTCTACGAGAAGCGGCACTTCACCTCCGGCGTCGACGCTCGCGACGAGTTCCTCCGTCGCCCCCACTGGCCCGGCGCCGACGACGACGGCGCCGTGCCGTTCGGCCCCGACCTGCTGTTCCGCGTCGCCGACGTCGAGGGTCTGACCTTCCACGTGGAGATCTGCGAGGACATGTGGGTGCCCGTGCCGCCCAGCAGCAAGGCCGCACTCGCCGGTGCGACGCTGACCCTCAACCTGTCAGCGTCCCCCATCACCATCGGGCGCTCCGAGGACCGGCACCTCCTCGTGCGGTCCGCCTCCGCGCGCTGCAACACGGCATACGCGTATGCCGCGGCGATGGCCGGGGAGAGCAGCACCGACCTGTCGTGGGACGGCCTGACCATGGTCTACGAGATGGGCGACCTGCTCGGTGCGAGCCAACGGTTCCCCCACGAGGCGACCGCCACCATCGTCGACGTCGACGTCGACCGGCTGCGCCAGGAGCGGATCCGGCAGGGCAGCTTCGAGGACAACCGGCGCGGTGAGTGGCTCGACACCGACCAGGGCGAGAGCTTCCGCACCGTCGAGCTCACCCTCGACCCACCCCGCGGCGACCTCGGGCTGCGGCGGGCCGTCGACCGGTTCCCGTTCGTCCCGGACGACGCCGACCGGCTCGCCCAGGACTGCTACGAGGGCTACAACATCCAGGTCTCCGGACTCGAGCAGCGACTGCGCGCGATCGGCGGCGGCGAGCCGGCACGGGCGCCCAAGATCGTCATCGGCGTGAGCGGCGGTCTGGACTCCACCCACGCGCTCATCGTCGCGGCCAAGGCGTGCGACCGGCTGGGGTTGGACCGGTCGCACATCCTCGCCTTCACGATGCCCGGCTTCGCGACCTCGGCCGGCACCAAGGGCAACGCGACGCGCTTGTCGAAGGCGCTCGGGGTCACCTTCGAGGAGGTCGACATCCGGCCGATGGCGACCGACCTGCTCAAGGCCCTGCACCACCCGGCCGGTGACGGCGCGGAGGTCTACGACGTCACCTTCGAGAACGTCCAGGCCGGCCTGCGCACCGACGTCCTCTTCCGCGCCGCGAACCAGCGCGGTGGCATCGTGCTGGGGACCGGTGACCTGTCCGAGCTCGCGCTCGGCTGGTGCACCTACGGCGTCGGTGACCAGATGAGCCACTACGGCGTCAACGCCGGTGTCCCGAAAACCCTTATGCAGCACCTGATCAGGTGGGCCATCTCGTCCGGGCAGTTCACGCCCGAGGTCAACGAGATCCTCACCGCGATCCTCGCCCAGGAGATCACTCCCGAGCTCGTCCCGACCAGAGCGGGCGAGCAGCCCCAGTCCACGGAGGCGTCGGTCGGGCCCTACGCCCTGCAGGACTTCACTCTCTACCACGTGCTCCGTCGGGGCTACCGGCCGAGCAAGATCGCCTTCCTCGCCGAGGCGGCCTGGCGCGACCCGGCGGCCGGTGCGTGGCCGCCGGGGTTCCCCGAGGGTGAGCGGCCGGCATACGACCTGGCCACGGTCCGGCACTGGCTGGAGGTGTTCGTCCGCCGCTTCTTCGCCAACCAGTTCAAGCGCTCGGCCCTGCCCAACGGGCCCAAGGTGGTGGCCGGCGGCTCGCTGTCTCCCCGCGGCGACTGGCGTATGCCGTCCGACGCGGCGGCGGCCGCGTGGCTGGCCGAGATCGAGGCCAACGTCCCGGACTGAGGCCCCCGCGGCTCACCGGGCGTCCGGTGCGGTGCGGCGATACGCTGGGTGTACCCCGCCTGAGCAAGGGAGAGCTCCCATGGCTGACAACCCCATCCGTTGCGTGGCGACCTTCGCGGGGAGTCCGGACGGCCTGGAGCAGGCCAGGTCCCTGGTTCAGGACATCGGGGCGGTCGCCGCGGCCTCCCCGGTCGACTCGTTCGCCTCGGTCTACGGCGGCGATGGTGCCTCGCTCGAGCTCACCTTCGCCTTCGCCAGCCACGACGACCTCGACAGGTCGGTGAGCCGGCTGGGCCCCGAGCTCGAGCGGCTCGCGGGACTTGCTCCGCTGACCGACTTCCATGTCTACGGGGAGCTGAGCGAGCCCGCGCTCGCGGCATTCGAACCGTTCCGGCCCCGGCTGCACGCCTATGCGCCCTAGACGCGCGACGGTGCCGCAGCCGGACGTCGCCTCGGGCGCGGGCGCGACGGCCCCGACGCCCTGACCGTGGACGACGCACCGTCACCCGTCCGGCTCTTCTTCGCCTGGCGCCCGGAGCGCGCCACCGCAGTGCTGTTGCTCGTCCACGGCCTCGGAGCCGACTCCCAGCAGACGTGGGGCGTCGACGCGGATGGCGGCGGCTTCCTCGCCCGGCTGCTCGACCCACAGCCCCCGTATGCCGTCGCATGTCTGGACTACCCGTCGATGCTCGGGCTGCCCGGCGGACCAAGCCTGCCCGATCTCGCGACGCTTTCGCGCGGGCTCCTCGCCACGCTCGGTGAGGAGCTGCTACCGGCATACGACCGGGTTGCCGTCGTCGCCTACTGCCTGGGCGGGCTCGTCGTGCACGTCGCGCTCGCGGACCTCTTGGCCGGAGCGGCCGGGTCGGTCGCGGCCGGCCGACTGCTGACGGTCCTGCTCGACGCGCCCGAGGACTGGCCGGACGGCCCGCTCGAGGGGTCGATGGCGGCGGTTGCCAGGATGCTGAGCGTCGACGGACCGACCCTGCGAACCAACGCGGCCTGGTGGTCGGACCGGGCCGGACCCGCAGGGTCCGTGGAGGCGCATGCGGTCGTCAGTCGCGACGCCTGCTGGGTCACTCCGTTCAAGCCCGGGTCGACGGCATCGCCGGACCGGGTGCTCAGGTCCGGTCTCGCCCATCTCGACCTCGCTCGCCCACCCGCGTCCGGTGGTCACGAGGTCTACGACCACGTCGTCGCCCTCCTCGAGCGACACCTGGGCCCAGGGAGTCGCGCGGGTCGACGGACACGGGTGGCGCTCACCGAGGTGGGGCGTGCCGGCTGACCTGGCGGTCGCCACCTTCAACGTCGTGCCGCAGCAGAACCTCACGGCGAAGTACGACCGGCTGGGGCGGATGGGCCTGGTCAACCGTCGGATGTGGTGCCGCCGGCACGGCTACCCACTCGTGGAGTCCACCCCACGCGACGACGGACGCCCGGTCTGCTGGGGCAAGCTCACCCTCCTGCAGGAGGCTCTCGAGCGTCACGAGTGGGTGCTGTGGGCCGACTCCGACGCACTCGCCCTCGACCTCGACCTGGACGCAGACCGCTTCTGCGACAACGGGTTCGACCTGGTCACCCAGTCGATGGACGCCGTCCACGTCCTCGCCGGCATCTCCGTCGAGGACGGCCGGGCTCGCTGGCCGGTCAACACCGGCGTCTTCCTCCTGCGCTCCTGCGAGTGGTCCCGCGAGCTGCTCCGCCGGGCCGACGGCAAGAGCCATCTGGTCGCCCAGCCGCTCAGCGGACCCTGGCAGGTCTGGGACGGTATCGGCGACCAGGAGGCGATCACCGAGGCGCTGCGGGACCGCCCCGAGGACCTCAGCCGGGTTGCCGTCGTGGAGGGACTACAGGCCCACCCGCGCCTGTACCGGCCCGGACGTGACCTGTTCGTCCACCTGTGGGGCAACAACGCGGCACACCGGATCCCGGCGACGGAGGCCGAGTCGGTGGTGGCACGGTGGGAGGACGCGGTCGGGCGCGGTGGGCCGTTCCCGACGGACGTGGCGACGTTGCACTGGGCGTCCATCCAGAACGGCACCGCCGACGTCCCCTTCGACCGGGGTGGGCCTGAGCGGTTCCTGTATGCCGTGTCGCCGGACGGCCGACCACGCACCTGACCGCGCGGCACGGCATACGGCTCAGGAGCCGCCGCCGAAGTGCGGCGTCCCTCCGAGCTGGAGGGAGTAGTTGAGGGCGACCTGGTCCAGGGTGAAGTCCTTCTGGTCGCTCCACTGGAGTGGGTCGACCGCGTTGAAGGTGAGGAGGGAGACCGATGGAGCGTCGTCGGTGTTGGCATCGGCGATGATGTCGGGCACCTTGGACGCGACGCCGGCGAGGACGCCCAGCACGACGGCCGCGATGACGAAACCTGCCCCGTCGGTCAGCACCCCGATGGCCACGGTGATGACCGCCGCAGCGATGGCCTCGAAGATCTTGGTGATCTTGACCCCCTCGCTCTCCTTGGTCCAGTGCTGGACCGTCACCACGCCGGAGGGGACGTAGTAGATGGTCTGCACCGTCGGGCTGACCTGGTGCAACGCCATCGTGTAGGACGCGACGTTGTGGGTGTACGCGTAGATGCCGGCCGAGACCTCGGTCTCGGTGGTGGCATCGATCGTCAGGGTGGCGTCGGCCGTGGACAGCTCGAAGTTCTGCAGGACGGTCGTGTGGGGGTTCCCGTCCGCGTCGACCATGTCCTTGATGGTCACCGGCCCGTTGGCCAGGGTCAGCCCGGTCCCGTCGGACCGGGGGGTGAAGTCGGGCGTCGTGGCCCCCTCGTAGACGAGGTGCATGGAGGGCCAGAGCATCTCGTTGACGAACCGCTCGGGGGCGATGAGGAATCCCGCGCGAGAGCCCGCCGGGATGGCGTTGGGGCAGACCTGCTGGTCCAGGCCGGTTCCGTCCCGGCCCTCGGTCATGCACAACACCCCCAGCACGCTGTTGTCCAGGGTCGTACCGTCGATGTAGGCGTAGCTCGTGTAGGTCGGCAACAGCCAGGCGAACTGGCCCTGGTCGGCCGTGCGGTTGAGGTTCACCGTGGCGAAGACGTGCTCGAAGTCGCCCAGGTGGGCGTTGAACCACGTCTGCATCGCCGCGATGACGTCGTCGGAGACGGCCGAGAAGGGCAGGTGGTGCTCGTCGGTGCTCGTCCCGAAGCCGTAGCCCCCGAGCACGGTGACCACCTGCTCCTGTGGTGCCTGCGGCGTCGCCTTGACGACGAGGTTGTGGAAGGTGCCGGTCGCCTCGGCCGGCGGGTCGACGTGCGGGACGTACTCCAGCTCGACCTCGATCTCGAAGCTGCCGGGCCCGAAGGTGAACGCCACCGGCGCGCCGTCGACCGTGCCGGAGGCCACGAGCGAGGTGACCGGTGTGCTCATGTGGAGCAGCCTGCCGCTCCCGCCGAGGGTGATCGACCAGTCCGAGAAGCCTCCGCTGACGTCCACGCCGAGCCTGGTGTGCGGGTCGGTCGTCGATGCGCTGAACGACGTGGGCGACGTTGACAGGGCCTTGATCGAGGCGTTGACGTCGTCCGCGCGGATGGCGAAGACGGTGTCCCAGCCGTAGGTGTCGGCCTTGAGCCCACCGTCGGCGACCGGCGTCGGGGTGGGGACGGCGAGGGAGGCGGCGCTCGGTGCGGTGAGGGTCATTCCGGGCCTCTCGTGACAACGGGGAAGCTGGCCGGCTCCGGGACCGAGGAGGACGACCCCGACGTGCCGGGGAGGGTCACCGAGGAGGCCGCACCGGTCACGAGCGCTTGCAGGACAGCGGTGTTGACGAGCAGCACGGTGTCGGTCGCGGCGACGGCATCGGGGGACACCTCCTGCAGCAGCTGGCTGCCGGGTGCGGCGCCGACCGGGTTGGCGCCCCCACTCACGGCGCCCAGGATGCCGAGCACCCCCCCGCCACCGGTCGGCGCGTCGACATAGGCATAGGTGGCGGCGACGGGGGTCAGGACGGCGCCCAGCCCGGTGGCGTCGGGAGGCCGCATCCCGACCGTGGCCAGGACGTAGGGCAGCGAGGTCTGGGCGTCGAGCCAGGCCTGCAGGGCTGCCGTCGCGTATGCGGCATACGCGTCGAAGTCCGTCCCCGGGAAGGCGGCCACGAGGACCGTCACGGCACCGGGCCCCGTCCGGACGACGAGATCGTGGCTCCCCGGCGGCCCGCCGTCGGACGCGCGGAGGTCCAGCTCGCCCTGGACCTCGAACTGTCCGTCGTCGAAGGTCACCTTCTTGTCGCCGCTGCTCATCGTGAGGTCGGAGCAGGGCACGGTGAAGTTCACCAGGGCCCCGCTGCCACCGACGGTCACCTGCCATCGCCCCGTGCTGCCCAGCGCATGCACCGAGACGCCAGCGTGCTGCACGGTCTCGTCGAACGGCTGCGGACCTGGATCGGCCAGGCCGGCGTTGACGACGCTGGTCCGCGTCGCGAACACGACGTCCCAGCCGTAGGTCGAGACCGGGGCGGTCATCCCTCAGGCCTTCTTGGTCAGGCCGAGCTGGAGCGAGCTGTGCAGGGCCGCGGAGGTGAGCGAGAAGGTGGACCCGCCGGCCCAGGTCGTGTTCCCGATCGCCTTGGCCGCGAACGCGTCGAGGGTGGGCATCCTGTTCTTGTCGTCCTCCGCGTACCCGTCGAGGATGGCGGGGATGCTGCCCACCGCGCCCCCGACGGCCGCGCCGATCGCCGCGCCGAGCAGCTTGAACGCGTTGGCCCGGAAGAAGCCGGCGAAGCCCATCGCGGCGTCCGCGTTCTTGAGGGACTGGACGGCCTCCTTAAGGGCGTCGACCTCCGCCTGGAGCTGCTCCTCGACGGTCATCGCATCGTCCACGACCTCCAGCTCGAGCTCCACGAGCCCGTCGACGCTCGCCTCCACCCCTTCCTGGATCGCCTTGGCGGCGGCGCGTGCCGCGAGCCCCGCCTCGGCGGCAGCGCCGATCACCGCGCCGATGATCGCCGTGGCGATGCCGATGCCGATGCCGGTCCAGATGTCCTTCCACTTCTCCCCCGAGCTCTCCGAGATGCTCATCGACACCGTCGGCGTGCCGGTCTGGGTCAGCTGGAGGTGGCCCTCGGCGTCGGTGGCCATGGCGTTGACCGACCGGTAGTTCACCGTGACGGTGTAGCCCTCCTTCCAGGTGAAGGTCATCCCGGTGAAGGAGATGACGACCGAGCCGGTCCCGATCGAGAGGTTGAAGGCGTCGGCGTCGATGCCCGCGTCGGTGATCTTGCGCCCGTCGGAGAGGGTGAAGTCGGGCAGGTCGAGCGGGGTCGTGTTGTACAGCGTCATCCCCGCGTCGCGGTAGTCGAAGCTCGTCGCGGTGGCGCCCCTGAACAGGCTCTCGACGTGGGGCTGGAACATCTGCTCCATGACCCGGGTCGGCGCGATGAGGAAGCCTGCGTCGGAGCCCGTGGGGATGACACCAGGGTCGAGCTCGGGGGACAGTCGGCTGCCCGACCGGTTGTCCGTCATGGCCAGCACGCCGAAGAGGTAGTCGTCGACGCTCGTGAAGTTCTCGGTGTAGATGGCGTAGCCCAGGTAGGTCGGCTGGAGCCAGGCGAACTCGCCGGTATCGACCGCCGTGTTGAGGTCGACCGCGGCGAACACGTGGTTGAACTCCTGGAGGTTGTCGACCAGCCAGTCGCCCAGCCCGCCCTTGATCGCGTCGAGGGCTGACGCCGGTCCGGCGGTGAGGGTGAGGTCGAGCACGGATACCGGCGCCTGCCCGTCGACCTTGAGCTGGTGGACGGTTTGGCCGGGCTGCGGGAGGTAGCCGAGGCTGACCTGGATGACGGCGCTCCCGGCATACGCCGCCTGCGCCTGGCCCCCGCCGGACACCGTCCCGGCCGTGAGCGGCAGGGCCATCTGCAGCAGCGAGCCGGACCCACCGCTCAGCTGCCAGTCGCCGAAGGTGCCGGTCACGTCGATCGTGCCGCCGACGATGGTGTGCTTCCCGGTGAAGGTCGTCGGCGAGCTCTTCTGCACGACGATCGCGGCATTGGCGTCGATGAACTTCGTCCCGAATGCGGTGTCCCAGTTGTTCGTGGTGATGCTCGTCATGACGGTCCTCCCTAGGCCGAGATCTGGACGTTGAGGCCCATCTGGAGGGACTCGTTGAGGGACAGGTTCTGCAGCGTGTAGCCGGTCTGGCCCGGCCAGCCGACGGGGGACACCGAGTAGTCGACGAACTCGTCGAGCGTCGGCATCTTCTCCAGGTCGTTCTCGGAGTAGGCCTCCAGGATGTCGGGCAGCTTGCCCACGACGACGCCGACGGCCCCGCCGATCGCCATCCCGAGGATCTTGCGCCAGTTGCGCCGGAAGAAGCCCTCGAACTTGGACTTGTAGGACTCGTTGTCGGAGTTCTCCACCTCCTCGGATGCGTCGGAGTCGGCGTTGGCGTTCTCCTCGTCCAGGTTGGGGATGTCGTCGTCGGCGGGGAAGTCACCGCTGAAGTCGAGTGCGTCGCTGGAGTCCTCGACGGCGTCTGCAGCTGCCGAGCCGGCCTCCTCGAACCCCTCGCCCGCAGCCTCTGCCGCAGGGCCGAGCGCCCCGCCGATCGCCGCGCCGATGACGGCGAAGGCGATGCCTTCGACGATCCCGATGATCAGGTTGCTCCACTTGGACTCGCTGGACTGGGTCACGGTCACGGCCAGGCTGGGCTTGCCGACCGTGCAGGCCTGGAAGTGCTTGTTGGGGTCCATGTAGAGCTCGGACTCGCCGTTGTAGTCCATGTGGACCGTGTAGTCCCCGCCGCTCCAGGGGAAGTTCAGGTCCACGAAGCTGATCGAGATCGTCGTCACGTTCGCGATCAGGGTGAACTTCCCGGCCGCGACGTTGGCACCGGTGATGTCGACGGTGTCGCCGGACTTGCTCGACGTCGTGAAGTCATGGAAGTTCACCTGGTTGACGTTGGTGATCGTCGACCCGTCGGCGACGACGTGGAAGTCGGTGTCGCTGGCGTTGAGGAAGAGCTTCTCGATGCCGGGCAGCATGATCTTGGAGAGGAATCGTTCCTGGGAGATGAGGAAGCCGGCGTTGGAGCCGGTGGGGATGATGTTCGGGGAGACGTCGTGCCCGAGGTTGACGCCGGGGCGTCCCTCGGTCATCGCCAGGACGGCGAACACGTAGTCGTCGGGCTTGGCGCCGACCGGGTTGTTGATGCCGTAGCCGACCTTCGTGGGGTTGAGCCACTGGAACTGGTCCTTGTCGGCGACGGCCCCCAGGTCGATGGCGGCGAAGGTGTGGTTGAAGCTGTCCAGGTTGGCCAGCAGCCAGGTCTCCAGCACGTCGGAGACCGCGTCGTGGGCGTCGGCGGCCTCGGGGTTGAGGGTCAGGCTGATGATCGAGACGATCGGCTGGGTCACCGGGTCGGTCGTCGTGAGGTTGGGCTTGAGCACGTTGGTCGTGCCGCCGGAGGCGGTCTGCCGCAGCTGGGGCGCCGTGGGCTGGGGGAGGTACTGCAGCGAGATCTGGATGACGGCCGACCCCGTGAAGGGCAGCGCGACCGGCGGGGTCGACTGGGCCGTCGCCGTCCCGGAGACCGGCAGGGTCAGCTCGGCCAGGGAGCCACTGCCTCCGCTCAGCTGCCAGTCGCCGAAGGTCCCCGCGACGTCGATGGCGGGTCCGCTGAAGCCCCCACCGGGCTTGCTGCCGGAGAACGCGGCGGGTGAGCTCTTCTGACCCTTGATCGCCTTGTTGGCGTTGGCGAAGTTCAGCGCGAATGCGGTGTCCCAGTTGTTCGTCGAGGCGCGGCCTGCCGCCGGAGGTGTGGGGTTGCTCGCGCACTGGACCGTTGTCGCGGCGGCGGGGGTCGTGGTCGTCGTGGTCATGGGTTCTCCTCGGGAGTGACGGTGCGGAACGGTGGCGAAGGAAGGTCGCGCGACGGCACGAGGGGTCGGCTCGTGTCGTATGCCGGGCTGGGCTGGTCGCTCATGCGACGTCGGCCAACAGCAGGAAGCAGTCGTTGAGCGAGCCGGCGGCGATGGTGATCTGGTCCAGGCCCTGCCAGGTGACCGAGGTGGCGGGCGCGTTGGACAGGCTGCCGGCCAGCGCCGAGCCGGAGAGGCTCCCGGCGAGCCCGGACTCGACGGCGGCCAGGACGATCGCGGTGATGGCGGCTCCGATGGCACCTAGGGTGAGGATGTAGTCGTACCAGGGCACCCGGTCGTTCGTGCTCGTCACGGGGTTGGGGTCCTTGAGGAACGCGAACGTCTCGTGGGGTGGGTCGTAGGTGAGGACGTTGTTCGTCGCGGCGGTGAAGTCCATGTACGCGTTGGGCAGGTCCAGGTAGACGGTGCCGGTCGTCACGTTCTTCAGCGCGTTGGCGTTGACCGTCACCACCATCGAGGTCACCGTCGGGGTGTACCAGATCGCGCCGGCCTGCACCGCGTCGAGGTTGAACGCGCTGGCCAGGGTGATCTGGCTGTTGGCGAAGGTGAAGTCTGCCGCCGTGGCGCCGGTGAACGCGGCCGGGAGGGACGGCATGATGACGTTCTTCAGGAACAGGTCACCGGAGACGACGAAGGACAGCGGGTACTGGGTGGACGCGATACCGGAGTCGATGTTCGCGTTGAGCCCGGAGATGTCTCGGTCGTCGGTGACGCTGAGGATGGCCAGGTACTGGTCGTTGCTGCCACCGGGCTGGTGGAAGCTGTAGGTCGACTGCTTGGGCTCCAGCCAGGTGGCGGTGGACAGGTCGACAACGCCGGTCTGGGCGAAGATGAAGGTGATCTTGGCCTTGTTGTCGAGCAGGGCGTGCGCGATGCCGCCGCCCACCTCCGCGCCGAAGCCGGTGCCTCGCGGGTCGTCGACCGACTTCACGTAGATGCCCCCGGGCTGCCGGGGGGCTGCGGGCGCGGTGACCGAGGACAGGGCGAACTGCAGGTTCCTGCCCTGGGGGGTGACCACGGCGGGGACCCATTCGAGGTTGACGATGACCGTGACGACCATCCCGCCGATGTCCGTCGTCGTGCCCCCGCCCTGCGGCTGGAGGCTGCCGGACGTGATGGGCAGGGTCAGGTAGATGTCCGAGCCCGACCCCCCGGTGATGGACCACGGGCCGAAGGCTCCGCTTGCCGTGTAGGACCCCGAGAACCCGTCGACCCACGACGTGTCGAACGTCATGACGAGGGCCGTGAGCCGGTTCTTGAGCTGGGTGTTCACCTGCTGGATGTTGAGGACGGAGATGGTGTCCCAGCCATTGGTGTTCACGGCGCGGCTCCCTGGGTTGGACGATCAGAGCCTGCCTTGGGACCAACTTCTGTCGGTCCACGACACGTGTCAAGCGGGGCGGAGGCCGAGCCCCAAACCAGGGCCGTTCGGCTGACCCGGACGAGGGGGTGCGCCATAATGTCGTGCCGCCGCGGGACCTGGGTCTACTACTGGACCGTTCCCGGGGCACTGGCCCCCCTGGATGTCCTCCGGACGAGCGAGGCCGAACCCCAGGGTTGAGGCGGCCCGCCCCCTGGCCACCGCCCGACGGGCGACCTCAGGACACAATGGTTGCCGTCATGAGCCCCCTGCTGACCTGTCCCGAGTGCGGTGCGCCCGTCCGCGCCGACGCCGTCCGGTGCGAGCGCTGTGGCGCCCGCACCCTTGCAGACCCGCCGCCCAGGTGGCGGGTCCGGGCCGTCGTGGGCGCGGTGGCAGCGCTCTTCCTGGTGGCCGCGGTGTGGGGGTTCGGCGCGGTGCTGGGCCAGTGGTCGCACAGCGCTGCGACCGCCGGGTCGGACCCGACGGCCGCCGCGGGGCCTTCGCCCCGGTCGTCCAGCCCGTCCTCGAAGCCAGCGCCGTCCCCCACCAGCTCGCCCAGCGCGGCGAGCGGTTCGGTGCCCCAGGGTGCGCGGCTCTGCGACGGCGGTGGCGACCTGCGGGCGTATGCCGGTACCCCGCGGACGAGCTGTTCGTTCGCCGTCGCCGTGAGGGACGCGTTCGTCGGAGCGGGCGGGGTCAGCGACGCAGCCAGCCGCACCGTACGGGCGCACAGCACGGTGACCGGCACGACGTACACGATGACGTGCGAAGGCACCACGCGGGTCACCTGTCGCGGCGGTACCGGCGCCGTCATCTACCTCGTGCCCTGACCGCGTGCTCTGCCCTCGTGCCCTGACGTCGTGCCCTGCCCTCGTGCCCTGCTCTCGGAACCCACCATCCGGCGATCCGGTCTCGTCCGCGGGAATGCCCGCGCGCGGCATACCCTTGGACCTTCAGTCCTCCCGTGCTGTCATCGTTGCCGGCGCTCCACCTGCCAGCCCCCGGACCCCCGATGACACTGCTTGACACCCGACCGTTGGACCTCACTGCCGTGACCGACTCCCCACGCCGTCTGCTCGCCGCGACGGCAGCCCTCATCCTCGGCGGGTTCGGCATCGGCACGACCGAGTTCGTCACGATGGGCCTGCTGCCGCAGATCGCCGACGGCGTCGGGGTCGACATCCCGACGGCCGGACACGCGATCAGTGCGTACGCGGCCGGTGTCGTCATCGGTGCGCCGCTCTTCGCCGTCGTGGGAGCCCGGTTCCCGCGTCGGCGGTTGCTCATCGCGTTCATGGTGCTGTTCGCGGTCGGCAACATCCTGTCGGCCGTGGCCGCCAACTTCGACCTGCTCGTCGGCGCCCGGGTGCTCGCCGGCCTCCCGCACGGCGCGTTCTTCGGGGTCGCCTCGCTCGTCGCGGTCGACCTGGCGCCGGAGGGCCGCGGCGGACGGGCGGTGGGTCGGGTCATGCTGGGGATCCCGTTCGCCAACATCGCCGGGGTCCCGGCGGCGACCTGGCTCGGGCAGCACCTCGGCTGGCGATCCGCGTACTGGCTCGTCGGCGTGGTCGGCCTCGTCACCGCGGTCGCCGTCTTCGCGTTCGTCCCGACGACGCCGCACAACGCCGACGCGACGGTGCGCAGCGAGCTCGGCGCGCTCAAGCGGCCACAGGTCCTGCTCACCCTGCTCATCGGCTCGGTCGGCTTCGGCGGGATGTTCGCCATGTACTCCTACATCGCCCCGACCGTCACCCACGTCACCCACCTGCCCGAGAGTGCCGTCCCGATCTTCCTGCTCACCTTCGGGCTCGGCGGGCTCGTCGGCACCTTCCTCGGTGGGCGGCTGGTCGACTGGTCGGTGCTGCGGACGATGGTCCTCGGCTCGGCCGGCACGGCGGTGCTCCTCGCCCTGTTCACCTGGGCGGCCTCGTATGCCGTCCCGGCCGTGCTCGTGCTGTTCCTCATCGCCGTCGTCATCTCGATGTTCGTCGTCGCACTCCAGCTGCGTCTGATGGCGGTCGCCGGTGACGCCAAGACGCTCGGCGCCGCGAGCAACCATGCTGCGCTCAACCTGGCCAACGCGCTCGGAGCCTGGCTCGGCGGGCTGGTCATCGCCCGCGGCTGGGGCTACACCGCGCCGAGCTGGGTCGGTGTCGGGCTCTCGCTCCTCGGCCTGGTCGTCATCGCCGTCTCGGTGCGGATGCACGTCACCGAGCGCGACCACCGCCGAGAGACCCCCATCCCCGCCTGACCAGTCCGTTCGCCCCGCCCCGCCCCGGCCTCCCCCTCCCCGCCCCGGCCTCCCCGCCCCGCCCGCCCCGGCCTCCCCGCCCCGCCCGCCCCGGCCTCCCCCGCCCCGTTGCGCTCGGGCCCGGCCCGCCCGTCGCCGTCCCGCCCTGTCTGCGTTTCTGCGCCCTGGCGCAGATGCCGACAAGGCGCGCAGTAATGGGGCTCTTGTGACTGATCCGTGGGTCATTGCCGGCCCGGGAGTACGGGTTTGTGACCGCCGAGGC
>JAICMC010000049.1 GCA_025929465.1 Nostocoides sp.
CGAACCGGGTCATCGAGAATCGGGCCTCGAGCTGCCCGGAGGTCTTCACGACGTCGGCGAACAGGTCGTCCAGGATGCTGCGTCGGGTGGGGTCCGCCAGTGCCCTGAAGACCTCATCCATGTCGGAAACAATACGTGACCATTTGGTCACCTGTCAACTGTCCCGGTTACCGAACCTGTTACCGAACCGTAGACGCTGTTGTCACCACACCTACGGTTCGGTAACACGTTCGGTAACCGGGCGGAGGAGCTTGAGGGCGGCGCTGGAGATCGGGAGGACGGCGCTGGAGACGGGGAGGGCGGCGCCGGAGACCGCGGGAGACCGGAAGGCGGGCGCCGGAGACCGCGGGAGACCGGCGCTGGCGGACGCGTGTGTGGCCGGCGCTGGAGACCGGCGCTGGCGGACGCGTGTGGGGCCGGCGCTGGAGACCGGGATGCCGGGTCGGTAGCGGGTCAGCCACGGTCCTGCCAGGTGCAGATGCACGCCTCGTTCCCCTCGGGATCGGCCAGGACCCAGAACGCCCGCGCCCGGGCGTCGCTCACCAGGTGCCCACCGGCGGCGAGCGCGGCCTCGAGGCGGGCATCGGCCACGTCGTGCGGCACGACCACGTCCAGGTGGATCCGGTTGCGCTGCGGCCGGGGGGCGTCCATCTGCTGGAACCACACCGCCGGACCGATACCGGTGGGGTCCTCGACCTGCCGGACGAGGTCACCCTCGATGCCCGGAACGGCATCGACGTAGTCGAGCACCGCCCTCCAGAACGGCCGCACCGCGTCGATGTCCAGGGCGTCGATGGCGATCTCGGTGGAGGCCGAGCCGCGAGGCAGCTGGGCCGTCCCACCCGCCTCGGCGGCGGCGGCGCTCACCGCCTCGGCCAGCCGCACGTCCCGCGAGGTGACGCCATGGACGTCGTGGCTCGTCGTCACCACGTGGACGACCCCGGGGTAGGTGAGGTGGATGGTCGGGTGGTGGTCGAGGCCGTCGGCGATCGCGGCGACCCTGCCCGCGAAGGCGCCGGCCGCGGCATACGACCCCAACCGGAAGTTCGCCTCGATGGTGCCCACGAGGAACCGCCAGTCGCCGAGTCCCAGGTCGTGGAAGGTCTGTCCGGACAGTCGCGTGTCAGCCATCTGTCCACGGTAGGCCGGTCGCCGGCCGGCGTCACCCCGGCCGCACCCCGACGTCACCCCCGGCGGCACCGCGACGTCACACCGGTGTCGGCCCGACTGATTAGTCTCGATGCCGTGGCCACCATCGTCTACCTGCACGCCCACCCCGACGACGAGGCGTCCCAGACGTCCGGCTCGATGGCGCGAGCCGTCGCCGAGGGCCACCGGGTGGTCACCGCATACGGCACGAACGGCGAGCACGGTGAGGTGCCCGCCGACCTCGGCGAGGGGGAGACCCTCGCCGACCGACGACGCAAGGAGGCCCAGGCCAGCGCCGACATCCTCGGCGTGCACCGGGTCGCCTGGCTCGGGTACTCCGACTCCGGCATGCGGGGGTGGGAGCAGAACAGCTGGGACAACGCGTTCGCCGGCGCCGACCTGGACGAGGCGGCGGCGCGGCTGGCGGCGATCCTCGACGAGGAGGACGCCGACCTGGTGATCGGCTACGACTGGCACGGCGGCTACGGGCACCCCGACCACGTCAAGGTCCACGCCGTCGTCCACCGGGCCGCCGAGCTTGCGGCCCGCCGCCCCCGGGTCCTGGACGCGACGATGAACCGCGACCTCGTGCGTCGCGGGGTCGAGGCCAGCAAGGCGGCCGGGCTGGAGGGCTTCGAGGACTGGGACCCCGACCAGCCGATGGACGACGGCAACCCGCTCGGAGAGCCGGAGTCGGCGATCCACTGGCAGGTCGACGTCGCCGCCTACCTGGCCCAACGCCGCGCCTCCCTCGCGGCGCACGCCAGCCAGGAGACCGACATCACCGGCTTCCTCTCGATGCAGCCGGACACCTTCGCGGCGATCTTCTCCCTCGAGCACTACATCGAGCCGGGCCGGCCGGACGGGATGCAGCAGGGCTGGTTCCTCGACCCCTGAGTCCCGGGTCACCGTATGCCGTTGCACAGGCGCGACCCGGCGCCGGCACAGGTGCAACTCAGGGTCGGGGCGGACCGTGGGAGCCCTCACCGACGAGAAGGACCCGACACCATGGGATCTGCCGCTCACGTTCTCCGCAGAGCACGCCGCTGGGCGGTCGCTCCGCTCGCCGCCGTCCTGGTGTCCACGGGTCTGATCGGCTTCCATCTCACCGACGCCCACGCCGACCAGATCGCCGCCGGGATCAGCGCCACGACGCCACGCCCCTGACCGGACACCCCGCATAGGGTGTCCGGCATGAACAGCGCCGTGGCGGAGCCCGACGGCGGGGTGGTCGGCCGCTACCGGTCCCGCCTCGCGGTCCCGGCCACCGGACAGCGCCCCGTCGATGAGATCTGCGGGCCGCACGGCATACGGGAGCACCAGGCCGGACTGGCCGCGGCACTCGACTCCCTCGGCCTCGGGGGTCTGCGCGGCGCCCAGGCCGAAGCGCGACGGTTCGTCCGCGACGACGGGATCCGCTACGGGGCAGGCGCCGGGAACCGGGCGGCGCGGCCCACCAGGCGTTGGGAGATCGACCCCGTACCCGTTCTCGTCCCGGCGGTGGAGTGGGCGCGGCTGGAGGCCGGGCTGCAGCAGCGCGCGGTGCTCCTCGACCGGGTTCTCGCCGACCTCTACGGGGAGCAGCGACTGCTCCGTGAGGGGATCGTGCCCGCGGAGGTCGTCTACGGCCACCCCGGGTTCGTCCACCAGGCCGTGGGGAGTGGGCCGGCTGCGCAGAGCCACCTGGTCCTCACGGCGGCGGACCTGGGGCGTGGAGCCGACGGAGACTGGCAGGTGATCGCCGACCGCGACCAGACCCCGGCCGGGGCCGGCTATGCGATGGCCAGCCGCCGCATCACGAGCCGAGTGATGGCCGCCCTGCACCGAGGCAGCGACATCGTCCGGCTCCGGGGCTTCTTCCACACGATGACCCTGGCCCTGCAGGAGGCCAGCGTCACCGGTGCCGCCCGACCGCGCATCGTCCTGCTCTCGCCCGGCGCAGACAGCGCCACGGCCTTCGAGCAGTCGTTCATCGCGACCCTGTGCGGGTTCCCGGTCGTCGAGGCCGAGGACCTCGTCCTGCGCGAGGGTCGGGTCTGGATCCAGACCAGGGGCCGACCCGAGCCGGTCGACGTCATCCTCCGCCGCGTCGACGCGGCCTTGTGTGACCCCCTCGAGCTGCGCGCCGACTCCCAGGTCGGCGTCCCGGGGCTGATCGAGGCGGTCCGTCGCGGGCAGGTCACCGTCGTCAACCCGCTCGGCGCCGGGCTGCTCGACAACCCCGGGCTGCTGCCCTTCCTCGGCACCGCTGCCCGGCACCTGCTCGACGAGGACCTGCAGCTCCGGTCGCCCGAGACGTGGTGGTGTGGCGACCCGGCCGGTCGGGACCACGTCCTGGCCCACCTCGACGAGCTCGTCGTCAAGCCGATCGCGGCGACCCGGCGGGGCCAGAGCCGGTTCGGGTGGCAGCTCGGCACGAAGGACCGGGCCGAGCTGCGCCGGGCCGTCGAGGCACGACCGTGGGCCTGGTGCGGCCAGGAGGCGTTGCCGCTGTCCACCGCCCCGGTCGTCACGCCGACCGGGCTGGAGCCGCGGCGGCTGGTCATCCGCGCATTCGCGGTGACCTCGGGCGGGACGGCCCACGTCCTGCCCGGTGGCCTCGGTCGGGTCGCCCCCCGTGACGGGGACCACCACGTCTCCACCGCAGCCGGAGCGCTGGCCAAGGACGTCTGGGTCCTGGCCGCTGAGGACACCGAGAGCACCACCCCGCAACGCATCCGCTCGACGGCCAGCCAGCCCGCCCAGCGGACCACCCCCGCTCCGCGCATCGCGGGCAGCCTGTACCGGGTCGGCCGTCAGGCCGAGCGCGTCGAGGGTACGGCCCGGCTGCTCCGGGTGACGGCCGACCTCGTGGAGGACCACGGCACCCGTCCGAACACGCCCGGCGCCGCCGCGATGGCCACCCTGCTCGGCGCGGTCACCTCGATCACCGGGTCCGGCATCGACCCCCGCACCGGTGCGGGCTCGGGTCGCGGACCGGGAGCAGCACTCGGGCCGACCGAGCCCTCCGGGCAGCCCGCGCAGACCGGCCCGGCCGCGCAGACCGGCCCGGCCGCGCAGACCGGCCCGGCCGAGCAGACCGGCCCGGCCGAGCAACCGCTGGCGCTGCTGCGCCGCGTCCTGGTCGACGTGGAGACACCGGGGTCGGTCTCGTATGCCGCAGCGCGGCTCGTGCGTGCCGCTCAGGAGGTGCGCGACCAGCTCTCGGGCGACGCCTGGATCGTGCTGTCCCGGCTGGAGCGGACCCTGGGTGAGATGCCCGACGACGACGCGCAGCTGCAGCCCCAGCTCGCGCACGTCCTGGAGTCGGCGCTGGCCGTCGCCGGCATCATCGTGGAGAGCATGGTCCGCGACGCCGCGTGGGGCTTCATCGACGCGGGCACCCGGATCGAGCGAGCCCAGCACACGCTGTCGCTCCTCGCCCGGACCGTGGCCACCCCCCGCTCACCGGTCACCGACGGGCAGGTCACCGAGGCCGTGCTGACTGCGGGCGAGTCCATCATCACCCACCGCCGGCGGATGGTCACCGGCGAGGGTCCCGCCTCCCCGGTCCAGTCAGCGGTCACGCTCCTGCTCCTCGACGGTGGCAACCCGCGGTCGGTGGCGTTCTGCCTGGCCAGGCTGGCCGAGGACCTGCGCCTGCTCGGCGACCCGACCCTCGCAACACGGGCGGAGGCCCTTGCCGCCTCCGTCGCAGAGCTGGACGTGGAGCTGCTCTGCGCCGGTGACCGTGGCGCCCTCGCCGACACCGTGGCCGGGCTCGGCGACGACGTCCAGACGCTGGCCCTGGCACTCACCCGCCAGCACTTCACCCGCCGGGCCCCGCAGCGCCCACTGCCTAGCCAGTGGTCGACGTCGACCGAGGAGGTGGGCTGAGGTGCCCAACCGCTACGAGGTGCGGCACCGGACCACCTACACCTACGAGCAGGTGGTCGAGGCCTGCTACGAGCGCGGCCCGCTGCGTCCCCGCGACACCCCCTGCCAGCAGGTCGAGTCCCACACGGTCACGGTCAGCCCGGAGCCCGACCTGGTCACCGAGCACACCGACCACTTCGGCAACTACAGCCAGTACCTGGAGATCCGCACGCCGCATACCGAGCTCGTCGTCGACAAGCGCGCGGTCGTCAGCGTCGACCGGCCGGCCCCGGACCACAGCATGCTGGACGCCCACACGGTCGCCGACGTGGCCCGCCACACGGCCGCCGACCCTGACGCGCCACCGGTCTACGCCGCATACCGGCTGCCCTCCCGCCTGGTCGACATCGGCCCCGACGTCATCGGGTATGCCGCTCCGCTCCTGGCCCCCGACCGTCCGTTCGGCGAGGCGCTCGCCGCCCTGTACGGGGCGATCCACGCCGACTTCCGCTACCGGAAGGGCGCGACCTCGGTCCGGACGACGCTGCCCGAGCTGCTGTCGTTGCGGGCCGGGGTGTGCCAGGACTTCGCCCACCTCGCCTTGGGCTGCCTGCGCTGGGCCGGTCTCACCGCACGCTACGTCAGCGGCTACCTGGAGACCACGTCTCCGACTGGGCGACCGCGGCTGGCCGGCTCGGACGCGACCCACGCGTGGGTGTCGGTCCGCACGCCCGCGGGCTCCTGGGTGGACCTGGACCCGACGAACAACCATCTGGCCGACTCCCGCTACGTGGTCAGCGCCTGGGGCCGCGACTTCGCCGACGTCTCACCGCTCAAGGGGGTCGTCTTCACCGAGAGCGCCACGTCGCGGCTCACCGTCGGTGTCGACGTCATCCGCCTCTAGGACGCTGGCCAGGGACGCAGGGCCGGGACGACGACTCGTCCCGGGCCTGCGGCATGCGCGCTTGGCGTCAGTAGATCCGGCGGCGGGTTCCCCCGATGGGGAGCAGGTTGACCACGAGGCCCACCACGATCAGGATGATCCCGATCCACAGGAGGATCTTGAGGCTCGCAACCACGAGTCCGATGATGAGGAGCACGATTCCGAGAACGACCATGTACCTGTCGCTTTCTGTGATGCGTGGCCCCGCCGCGTGCGGGGAGCCACGTGAGGGTTCGACCCGTTGCTTGAGTCAGAGGCGTCGGTGGACGCCTTGGCTCGAACCTACACGCAAAGACTCAGGCGGCGGCGCGTTTGCCGTGGGCCACTGCATGGAGAACCGCGACGGCGCGCGCCACGGCGGGGTTGGTGTCACTGCCCTCTCGCACGAACGCCACGATCCGGCGCGTCGGCGTGGGATCGACGATCGGCAGGGCCCGGGCGCCGAGAGGAAGCGCCCCGACGGCGAGGCGGGGGATGGCCGTCATCCCGACGCCGGCGGCCGCGAAGGCGATGGCCGCGTGGTGGTCGCTCGCGCGGGCCACGTAGCGGGGTGTGAAGCCGGCCGCACGCCAGGCCTTGGCCAGGATCCGGCCACAGGTGGTGTCCTGGAAGTCGTCGTCGATCCAGCGCTGCCCGATGAGGGAGGCGACCGAGACCTCCTCCCCGGCGGCCAGGGGGTGGTCCTCGGCCAGGACGAGTGAGTAGGGCTCCTCCAGCAGCACGTGGCGCCGGTAGCCGGGCAGGGTGGTCGCCGCCTCGCCGGGGTCCTCGGTCCGCAGGTCGATGTCGTAGCTCGTCCGGGCGGTCGCCGGGTACTCGTTGAGCCCGAGGGTGAGCATGACGTCGGGGAACTCCCGGATGAGCGTGCGTGCCACCAAGGGGATCCAGGCCTCGCCTGCCGAGGCGAAGGTACCGATCGACAGGTTCCCGGTTCGCCCGTCGCGCAGGTCGTCGACCAGGCCACCGAGCCGGCTGAGACTGTCCATGACCTCCTCGCTGCGTGCGGCGAGGAGACGGCCCGCAGCCGTCGGCGTGATGCCTCGCCCGGACTTCTCGAAGAGCGCCAGCCCGGTCTCGCGCTGGAGCGCGGTGATCTGCTGGCTCACCGCCGAGGGGCTGTAGCCGAGGTGGGTGGCCGCTGCCTGCACGGTGCCGCTCGCCACGACGGCTCGGAAGACTCGCAGGCGCTGGACGTCGGGGGCAGGCATGATTCGATCATACAGAAAACGTGCATGGTCGTTAAGAAATGATCGCTTGTCCTTTCGGTTCGCTCGACCCAGACTTGGTCTCATGAGCACCTACTCCTTCCCCCTGGGATCCGACCACGACGACTACGACGCGATCCGGGTGAACGCCGACCTTCGCGCGCTGCGCGGTCCCGGCCGGGTCGCCGGCGCGCACCGCGGTCGGCTGTCCCACCTGGTCGACCTGCTCAGCGTCACCGGCTCCCGGCACGGGTCCCGCACCCACCACGCCGCTCGCTGACGCCGACCCGTTCCGCGCCGGCCGTTCCGCGCCGGCCGTTCCGCGCCGGCCGTTCCGCGCCGGCCGTTCCGCGGCCACGGGTCGCTGGTCACCGGTCCTAGGCTCTGCAGCATGACTGGTGCGTCGCGCGGACCTGGGCGGGCCCGGCAGGACGCGATCTACCGGGCCGGCGTCTTCGGGCGGCACCCGTCGGTACCGACGGACGCTGCCGAGCTGGAGCGCCGGGCGCACAAGGCGATGTCCCCGACGGCCTGGGCCTACGTGGCCGGTGGGGCCGGTGAGGGCGCGACCATGCGGCACAACCGGGAGGCGTTCGACCGCTGGCGGGTGGTGCCCCGGATCCTCCACGGCGTGACCTCGCGCGACCTGACGACGACGGTGCTGGGGACCCCGCTGCGGGCGCCGTTGCTGCTGGCGCCGGTCGGGGCGGGGTGTCTGGTCGCACCGGACAGCGACGTGGCCATCGCGCGGGGGGCCGCCGCCGCAGGAGTCCCCTACGTCCTGAGCAACCAGGGGTGCAACCCGCTGGAGGACACGGCCGCCGCCATGGGGGCGACGCCGTTCTGGCAGCAGCTGTACTGGTCGACCGACGAACCGCTCGTCGACTCCCTCATCGGCCGGGCCGAGGCGGCCGGGGCACGGGCCCTGGTCGTCACGCTCGACACGACGATGCTCGGCTGGCGGCCGCAGGACCTCAACCTCGGGTCGCTGCCCTTCGCCCGCGGACTGGGGATCGCGCAGTACACGAGCGACGCGCGCTTCCGTGCGCTCGTCGCCGAGCGGATTGCCGCCGCGTCCGGCTCCCGGGCGAAGGCTCAGGTCACCGTCGGCGCGGTGCGGACGTTGCTCACCATGTCGTGGACCCATCCGGGCGACCTCTGGGACAACCTGCGCTCCCCCGAGCCTCGGGCGGCCGTGGAGACCTTCCTGGACATCTACTCCAACCCGGCCCTGTCCTGGGCCCACATCGGCACGCTGCGCGAGCGGACCTCGCTGCCGGTGCTGCTCAAGGGGATCCTGCATCCCGACGATGCCCGCCGCGCGTTCGAGGAGGGCGTCGACGGGATCATCGTCTCCAACCACGGCGGACGTCAGGTCGACCGGGCGGTCGCCTCCCTCGACGCCCTGGTCGCGGTCCGCGAGGCGGTCGGTCCCGATCCCGTCGTCCTGCTGGACAGCGGGGTCCGCACCGGCGCCGACCTGTTCGTCGCGCTCGCACTGGGTGCGGACGCGTGCCTGCTCGGCCGACCGCACATCTACGGCCTGGCCCTCGACGGTGCCGACGGCGTCCGTCAGGTCGTCGAGAACGTCGTCGCCGAGCTCGACCTGACGATGGCCCTCGTCGGGGTCGGCTCGATCGGGGCCATCACCCGGGACCTGCTCGTCGCCTCGCCCGGCTAGGTCGTGCGGGTCGCGCTGTGCCCGAGACGGCCCCGCGGCCGCAGCCGGACCCCCGGCAGCGGCGGCGCCGGGATCCGTTGTCGCACACCGGTGTAGCCGTCGACCACGCCGAACCGGTCACCCTCGGCCTCCCAGTCAGCGCGGAAGATCTCGATCTCCTCGTGGCTGCGCCCCACGAAGTTCCACCACATGACGATCGCCTCCTCGAACGGCACACCGCCGAGCAGCACGACCCGCGCCCCCTCGGCCCCGGCCCGGACGGTCACCGCGGGGGGCCCAGCGTCGAGGACACCGAGCTCGGCCGGGGCGAGCTGCTGGCCGTCGACCCAGACCTCGCCGGTATCGACGAGGAAGCCGTGCTCGTATGCCGGGTCCAGGCCCAGGGTGAGGCTCGCGTCCGCGACCAGGTCGAGCTGCGCACCGAGCAACGGGGTGTGGGTGGGCACCGGGCTGGAGGCGACCCCCCGCAGCTCGCCGAGGAAGACCCGGGCGCGACCGGCATACGAGGGGAGGTCGACGGGTTCGACGGCGTGGTGGACGAAGGCACGAGCCCCGTCGCGGCCCTCGGACGGCAGCGCCACCCACAGCTGGACACCATGCAGGACAACAGTTACCGGCGTGGAGACCTCCGAGTGGCAGATCCCGTGGCCGCCCGTCATGAGGTTGACCTCGCCGGGCCGGACCATCGCCTGGTTGCCGGCGCTGTCGCGGTGCTCGATCTGGCCCTCGAACAGCCAGGACACCGTCTGCAACCCGGTGTGCGGGTGGGGCGCGACGTCCATGCCAGGGCTGTCGGTCCCGAGCCGGGTGGGCCCGTAGTGGTCGGCGAAGCACCACGCCCCGACGAAGGCGCGGTCCCGGCTCGGCAGCGTGCGCCGCACGAGCATGGCCCGGTGGCCACCGAGCGGCACCTCACGCGGCTCGACGACCTGCAGCCCAGGCACGGCGCTGCTCCCCTCAGGCCAGGTCGAACTCGGCGCGCCGGTCGGGCGCCACCAGGTCGAGATAGTCGGGATGCCTGGCGATGAAGCCGCGGACGACGGGGCAGTACGGCAGGACGGACAGCTGCGCGCCTCGCGTCTGGTCGAGAGCGTCCCGGACCAGCCGCTGCGCCAGACCTCGGCCCTGGTAGGCGGGACCGACCTGGGTGTGCGGGAAGGCACGGACGTCGCCTGGCGCTCGCCGATACTCGGCGAAGCCGGCCAGCTCACCGTCGACGCGGATCTCGAACCGCTGCTCCGCGGGAACATCGCGGACCGCGATGGCCTCGGCTGTGCGGTCCGGTTCGTCGACGGGTGCGGAGCCGGTGGCATCGGTCATGGCCCGACCCTACGCCGGGGGCCGTGGTCCAGGCCGCCGCCGGCCCAGCCCGCGGCCGGCGCAGCCCGCGGCCGGCCCTGCAGAAGTCGTCCGCATCGGAACGAGCAACATCGTTGCCGGAGGACTAACGTGACGAGAGGTCCACGCACCCAGAGCCCTTCGATGTCAGGAGCGCCCATGACCGCAGCATCCACGGCCCAGCCGTCGACCCGGCTGACGGCAGACCAGCGCAACTCCTTCCTCGCGGCGTTCCTCGGCTGGACCATGGACGCGTTCGACTACTTCCTCGTGGTCCTCGTCTATGCCGACATCGCCAAGGACTTCCACGTCTCGCTGGAGAAGATGGCCTTCGTCACCACCGCGACCCTGCTCATGCGGCCGGTGGGGGCGTTCGTCTTCGGGCTGTGGGCCGACCGACGCGGTCGGCGCATCCCCCTCATGGTCGACGTCTCGTTCTATTCGGTGGTGGGTTTCCTGTGCGCCTTCGCCCCCAACTTCACGGTGCTGCTCGTCCTGCGCCTGCTGTACGGCATCGGGATGGGCGGGGAGTGGGGCCTGGGCGCGGCGCTCGCCATGGAGAAGGTCCCGGCCGAGCGACGTGGGTTCTTCTCGGGGCTGCTGCAGGAGGGGTACTCCGTGGGGTACTTGTTCGCCTCCCTCGCCTACCTCGTCATCAACACATGGCTCGGCCTGTCCTGGCGCTGGATGTTCGCGCTGTCGCTCGTCCCCGCACTGATCAGCCTGATCATCCGATCCCGGGTGAAGGAGTCCGAGGTGTGGCAGAACGCGCAGGAGCGCCAGAAGCAGACGAACACCTCGTTCGCGACGATCCTGCGCAACCCGGTGATCTGGCGCCGCTTCGTCTACCTCGTGCTCCTCATGACGGCCTTCAACTGGATGAGCCACGGGACGCAGGACGTCTACCCGACCTTCCTCAAGGCGACCGTGGACAGCGGCGCCGGCCTGGCCAAGAGCACCGCGACGTGGGTCGTGGTCATTTACAACATCGGCGCGATCATCGGGGGCCTGGCCGTCGGCACGATGTCCGAGCGGTTCGGCCGCAAGCGGATGATCATCCTCGCGGCCCTGCTGGGGCTGCCCCTCGTGCCGATCTTCGCCTACTCCACGAGTGTGGGAATGCTCGCGCTCGGCTCGTTCCTCATGCAGATCATGGTCCAGGGGGCGTGGGGCGTCATCCCCGCGCACCTCACCGAGCTCTCGCCGGACGAGATCCGTGGGTTCTACCCGGGCGTCACCTACCAGCTCGGCAACTGCCTGGCCGCCTTCAACCTGCCGATCCAGCAGGCGCTGGCCAAGTCGCACGGCTATCCGTTCGCCCTGGCAGCCACGATCGTCCCGGTGCTGCTGGCCGTGGCGATCCTCACCTTCCTCGGTTCGGAGGCACGCGGCATCCGGTTCGGCAGCAAGGAGGCCAGTGCCGTCGGCCGGAGTCCGGCCCCTGCCTGACCCTGAGCGTCAGCTGGTCGCGATGATCTGGTCGAGGCGGTCGTAGCCCTGGGCCATGCCCGACTCCATGCCGCTGTCGACCATGGCGTCGCGACCCTCGACGGTTCGGCCGATGCTGCGCCCGTGCAGCCGGGTCCGGCCGTCGCCGAGGTCCTCGAACTGGAGGAACTCGATGGCGACCTCGTCCGGCATACCCTCGAACTCGAAGGTCTGGATGGCGAGCTCGCCGTCTCGGACGGTGTGGAACATCCCGCGGAACGAGAACGAGCCGTGGTCGGGACTGTGGTGGGTGTAGCGGTAGCGTCCGCCACTGACGAAGTCCCATTCGTGCACCTCCATCCGGTAGCCGTCGGGCCCGAGCCACTGGCTGACCACCTCGGGGTCGCGGTGGGCCTCGAAGACGGCGGCGACGGGCGCGTCGAACTCACGGGTGAAGTCGATCCACGGCACGCCGGCCGGGATGTCGAGGTGGAGCGCGTTGGTCGTGGCGGTCATGGTGTCTTCTCCTTCGGTATGCCGCTCGGCGCGGCGTGGGCGAGGACGGCGTCCAGCCGTCGGAACTGCTGCTCGTGGATCAGCCGGTAGCGGTCGATCCAGGCGGTGAGGCGCTCGAGGGCAACGGGGTCAAGGTGGACCGGGCGACGCTGGGCATCTCGGGTGCGGGTGACCAGGCCGGCCTGCTCGAGCACGTGGATGTGCCTGGACACGGCCTGCTTGGTGATGGCGAAGGGATCGGCCAGCTCGTTGACGGTCGCCGGACCGCGGGAGAGACGGGCGATGAGCTGCCGTCGCACCGGGTCCGCCAATGCGGCGAACGCGGCGTCCAGCCGCTCCTCGTTGCCGGCGTCCGCCATTTGTACAACCTCTTCGTTGATCAACTGACTCGTTGAGTATGCACCGGTCTCTCGGTCCGGTCAATCCCCCGATGGCATCGACCCTCGACCTGTCGTGGGACCCTGCACGATGTCAGAAGTCAGCCGCGGGCAGACCATCAAGGAGCAGCGTCCAATGTCCTCCACCATGACCCGGGTCGCCTTGGGGGGCACCATCTGCGTCGCCATGGCCGCCGTGGGAGCCGGGTCGGCCGCTGCCACGACCGGCTACACCGTCGGCACCGGCGACACCCTGGCCAGGGTCGCGGCTGCCCATCACACGACACGACAGGCCCTGGCCAGGATCAACCACCTGTCGAACCCCAACCTGATCAGGACCGGCCAGCGGCTCTCCCTCGGTCGGGCACCCGTCGCCCCGGCCAGGAAGCCCGCCCCGCCGGCAGCCACGTCCTACCACGGCTACCCCATCGAGCCCGGCACCTACGTGGAGTGGAAGAAGAGCGCCAACCTGGTGTTCCTCGTGCGCAACGGCACGGTGGTCCGGTCGATGCCGACCACGGACCTGGACTGGAAGACGCCGGTGGGCAACTACCGGGTCCAGGTCAAGATCCGCCACGGCGGCGCCTACGACCAGGGCCACGATTGGACGCTGAACTACTTCGTCGGCTACGGCACCGTCCCCGGCCACACCGGTATCGCGTTCCACGAGGTACCGGTCCGCGGCAGGAACACGTTCATCCAGCCGCTCAGCACGGTTGGCAAGGATGCGACGTACCAGTCCCATGGCTGCGAGCGGCTGCTACCCGCCGACGCCTTGGCCGTGTGGAACTTCACGCGGATCGGCACCGAGGTCCGGGTCCGCTGAGCTCGCGGCCAGCATCGCGGTCCGGCTCCGTAGCAAGGAGGCGTATGCCGTGCCGTCGCAGGCGCGGCATACGGCGAGCTGTCCTTCGGAGCCGGTGACCGGATCTGCTCGGACCGCTGAGGACCTGCCGGACGGCCGACCCCGCCCTGGTCACCCGGGGAGCGCGGCGGCCCCGAGCCGGGTGGCCCAGCCGGCCAGCGCATCACGCACCGCGGGACTCGCCTCCTCGACGACGACGTCGACACCGAGCGCACCGATCCCGAAGACGGCCCATTCCGGGGACCGGACCTCCATCACCACGCGGCAGGACTGCTCGTCGACTGGCAGGACCGTTCCCCAAGGACCCACTCCGCCGGCGAGGGCCCCGGCCGGGACGGCCGCCCGGACGACCACGCGGCCAGGCTCTTCGCCGCGTGAAAACCCCTGTCGCACATACGCGGCCGCGTCGCCGCCGGGTATCTCGCGCATCCGGAAACGTGTCTTGGTGCCGATCGGGTCACGAAGCCGGTCGAGCCGGAAGGACCGCCAGTCCTGCCGGTCGACGTCGTAACCGACGAGGTACCAGCGTCTCCCCACGGTGACGAGACGGTGCGGCTCGACGAGCCGTCGGATGTCCTCGCCGGCGACCTGTCCGCCGCGGGCACGGTAGACGAACCGGACCCGCTCGCCGTCCCGCGCCGCCTGCGCGAGCGTGGCCAGGACCTCGGCCGTGACCTCGGGAGCCTCACCGAACCGCGCGTCGACCGTGACCGCCCGCAGCGCCTCGGCGCGCCTGCGCAGGTGCGGTGGCAGAACCTGGACCACCTTGGCCAGTGCCGAGAGCGAGGCGTCGGCGAGCGCTCCGCCGGCTGAGCCGGAGGAGCGGCCGAGCGCCACGACGAGCGCGATCGCCTCCTCCTCGTTGACCACCAGGGGCGGCATCGAGCCGCCGGACCCGAGCTGGTAGCCGCCCTCGACCCCTCGCGAGGAACGCACTGGGTAGCCGAGCTCACGGAGCCGCTCAACGTCACGGCGCAGGGTCCGGTCGCTGACCTCCAGCCTGTCGGCGAGCTCGGGCCCCGGCCAGAACCGGTGGGTCTGCAGGAGGGAGAGCAGTCGCAGGGTCCGGGAGCTGGTGTTCGCCATGCACCGATCTTTCTCGGGATAGCGGCCGGAAAGTGACCGGAACACCGTTCCCCAGTCGGGCGGCGTCGCGCGCCGGCCGGCCGCGGCATGCCCTGCTGTGGACGGTCCTCAGCCCTGAGGCGAGATGAGGACCACGGTGTCGGCGTAGGAGAGACCCTTGCGGGCCAGCATCCGGCCTGCGGTCGCCTTGACGAGCTTGACCTGCCAGCCGTACTTGGCCCGGACCCGCCGGATCACCTCGTCGTAGTCAACCCCGCGGTGCACCATCGTCGCGGTTGCCGTGGTCGACTCCGTCCCCGGCGTGAGCTGCCCCCGGCGTGAGCTGCCCCCGGCGGCTGCACGGCTGGGACGGTGACGCGCGCCGTGTGCCGCAGACGCTGGTCTTCCCGGTCCTCCTGGTCGTGTAGAAACCGTGCCGCCCATCGCCGAGGGCGGTGATCCATACCGGGCTGGACACCGCCTCGCCACGACGCAGATAGGTGGTGAAGAGGACGAAGTCGGCGTCGGCCAGGCTCATGGACCTCCCCCCTAGTCCGACCCTCGTCCGACCCTGTTCCGCACCCACGGGGCTGGCTGGTGATGCCTGGAGAGCCGGCTCTGCGATGGTCACGACCTGGACGTAATCGGTTGTGCGGCAGGAGTATTCGGGCCCTCAGATGTAGACATACGTTCGATTACCGGGTAGGCTGGGGGCATGTCTTCGGCACTGCTTCTGGACCCGTCGGCCGCTCGGGCGGCGGCGGCGGAGCTGTATGCCGCGGCGCGTCCGGCGGTGTCGATGGCCGGGATGTCCAGCGCCGAGCTGGTCGGGGTGGTGGAGGTGTGCCGGGCCGCGGTCCGGTCGTTGGAGGCGGTGGAGACGTTGGCGGTGGCCCGGCTGGC
>JAICMC010000044.1 GCA_025929465.1 Nostocoides sp.
CGGCGGGGCCCTCGGGACGGCGGTAGAAGCCACCTGGTCCGTAGAGCGACTCCTGCCACACCTCCCGCCACGGCCGGGCAGCCGCACCCGTCACTGGTAGACCCGCTGCCGGATCGTGTAGCGCCCGCGGTAGGGGCCTGCGGCCCGCAAGAGGTCCTCGTTCGAGCCCGCCCCGGCCACCGACCACCCGCCGAGCAGGACGATGAGGTCGGCCATCCGGACGGCCGGGAGGCGGTGTGACACCAGGACGGTGAGACCGTCCGGCGCCCGGTCGGCCGCCGATGCGGCATACCGCTCGAAGAGGTCGTGCTCGGTGGCGTCCTCGGCGTACCCGGCGAACTCGGCGTACCCGGCGTCCTCGGCGTCCTCGACGTGCTGCTGGGCCGACGTGACCTCGGAGGTGCTCCGGTCGAACCAGACGCCGAACTGCGCCGGCCCGCTGTCCCTCAGACGGTCCATGGCCAACAAGTCTGCCCCGTCGGACCGACATCCTCGGGGTCATCGCCCGCACCCCTCGCCCGACTGAGCACCGGACACGCCGCGTTGTTGCCCTCGGGCCGAGGCCGTACGCGGCGTGTCCGGTGCTCGGTCGCCGAGCCGGGAGACGACTGGGCCCGGACTGGCCACCGCAGCCGGCGCCGGTGAAGGTAGCGTCGTCCCCCGTGGATGGCATCGAGCGCCCGGCGCGGCTCACCGTCGGCGTGGTCGGCACCGGCCGGGTGGGCTCGGTCCTGGGCGCCGCGCTGCAGAGGGCCGGTCACCACGTCGTCGCGGTGTCCGCGGTGAGCCAGGTCTCGCGCGAGCGCGCAGCCCGGCTGCTGCCGGACGCCGACATCCGCGAGATCACCGACGTCGTCGACACTGCCGAGCTCGTCGTCCTGGCGGTCCCCGACGACGTCCTCGCCCCGCTCGTCGCCGGGCTTGCCTCGACGGGGCACTGGCGTCGCGGCCGGCTCGTCGTCCACACGAGCGGGCGGCACGGTCTGGCGGTGCTCGGTCCGGCAGCGCAGGAGGGGGTCGTCCCGCTGGCGCTGCACCCGGCCATGACCTTCACCGGCTCACCGGCGGACCTGGACCGGCTGGTCGACTGCTGCTTCGGTGTCACGGCGCCGGAGGAGTTCCGTGCCGTCGCCGAGGCGATCGTCCTGGAGATCGGCGCCGAGCCGGTGTGGGTCGCCGAGGCTGACCGGGCGACCTACCACGCCGCCCTGGCGCACGGGGCCAACCACCTGGTCACCCTGACGGCGCAGGCGATGCAGGTCCTCGCGAGCACCGGCGTGCCGCACCCGGACCGGGTGCTCCGGCCGCTCGTCGAGGCGGCGCTGGACAACGCCCTGAGGTCAGGGGACGCAGCCCTCACCGGCCCCGTCGCCCGCGGGGACGTCGGAACCGTCGAGGTCCACCTGGACCGGCTTCGTCGACAGGGACCCGACGTCCGGATGGCCTATCGAGCGATGGCGCTGGCCACCGCCCAACGCGCCGTCGCCTCCGGGCGCCTTCGTGAGGACCTCGCCCTGCCCATCATCGACGCCCTCCAGGAGTGACCCCCCGTGACGACGACCGACCCGACGTCCCTCGCGTCTCCCGCGGGTCGCGCAGGTGCACCCCTCGTATGCCGGTCACGCGAGGAGCTGCGGTCGGCCAGGTCAGAGCTCGGTGGTGACGTCGCTGTCGTCATGACGATGGGCGCCCTGCACGAGGGCCATGCGATGCTCATCCGCCGGGCCCGCGAGAAGGCCCGGCACGTCATCGTGTCGATCTTCCTCAACCCCCTGCAGTTCGGGCCCAAGGAAGACCTGTCCCGATACCCGCGCACCTTCGACACCGACATGCAGATCTGCACCGCAGAGGGTGTCGACGTCGTGTTCGCGCCCACTCCGGACGTGGTCTACCCCGACGGCGATCCGGGCGTGCGGATCTCGGCCGGCCCCCTCGGGAACGTCCTGGAGGGCCAGTCCCGGCCCGGCCACTTCGACGGGATGCTCACCGTCGTCGCCAAGCTGATGCACCTCACCGGCGGCACGTCGTTCTACTACGGCCAGAAGGACGCCCAGCAGCTGCTGCTCATCCGCCGCATGGTCCGGGACATCGACTTCCCGGCCGCCGTGGTGTCGGTGCCGACCGTGCGCGAGGACGACGGCCTGGCCCTGAGCAGCCGGAACATGTACCTCACCGAGAGCGACCGGGAGGTGGCCCTGTGCCTGTCCCGTGCGCTGACCGCCGGGGCCGCCGTGGCCGCTGAGGGGCCCTCGTCGATCCGGCGCGCGGCGCGTGCCGTCCTCGTCCGGGAGCCGCTCGCGCTCGTGGACTACCTCGTCCTGGTCCACCCGAACACCCTGCACGACGTCCCGGAGTGGTACCGGGGGGAGGCCCTGCTCGCGGTGGCCGCCCGGGTCGGCACGACCCGGCTGATCGACAACACCCCCGTGGCCGTCGGCCCGGGCGGCGGGGCCCTCGCCGTCTTCAGCGACGTCCCCCATGCCTGAGGAGCACGCGCGTGCAACGGAACCCCGACGATGACTGACCTGTCCGGGGGGCTGCCCGGGCCCGCCCGCGCCGGACGGCAGCTCGTGCTCCCGCAGGACTGGCCGAGCCGGCGGATCCCCCGACGGCTCACCGCGGCCGTCCCGGGTTGGTCGACGTCCGCCGACGTCATCGTCGTGGGATCGGGGATCGCGGGCTTGTCCTGTGCCCTGCTGCTCCGTCGCCGGGTCGACCGGGTGCTCCTCGTCACCAAGACCGTCCTGTCGGAGGGGTCGACGCAGTGGGCCCAGGGCGGGATCGCCGCGGCCCTGGCCCCGGAGGACTCCCCCGAGGAGCACCTCCACGACACCCTCGTCGCGGGGGCCGGGGTATGCGACGTGGACGCCGTCCGCGTCCTGGTCACCGAGGGCGCCCAGCGGGTCCGCGAGCTCGTCGCCCTCGGCGCCGAGTTCGACCGCACCGCGTCCGGCGAGATCTCGCTGACCAGGGAGGGCGGCCACCACCGCGACCGGATCGCCCACGCCGGTGGCGACGCCACCGGCGCCGAGATATCCCGGGCCCTCATCGCTGCCCTCCGACGGGTCGTCGACGACCCGGGCATCGAGGTGGTGGAGCACGCGATGGTCGTGGACCTCCTGCAGGACCCCGACGAGCGTGTCGTCGGGGTGACGTTGCACGTCCTGGGTGAGGGACAGCTCGACGGCGTCGGCGCGGCATACGGACGGGCGGTCGTCCTCGCCACCGGCGGGCTGGGACAGATCTACTCCTCGACGACCAACCCCTCCGTCGCGACCGGCGACGGGATGGCGGCGGCGCTGCGGGCCGGCGCAGTCATGCGCGACGTCGAGTTCGTCCAGTTCCACCCGACCGTGCTGTGGCTCGGCGAGGGCGCGCACGGTCAGCAGCCGCTCATCTCCGAGGCCCTGCGCGGGGAGGGGGCCTTCCTCGTCGACGCCGACGGGGACCGGTTCATGAGCGGGCTGCACCCGCTGGCCGACCTCGCGCCACGTGACGTCGTCGCCCGGGCGATCGTGGCCCGGATGCGCGAGACCGGCACCGACCACGTGTTCCTCGATGCTCGCCACCTCGGTGTGGCGTTCCTCCAGAAGCGGTTCCCGTCGATCGTGGCGAGCTGCCGGTCGCTCGGCTTCGACCCCGCGACCGACCTGCTCCCAGTGGCCCCGGCGCAGCACTACGCCTCCGGTGGTGTGCACACCGACCTGGCCGGCCGGTCCTCGCTGCGGGGGCTCTATGCGTGCGGTGAGACGTCGTGCACAGGGGTCCACGGAGCCAACCGGCTGGCGTCCAACTCCCTCCTCGAGGGGCTCGTCTTCGCCCACCGGATCGCCGACGACATCACCGACCGGCTCGGTGGTGGCGGACTGCCTGCTGCACCGGATCCGGTTGTCCCCGTGGGCGACTCGACGGACACGGCGCTGCTCGCCAGCGACCGCAGGGTCGACGTCCAGCGCGCCATGACGGCCGGCTCGGGCACCGTTCGCACCGCGGCGTCGACCCGTGCCTCAGTCGGCGCCCTGGCGGTCCTGGCCGACTCCGCGGCCCATGCCGAACCCGGTCCACAGTCCTGGGAGACGACCAACCTGCTGCACCTGGGCCAGTTGCTCGCCACCATGGCCCACGTCCGGGAGGAGACCCGGGGCGGACACCTGCGGACCGACTTCCCCGGGCCGGACGACGCAGACTGGCGGGGCAACATCTCCGCGCTGCGCGCGAGCGACGGCTCGATCGGCCTGACCTTCGCCTACGCCTCGCCCGCTGCGGCGAGCTGTGCGGCGAGCCATCCCACCGCGGCGCACGCCGCCGACCCGACCAAGGAGGACGCGTGAGCGACCACGACTTCCCGCGCGAGGCGGCCGTCGCGGTCGTCCGCGGCGCACTGGACGAGGACCTCGGTGGTGACCCCGGTGTCGACGTGACCGTCGACTCGACGATCCCTCGCGACCAGGTCGCAATCGCCCGGATCATGGCCCGCGGCGACGGCGTCGTGGCTGGGATACCCATCGTGGCAACGGTTTTCGGTCAGGTGTCGCACCGTCTGGGACTCCCGGCCGCGACCGGTCACACCCATGTCGCGGACGGCGACCGAGTGAGGCGGGGAGACCCCGTCGCCACCCTCCGGGGCCCGGTCCAGAGCCTGCTCGTCGGGGAGCGGACGATGCTCAACCTGCTGAGCCGGCTCTCCGGCGTGGCCACCCACACCCGGCTGTGGGCCGACCGGCTCGACGGGTCCGGAGCGAGGGTGCTGGACACCCGCAAGACGACGCCCGGCCTGCGCGCGCTGGAGAAGTATGCCGTGCGGTGCGGCGGCGGGACGAACAAGCGGATGGGCCTGTTCGACGTGGCGATGGTCAAGGACAACCACAAGATTGCCGCGGGCAGTCTCACAGCGGCATACGACGCCGTACGAGCCCGGCACCCCGAGGTGCCGGTCCAGGTCGAGGTGACGACGACGGCCGAGGCGCTGGAGTCGGTGGCGGCCGGGGCGCGGTTCCTGTTGTGCGACAACATGTCGGTGGACCTGCTCCGCACGACCGTCCAGGCGGTCCGGGCCACCGGTGAGCAGGTCGAGCTCGAGGCGACGGGCGGCCTGACGCTCGACCTGGCCGCGGCCTACGCCGCCACCGGGGTCGACTACCTGTCGGTGGGCGCGCTCACCCACTCCTCCCCGATCCTGGACCTCGCCCTCGACCTCGACCCGGTGCCGCCCACCGTGCGCTGAGCGCACGGCGCGCCCCCGGGCCGGTCACTGAGCACCCGACCCGCCGCATCCGGGGCGGCCGATGCCCGCAGAACACGGCGTGTCCGGTGCTCAGTGGGCGAGCGTGGTGGGATGGGCAGATGCCGGTGGAACAGCTGAGCGCGCCCGAGGGGGTCCTCGTCACGCCCGACGACGGCGAGCCGGCAGCTGCCGTGCTCGTCCTGTCGGGCAGCAGCGGCCGGGTCCAGGCCGACCGCTGCCGGGTGCTGGCCGGGCACGGCCTCGCCGCGCTCTCGGTCCGCTGGTTCGGCGCCGACCCCCAACCGGCCACCCTCCAGGAGGTGCCGGTCGAGTCGTTCACGCCGCACCTGGACCGGCTCTTCGGCCTCTCCGACCGGTTGGGCGTCGTGGGGACCTCGTTCGGTGCGGTGGCCGCGCTGCTGCTCGGCATCGCCGACGCCCGGCTGCGCACCGTCGTCGCCCTCGCCCCCAGTCACCTGGTCTGGGCCACCCCGACCCTGGCCGACGACGACCGGCCCATCGAGCGGAGCGCCTTCTCGTGGCGAGGCGACCCGCTCCACTTCATGCCGGTCGTCGACCAGACAACGTGGCACGGCCCGCCGTTCAGCACACCTCGGCAGCTCTACGAGGCCAGCCTGCGGACCTTCCCGACGCGGGAGCCGGATGCCGTCATCGACGTCGAGCAGATCACCGCGCACCTGGTCCTCGCGGCGGGCGGCGCCGACGCAGTGTGGCCGAGCGCTGCCTTCGCCCAGCAGATCAGGGCCCGGCGCGCGGCATACGGGATCGAGACGACGGTCCTGTACGAGCCGCTCGCCGGCCACCGGGTGATCCTGCCCGGGGAGACGCCGGCGCTGCCCACCCAGGACTACCAGTACGGAGGCGCGGAGGACGCGGACCGCCGGCTGGGAATCCGGGTGCTGGACGCCCTGCTCGCGTCGTTACCCTTGGCCGGGTGAGCGACACTCCCACCGAGACCCAGGTCGACGTCCCGGAGCAGATGCGGATCCGTCGCGCCAAGCGCGACCGGCTGATCGCGGCCGGCACCCCGGCATACCCCGTGCACGTCGACCGGACGCACAGCCTCGGTGAGGTTCGCGAGCAGTGGGGCCAGCTGCAGACCGGCGAGGAAACCCAGGACGTCGTCGGTGTCGCGGGGCGGGTCGTCTTCGTCCGGAACACCGGCAAGCTGGCCTTCGCCACCCTCCAGGAGGGCGTCGGGACGCGGCTGCAGGTCATGCTCAGCCTCGCCGAGGTCGGCGAGCAGGCCCTGGCGGCGTGGAAGGCCGACGTCGACCTCGGCGACCACGTCTTCGTCCAGGGCCGGGTCATCTCCAGTCGCCGCGGCGAGCTGTCGGTGATGGCCACTCGCTGGCAGATGGCGTCCAAGGCGCTGCGCCCGCTGCCCGTCCTGCACAAGGAGCTGTCCGAGGAGGCGCGGGTCCGGCAGCGGTATGCCGACCTCATCGTCCGTCAGGAGGCCCGCGACATGGTGCGCCTGAAGGGGGCCGTCCTCGGCGCGATCCGGGCGGTCTTCGCCGAGCAGGGCTACCTCGAGGTCGAGACCCCGGTGCTCCAGCTCGTCCACGGCGGCGCGGCGGCCAGGCCGTTCCGCACCCACCTGAACGCGTTCGACCAGCCGATGACGCTGCGCATCGCCCTCGAGCTCAACCTGAAGAAGGCGGTCGTCGGTGGAGTGGACCGGGTCTATGAGATGGGCCGGATCTTTCGCAACGAGGGCGTCGACGCCACCCACGCACCCGAGTTCACGATGATCGAGGCCTACCAGGCCTATGGCGACCAGACCAGCATCGCCGCGCTCGTCAAGGACCTCGTCCTGGCCGCCGCCGACGCCTTCGGGTCCCGGACCGTGCAGACGGCCATGGGCACCGTCGACCTCGACGCGCCGTGGCGGTGGCTGCCGGTCTACGACGCGGTGAGCGAAGCGGTCGGCGAGACGGTGTCGATCGACACCCCCGTGCAGACGCTCCGGGCGTATGCCGCGGAGCACGACGTCGCGGTCGACCCGGCGTGGGACAAGGACAAGGTCTTCCTCGAGCTTCTCGCCGAGCTCGTCGAGCACCGGACCCTGGCCCCGACCTTCCTCTGCGACTACCCGGCGATCGCCCAGCCGCTGGCCAGGGCACACCGGAGCAAACCGGGCCTCATCGAGGCATGGGACCTGGTCATCGCCGGCGTCGAGCGCGGCACGGGCTTCTCCGAGCTCATCGACCCGGTCGTCCAGCGCGAGGTGCTGACCGAGCAGTCGGTCCGGGCCGCGGGCGGCGACCCGGACGCCATGCAGCTCGACGAGGACTTCCTGCGTGCCCTGGAGTACGGCGCCCCCCCGATGGGTGGCCTGGGCCTGGGCCTGGACCGTCTCATTGCCTTCCTCGCCGGCACGAACCTGCGCGAGACCGTCCTGTTTCCGCTCCTCAAGCCCGAGGCCTCCTCATGATCCACGCCGTCTGGCCGTATGCCGCTGCGCTCATTCCCTTCCTGGGCGCGGCATTCATCTTCTACGTCATCATCAAAGGTGTGCTGGAGGGCGACCGCCGGGAGCGCAGGGCCCAACGCAGGTGGGACGCCGAGCACGGAGCCGCCGACCAATTGTTAAGAAAGGACGACGGGCCGCTGCAATAAACACGAACCGCCGATAATGGGTTACTTTGGTCTGGTACTGACGAGCAACCAGAAGGGTATGCCATGGCAAAGCGTGTTTCGGTCGTTCTCGTAGACGACACCGACGGTTCCAACGCCGATGAGACGGTGTCGTTCGCCCTTGACGGGGTGAACTACGAGATCGACCTGTCCTCGCACAATGCCGACAAGCTGCGCAACAGCATGGCGACCTGGATCGGGTTCGCAACCCGCGCGGGCGGCCAACGGTCGACCCGTTCCAGCGGCAGGAGCGCCGGGCGGCGCAATGTCAGCGAGGTCCGTGAATGGGCCCGCGCAAACGGCCACGCGGTCAGCGAGCGTGGCCGGATCTCCTCCGAAGTCCAGGCCGCCTACGACAAGGCACACGCCTGAGAAGTCGCGCCGCGCCATCCCCGGAATCCCCACGATTCCGGGGATGGCCCATTTCTTTTGTGCAGTGAATATGTCCCCTGGTGCCGCCAGCTCTCCACTGCGGTGGCATCTGGTGGTCCGGCCCGGCGGGCCTTCCCGGTGCCGACCGACCTGCGTTTGGGTAACTTACCCTTCCGTAGGTTACGCTTCCGTAGGTGAGCACGTGGACACCTCCCCGAACGACTCCGCCGTGGCGCCACCGCGTCCGCGACGGCCTCGTCGGCCTCGCCGAGGCCGTGACGACGCCGCTCGTCCCCGCGGACTACCTGGACCTGGTCAGCCCGCTGCGCGCCGGCGCCGACCTGCGGGCCCGGATCCTCGCCATCACCCCCGAGACCGACGACGCGGCCACCCTCACCCTGCGGCCGAGCCGGGCCTGGCGGGGGCACCGGCCCGGTCAGTACGTGCGGGTCGGCATCGACATCGACGGCGTGCGCAACTGGCGCGCCTACTCCCTCACCCACGCCCCGAGCGCCGACGGCACGATCAGCATCACCACCAAGGCGATCCCGGACGGCAAGGTGAGCACCCACCTCGTCCGGGCGGCCCGGCCCGGAATGCTCGTCATGCTCGACCAGGCGACGGGTGACTTCACCCTCCCGTCCCCCCTGCCCGCCAAGGTCCTCTTCCTCACCGCCGGCTCGGGCATCACCCCGGTCATGGGCATGCTGCGCCACCATCTCGGCGACCTCGCCGACGTCGTGCACGTGCACGCGGCCCCCACCCGCGCGGCGGTGATCTTCGCCGACGAGCTGCGGTCGTATGCCGCGTCCGGCCGCCTGCGCCTGCACGAGCACCACGACGACACCAGCGGCGTCCTCGACCTGGCCAGCCTCGACCAGATCGTGCCCGACTGGCGCGAGCGCGAGGTCTGGACGTGCGGGCCCACCGGACTGCTCGACGCGGCAGAGGCACACTGGGAAGTGGCCGGCCTCGCGCAGCGGCACCACGTCGAGCGCTTCCGCCCCACCGTCATCGAGGCCGGCGACGGCGGCACGGTCACCTTCGACCGGGCCGAGCGCACCGTCGAGGCCGACGGCAGCACCCCGATCCTGGACGCCGGCGAGGACGCCGGCGTCCTTATGCCGAGCGGCTGCCGGATGGGCATCTGCTTCGGCTGCGTGGTCACCCTCCGCGAGGGCGCCGTGCGTGACCTGCGAACCGGCGACCTCACCGTCGCCGAGCCGGGAGACGACCTGCCCATCCAGACCTGCGTGAACGCCGCCGCCGGCGCCTGCCACCTCGACCTCTGACCCCTCCCACGTACCTAAGGAGTCCCATGACCCTCGCCCCCGAACGCCCCGTGACCACGGCCCCCACGACCAGGAGCCGGGTCAACTCCCGCCTGTCGGTGGCCAGCGACGCCCCGCGGCCGCAGCGTCCCGCCCTCACGGCCTCCGGTCGGCCGAACCCGGCCGCCCACCTCACCCCCGAGGACATCGAGCAGATCGGCGTCGAGCTGGACGCCCTGCGCGAGGAGGTCATGTCCTCGCGCGGAGCCAAGGACGCGGCATACATCCGCACGGTGATCAAGACCCAGCGCTACATCGAGATGGGCAGCCGAGCCGTGCTCCTGTTCTCGGCGTTCCCGCCGGCGTGGGTCCTCGGCACGGCCGGGTTGTCGGTCTCCAAGATCCTGGAGAACATGGAGATCGGCCACAACGTCATGCACGGCCAGTGGGACTGGATGCGCGACCCCAAGATCCACTCCACCCAGTGGGAGTGGGACAACGCCAGCCCCTCGCGGCAGTGGAAGCACTCGCACAACGAGATCCACCACACCTTCACCAACGTGCTCGGCCGCGACAACGACCTCGGCTACGGGATCCTGCGCGTCGACGAGGACCAGCCGTGGACGCTCTTCTACCTCTTCCAGCCGATCTGGCACGTCAGCAACGCCGTCGCCTTCGAGTACGGCATCGCGGCCTACGACCTCGAGCTCGGCGGCTACCTGGCCAAGCGCAAGCGGATGAGCGACGCGGACAAGGCCACGTTCCGGGCGGACGCCAAGGAGGTGCTCACCAAGATCCGGCGCAACATGACGCGCGACTACGTCATCCACCCCCTCCTCTCGCTGCCGACCGGGTCGTTCCTGCCGACGATGGGCGCCAACCTCGTGGCCAACGTCGTGCGCAACCTGTGGACCAACACGGTCATCATCTGCGGCCACTTCCCGCCCGGGATCGCCACCTTCGAGAAGACCTCGATCGAGGGGGAGACCCGCGGCGAGTGGTACCTGCGGCAGATGCTCGGCTCGGGGAACCTGTCCGGATCCAAGGCGATGCACGTCATGACGGGCAACCTGTCCCACCAGATCGAGCACCACCTGTTCCCCGACATGCCGAGCAACCGGTATGCCGAGATCGCGCCGCGGATCCGCGACCTGATGGCCCGCTACGACCTGCCCTACGTCACCGGATCGCTGCCCAGGCAGGCGTCGTCGGTGTACTGGAAGGTGATCCAGCTGTCCCTGCCCAACAAGGTCGAAGGCCGGCGTCGGCGTGACGTCATCCTCAAGGCGGCCAAGCACTTCGCCAGGACCGGCAACCTCGGCCGCCGCTACTGACCCGTTCACAACCGCCCAATTGCTACCGTCCACACCGTAGCAATTGGGCAGTTGTGAACCGGGGGAGTGGACGGCTCAGAGCAGGGCGGCGAGCAGGTCGCCGTGCTCCGCGACCCGCTCCAGCACCTCGTCCCACTGGAACTGGGCGATGGCGTCGGCGTCGTCGGCCCCAGCCGCCACCTCGTCCCACGTCACCGGGGTCGCCACGGTCGGCAGGTCCTTGCCGCGCAGCGAGTACGGGCTGATCGTCGTCTTGGCGCCGACGTTCTGGCTCCAGTCGAGGAACACCTTGCCCGGCCGCAGCGACCTGGTCATCTTCCACAGGACCAGGTCGGGGTGCTTCTTGGTGAGCTCCTGCGCCAGCTGCTGGGCCAGGTCGCGCACCTGGTCGCTCGTGAGGTCGCCGCCGAGCCCGGCATACAGCTGCATACCCTTGCTCCCGCTCGTGACGGGGAACAGGTCCAGGCCGAGCGCCGCCAGCCGCTCGCGCACGACGAGGGCGACCTGGCAGCACTCGTGCAGGCCGGCGGGGGGACCCGGGTCGAGGTCGATGACCAGCCGGCTGGGGTTGTGGAACTCCCCGTCGGTCCAGGTCCACTGCGGCACGTGCAGCTCCAGGGAGTTGAGGTTGACCAGGTAGGTGAGGTCCGCGAGGTCCTCCACGAGCGGGTACGTCACGTCGTCGACGGCGACCCGCGGCAGCCAGCTGGGCGCGCCCGAAGGCAGGTTCTTCTCGAAGAAGAAGCTCTGGTCGGCGGTCCCGTGCGGCCAGCGGACCCGGGTCACGGGCCGGTTCGCCAGGTGCGGCAACAGGATCGGCGCGACCTGGGCGTAGTAGCTCAGCACCTCACCCTTGGTCGTCTCGGTCGCGGGGTACATGACCTTGGCCAGGCTGGTCAGCCGCAGGGTGCGCCCGGCCACCTCCACGCGCGTCACGTCCGGCACGTACCGCTCAGGCATCGACGTCCTGCGCCTCGAGCAGGTCCTCGGGCCGCAGGTCGTGCCGTATGCCGAGGAACACCGGGTGCCGCATCCGGGACTGGTCGGACCCGCCGAGGGTCTTCAGCTCCACGACGACCGACGGCCGGACCCACGTCGTGCCGCTGGCGTCCACCGTCGGCACCTCGTCGACGAACGGGGAGTCCACCCGGTGCAGCGGTTCCAGCGTCTCCTGCAGGCTGCGCGCCGCCCGGCCGGCCAGTCCCGAACCCATCCGGCCGGCATACCGCCAGCCACCGCCGGGCGCAGGCAGCCCGAGGAGCACCGCGCCGAGCCGGTTCGTCGTCCCGGTCTCCGGCCGCCACCCGCCGACGACCGCCGACAGGGTGGTCCGGTGCGAGCTCTTGCGCCAGTCCGCGGACCGGCGCGACACGGCATACGCGCTCGTGCGTCGCTTGCTGACGATCCCCTCCAGGCCGTTGTCGCGGGTCGCCTCCCACAGCTCCAGCCCGTCGTCGTAGACCGGCGGCACCTGCCAGTGCCGGCCGCCGAGGTCGAGCCGGTCGAGCAGCTCGCGCCGGGCCGACCACGGCTGGGCGGTCAGGTCCGAGCCGAACAGGCGGAGCAGGTCGAACACCATGAAGGTCACCGGCCGGGTCGCGGCCAGCCGCTCGGCCTTGCGCCGTTCCCGCACGTGCATCCGCTCGGCGAGCGCACCGAAGCTCGGACGGCCGCCGTCGAGCGCGACGACCTCGCCATCGAGCAGCACGTCGTCGTATGCCGCACCGAGACCCTCGAGCTCGGGGAAGCTCACGGTGACGTCGTTCTCGGCCCGTGAGGTGAGCCGCAGGGTTCCGTCGCGGACGTCGGCCAGGACCCGCATCCCGTCCCACTTCACCTCGTGCACCCACTCCGGGCCGACCGGGATCCCCCCGGCGACGGTGGCGAGCATCGGCTTCATGGAGCCATCCTCACCCACGCCTTCGCACTGGACACGCGACATGCCGCGTCTGCCGTCTTCAGCAACCGCCGTATGCGGCATGTCGGGTGTCCGGTCTCGACGGTGTCGGCGGTGCCGGCGGGGCCGGCGGGGCCGGCGGGGCCGGCGGGGCCGGACACCCCTCCATGTCCGGGCCGGCCGCCGGGAAAGGACGTGACGCGACCCGCGGCCGGGCGGCAGCACACGGCATACGCTGGATCCATGCGCGCGATCTGGAAGGGTGCCGTCTCCTTCGGCCTGGTGAACGTCCCGGTGCGGCTCTACTCCGCCACCGAGAACCACGACGTGCAGTTCCGTCAGGTGCACCGCGAGGACGGCGGCCGGATCAGGTACAAGCGGACCTGCGCCATCGACGGCGAGGAGGTGAGCTTCGACGACATCGCCAAGGGCTACGAGACCGAGGACGGCGAGATGGTCGTGCTCACCGACGAGGACTTCGCCGACCTGCCGAGCAAGACGTCCAAGGAGATCGGCGTCACCAAGTTCGTCCCGGTCGACCAGATCGACCCCATGTGGCTGGACAAGTCCTACTACCTGGAGCCGGACAAGGCGGCGACCAAGCCCTACGCCCTGCTCCGCGACGCCCTGGAGAGCGAGCAGCGGGTCGCCATCGTCACGGTCTCGATCCGCACCCGGATGACGATGGCCGTGCTGCGGGTGCGGGACGGGGTCATCGTCATGCAGACGATGCTGTGGCCCGACGAGATCCGCAGCCCCGACTTCGCCTCCCTCGGCGAGGAGGAGGCGCGCGCGTCCAAGCAGGAGATGTCGATGGCCAAGCTGCTCATCGACCAGCTCGCCGGGGACTACGACGCCGACGAGTACGAGGACGACTACTCCATCGCGCTCAAGGAGCTGGTCCGGGCCAAGGTCGAGGGCGGTGAGGTGCAGCACGCGCCCGAGGCTGCCGACGAGGCGGGCGAGGTCGTCGACCTCCTTGCGGCGCTGGCGAAGTCGGTCGAGAAGGCCAAGGCGGCGCGCGGTGAGGAGCCTGCCTCCAGCGGCGGGTCCGCGGGTGGCAGGGCCACCTCCACGACGAAGGGTGCCGCGAAGAAGACCGCCACCAAGAAGAGCGCCGCCAAGAAGAAGGCCAGCTGAGCGAGATGCCGCACCGCCGCACAGCCTCGGTGACGCATGCCTGAAGGGCACACGCTGCACCGGTTGGCCTCGGCGCTCGACCGCGCCTACGCCGGGACGGCGCCCGTCGTCACCTCGCCCCAGGGCCGGTTCGTGGAAGGTGCTGCCCTGCTGTCCGGGCGGCTCGTCGAGGGTGCCGAGGCGTGGGGCAAGCAGCTGTTCGTCACCTTCGAGGGCGACCGGATCCTGTCGGTGCACCTCGGTCTGATCGGGGTCTTCGAGCTCAGCCGGTATGCCGGCGGGCTGGGCTGCGAGCCGCCTCCCGTCGGCGCCGTGCGGGTCCGGCTGCTCAACCAGTTCCACGTGGCGGACCTGCGCGGAGCCACCGTGTGCGACGTCGTCTCGCCCGAGCAGCTCGACGCCATCGTGGCGCGGCTGGGGCCCGACCCGTTGCGGGCCGGACAGCTCGGCAACGACCCGGAACGTGCCTGGTCCAGGATCGCCAGGTCCGGCCGGTCGTTCGCCGAGCTGCTCATGGACCAGTCGGTCCTCGCCGGCGTCGGCAACGTCTACCGCTGCGAGGTGCTGTTCCGGCACCGCGTCGACCCGTTCCGGCCCGGTCGGGAGATCCGCCCGGCGACCTGGCGGGCCATCTGGCAGGACCTCGTCGACCTGATGCCGATCGGCGTCGCGTTCGGCCAGATCATCACCCTGGACGAGCAGCTGGACGCAGCGCGCGCCCTCCTCGCGGAAGGCGACCCCGCGGCATACGCCGTCTCGTGGCAGGGCGGGCTGGAGGGGGAGTCCCGCCGCGTCCGGCGTCCGGCCTACGAGAGCGCCAGCCCGTTCGAGCGCTCCTACGCCGTCTACAAGCGGACCGGTGAGCCCTGCCCGACGTGTGGCTCCCGGGTGCGGACCCAGGTCGTCGCCGGTCGCAACCTGTTCTAGTGCGGCCGCTGCCAGCGCCGCCGCTGAGGGCCACCTCGACCCGCTGCGAAAACCGGTGGCGGGCGGCATCCGGTGTCGTCCATCCTTGACCACGGACAGCGGCGGGGAAGCGGCCGGAGCGGCGTGCCGACACCCGGTTCCGCGGATCGCCCCGTCGTCATGGCTGCAGCCCTGCAGAGGCACCAGGCAACGGACCTGTCACGTCCGGGGAGTTCGACTCTCCTACCCGGCGTCGCCGGGTGGAAACCGGTCCGGGTCGCTCTGGGGCCGGGCCTCGCCAGCGCGGGGGTCCGGTGCCCCGCGACCTGTCCCGCCACCCGGCGTCGTCACCGTCCACCGTCCCGATCCACCGTCCCGATCCACTGTCCGACAAGCAAACCCGCACCCCGGCCCCGCGAAGGAGGTCACCCCATGTCCCTGTTCACCATCACCGTCGCCCCGCGGACGGCGTGCGTCGAGTACGTGCGTGGAGCCCTCGGCCGGGTGCTGCCCGCGGGCCGGCACCGGCGGGTCTGGGCTGCCCGGTACGTCCCGGTCGACCTGCGCGAGGCGCTGCTCGCGGTGGCGCCGCAGGAGGTGCTGTCCGCCGACGGGATCCAGGTGCGGACGTCGGCGACGGTGCGCTGGGCCGTCGCGGACCCGGTGACCTGGCTGGAGCGGACGGCCGACCCGCTGGCGACGGTGTACCTGGCGACCCAGGTCGCGCTCCGCGAGGCCCTCGGGTCGCTCACCGTCGAGGACCTCGGTCGCCGGGGCGCCGGTATGCCGGGTGCGGCCCTGACCGGGGCGGTCGCCGCCGTGGCGGCCGAGGTCGGTGTCCAGGTCGTCGAGGTCGTCGTCAAGGACGTCATCCTGCCGGCCGAGCTGCGGGCCGCGACGCTGGAGCTGGCCACGGCCCGGCAGCGTGGTGCTGCCCAGCTGGAGATGGCGCGGGCCGAGACGGCGGCGCTGCGCTCGCTCGCCAACGGTGCGCGGCTGCTCGACGAGCACCCTGCCCTGGCACGGATCCGGCTGCTGCAGGCCGCGCCGGCGGGTACCCGGCTCGTGCTCACCGTCGCCGACGGCGCCGGGCAGCCCGGGACGGCTCCGACGGTGACCATCGCCGAGTAGCCGGGTACGCCGAGTAGCCGGGTACGCCGAGTAGCCGGGTACGCCGAGTAGCCGGGTACGCCGAGTAGCCGGGTACGCCGAGTAGCCGGGTACGCCGAGTAGCCGGCTACACCCGGCAC
>JAICMC010000077.1 GCA_025929465.1 Nostocoides sp.
GCCGATGGTACTGCACTGGTGACGGTGTGGGAGAGTAGGACGCAGCCGGACATACTTTCAAAAGTGGCCTGCCCCCTCGGGGCGGGCCACTTTTGTGTCGTCTGCGGTTCGTAGACTCAAGAGAACACACCCCAGCAACCCGAGAAGGTGGACAGCGTGAGCCAGGACCGAGGTCAGGGCGGGTCCCGCGGCGGCGCCGGCGGGGGCGGCGGTGCCGGGCGGGGTCGTGGCAGCGGGTCCGGTGCGGACCGGGCTCACGGTCGTGACGACGCCCGGCGCGGTGGTTCCGGCGGCGCCGGCCGACGTGGGGCCGGCGGTGGTCGTGGTGGTGGCGCCACCGGCGAAGGCGGGCGCGCGGGTCGACCCGTGTCCGGTGGCTCCGGCAGAGGCGGGGCCGGGCGAGGCGCCGGCGACTTCGACAACAGCGAGCGACGTAGCGGCAGCCGCCTGACGCCCAAGACCCCGCGACCGCCCGAGCCCCGGATCGCCGAGGGCGTCACGGGCAAGGAGCTGGACCGCGACGTGCGCACCCAGCTCCGGACGCTCAGCATCGAGAACGCGGACGGGGTGGCCCAGCACCTGGTCATGGTGGCGCTGCTCCTCGCCGAGGACGACGTGGCCTCCGCCCTGGCCCACGCCGAGACCGCGGTCCGGCGCGCGGGGCGCGTCCCGGCCGCTCGCGAGGCCCTCGGCATGGTCGCCTACCGACAGGGTGACTTCGCGCGGGCGCTCACCGAGTTCCGAACCGTCCGTCGGCTGTCCGGGTCCTCGCACCTGCTGCCGCTCATGGTGGACTGCGAACGTGGTCTGGGCCGGCGCGAACGGGCCCTCGATCTGGCCGCATCACCGGAAGCCAAGGAGCTGAACGAGGAGGAGCGGATCGAGCTGGCCATCGTCATCTCGGGCATCCGCCGAGACCTGGGTCAGACCGACGCGGCCCTCGTCGCCCTGCAGATCCCGGCCCTGCGACGCAAGAAGCTCGGCCAGGCCGGCGCCCGCCTGGCCTATGCCTACGCCGACACGCTCGTCTCGGTGGGGGACCTCTCCTCCGCCCGCGACTGGTTCGCGAGGGCGGCGCAGGCCGACGTCGAGCTGACGACCGACGCCGCCGAGCGTCTCGAGGAGCTCGACGGCGTGGCGGTCACCGACCTGCTGGAGGACGACGAGGGCGACAAGGGCGACCTGGCAGCCGACCCGGACGGTGCAGCCGCTGATGACCGGTGAGCCGACGCTGGGACAGCGCTATGCCGCGCTCGTCTGCGACCTCGACGGCGTCGTGTACCGGGGCCCGGCTGCCATCGAGCACGCGGTCGGGGCGCTGACAGCGGCTCGACGACCGATCCAGTACGCGACGAACAACGCCAGCCGCACACCCGAGGACGTGGCCGCCCACCTGCGCGAGCTCGGACTCGCCGCGGGCCCCGACGATGTCGCGACGAGTGCCGAGGCGGGGGCCTCGGCCCTGCGGGAGGCACTGGGCGCCGGGGCGACCGTGCTGGCTGTCGGCGGGCCGGGTGTGGCGGCGGCACTCGCCGATGCCGGGCTGCGAGCGGTGCGCTCGGTGAGGTCCGACGAGGTCGCCGGTGTGCTGCAGGGATACGGCCCGCAGGTCACGACGGCTGATCTCGCAGAGGCCGCCCATGCCGTGCAGCGCGGGGCGCGCTGGGTCGCGACCAACCTCGATCTGACGCTGCCCACCCAGTGGGGGACCGCCCCGGGCAACGGCACCATGGTGGCCGCGGTCCGGCCCGCGTGTGGCCGCGACCCCCACCACGTCGTCGGGAAGCCGTATGCGGCGCTGTACCTGCTGTGCGCGCAGCGGCTCGGCCAGGACAGCGACGCGATCCTGGCCATCGGCGACCGGCTGGACACCGACATCGAGGGCGCGGCCGCGGCCGGAATGGACTCGCTGCTCGTGCTCACCGGGGTGAGCACCCTCGGCGAGGCGGCCACTGCCCCCGCCCACAGTCGCCCCACCTATGTGGCCCGTGACCTACGCAGCCTGCACGAGGACCTGCCGCCTGCGAGGCGTGACGGCCAGGACTGGGTGTGTGGCCAGGACCGCGGCCGGATCGTCGACGGGGGGTGGACCAGTGCCTCGGCCGGGACGACCGCGCAACGCATGACCAACCGTCTGCACGCGGCATACGAGGCGCAGGACGCGGGCCTGATCGACGGGGCGGACGCGGCTCGGGTCGCCGCCGGGTGGGAGGAGGACGACTAACGTTGCCCCGAGACCGGGCCGCCGCGGCCCGTGCGAGCGCTAGGAGCACCCATGTCCAAGGATTCCCTTCGTGGTCTTGTCCAGCTCGTCGCCGGGCTGGGGGAGATGACCGTCGCCCGGGCAGGCCAGGCTGCTCGCGACCTGGTCGCGCTGACCGACGGGGACGGCCCGGGCGACCAGCAGGAGCTGACCAGGCAGGTTCGCACGGTGACCCAGGAGATCCTCAAGGCCGCCGAGGCCAACCGGGCTCAGGTCTCCGCTCTGGTCCGCTCGGAGGTGGAGTCCGCCCTGGCCCGTGCCGAGGTGGCGCGCGTGGTGGACGTGGACGCGGCCCGGGCCACGACCGCCGCCCTGTTCGGGCAGGTGGAGGACCTGACCAACAGGCTGATCCGCCTCGTTCCGGGGCTGTCCGGGTCCACGTCGGATGCGGTCGCTGCTGCGCCCGTACCCGTGCCGGAGGCGCAGCCGCTGGGCCCGGTGCCCGTACGCAGGCGCCCAGCCCGGCGCAGCTTCTCGACCGCGGGTGCAGCCGTCACGCGGGCGGAGGCAGCGCCGGGCGGCAGGACCGCCGGGGGCACGGCGCGAGCCAGGAAGGCCAGCCCTGCCGCGACGGCGCGGAAGGCTACTGCCCGGAAGGCAGCTACCACGAAGGCAACCGCTACGAAGGCAACCGCTACGAAGGCAACCGCCACGAAGGCCGCTACCACGAAGGCAACCGCCACGAAGGCCACTACCACGAAGGCCGCCCCCACGAAGGCCGCCCCCACGAAGGCCACCACCAAGAAGGCAACCGCTACGAAGGCCACCGTCCAGAAGGCCCCTACCAAGAAGGCCACGACCAAGAAGGCAGCGGAAGCGTGAGCGACCAGAACCAGTCGCCAGGCCGGGTGCTCGCCGGAGGGCCGCCCCGTCCCCCGCAGACCGGGGACCTGGTCATCGACGCGTCGCTCACCGACCTGGCAGCTGCCGACGCCGAGGACCTCGGCGCCCAGCTCGAGGCCGGAGAGCGGGTCGACCGAACCCTGCGTTCACGACTGGCCGATCTCGGCGGGTGAGCGAGCGGCTCGACTCCGACCTGGTCCGGCGCCGGCTGGCCCGGTCCCGGGCTCAGGCACGTGACCTGGTCCAGGGCGGACGGGTCAGCGTCGCGGGCCGCCTGGTGACCAAGCCGTCGTATGCCGTGCCGCCGGGAGCCGTCGTGGACGTCCGCGACGGCGGTCCGTCGTGGGTGAGCCGGTCGGCTGTCAAGCTGGTCGGTGCCCTGGCGCTCTTCGGACCTCACGGGCTGTCCGCGCAGGGACTGCGCTGTGCGGACCTCGGGGCCTCGACCGGCGGGTTCACCGAGGTCCTTCTCCACGAAGGCGCCGAGCACGTCGTGGCCGTCGACGTCGGCCATGGTCAGCTCGTTCCTGCCCTTGCGAGGGACCCCCGCGTCACCGAGCTCAGTGGCCGGACCGTGCGTGGCCTGACGGCCGAGCAGATCGGGGGGCCCGTCGACCTGGTCGTGGCCGACCTCAGCTTCATCTCCCTGACCCTCGTCCTGCCCGAGATCGCGGGCCTGATGGCGCCCACCGGCGATGCCCTCCTGCTCGTGAAGCCGCAGTTCGAGGTCGGGCGTGGCCGACTGGGCAAGAACGGCCTGGTCCGCCGGCCGGCCGACCGGGCCAGCGCGGTCACCGAGGTCGCCCGGGTCGCGGTGGCTGTCGGCCTCACGCCCCTCGGCCTGGCCCGCAGCCCGCTCACCGGTTCGACGGGCAACGTGGAGTACCTGCTCTGGTCGACCCGACGCGCCGGGCCCGGCATGGGATGGCAGGCTGTTGTCGCCACCGCCGACCGCCTCTCCCTGGACGGAGCCCCGTGACCGACCCTGCCGGAGCCGACGCCCCGCGCCGCATCCTGCTGCTCACCCACCCTCGACGGGAGGAGGCACATGACGTGGCGCGCCTGGTGAGCCGGGCCTTCGCGGCTGCCGGCATCGAGGTGGTCGGTGTCGACTCCGACCACGGGGCACCCGACGACGGGCAGAGCATGGCCGCTTCGCGCGAGGACCGTGCCGTGGCCGGCTGCGAGCTGGTCGTCGTCCTGGGCGGGGACGGCACGATCTTGCGCGGCGCCGAGCTGGCGCACGACCACAAGGTCCCCGTCCTCGGCGTCAACCTGGGCCACGTCGGGTTCCTCGCCGAGGCTGAGCGTGAGGACCTGCACGCCACCGTCGACAAGATCGTCCGGCGGGAGTGGACCGTCGAGGAGCGGATGACCCTCGACGTCACGGTCCACGACGACGGCGAGGTCGTCGACTCCACCTGGGCACTCAACGAGGCGACCGTCGAGAAGGCTGCCCGGGAGCGGATGCTCGAGGTTGCCGTCGAGGTCGACGGCCGGCCGCTGTCGACGTGGGGCTGCGACGGCGTCGTCGTCGCCACCCCCACGGGCTCCACGGCATACGCGTTCTCCGCCGGGGGACCGGTCGTCTGGCCCGATGTCGAGGCGATCCTCCTCGTGCCGATCAGCGCGCACGCGCTGTTCGCAAGGCCGCTCGTGGTCGGTCCGGACTCCCACCTGGCCGTCGAGGTGGTCCCCGACACCATGGGCGTCGGCATCCTGTGGTGCGACGGGCGCCGTTGCCGTGAGCTGCCGACCGGCGCCCGCATCGAGGTGGTCCGCTCGAGCAACCCGGTGCTGCTCGCGCGGCTCACCAACGCGCCCTTCACCGACCGGCTGGTGGCCAAGTTCGACCTGCCCGTCACGGGGTGGCGGGGCGCCGCGCGCCGGGATGTCTCCACCGGGTGACAGGCTGACCCCGTGCTCCAGGAGATCCGCCTGCGCGACCTCGGCGTCATCGACGACGCCGTCGTCCCCCTGCATGCCGGGCTGACCGTCCTCACCGGCGAGACCGGCGCCGGCAAGACGATGGTGGTCAGCGGGTTGGGACTGCTCCTCGGAGGTCGTGGCGACGCCGGACTGGTCCGTGACGGTGCCGTCCGCACGGTCGTGGAGGGGCTGGTCGACCTCCCGGTCGGACATCCGGCGATGACCCGGGCCGCCGATGCCGGTGCCGATGTGGAGGACGGGCTGGTCCTCGTCCGGACCGTGTCGGGGGAGGGGCGCTCGCGTGCCCACATCGGTGGGCGCTCGGCTCCGGTCGGTGTGCTCGCCGAGATCGGCGAGCATCTCGTCGCGGTGCACGGGCAGGCAGACCAGTGGCGGTTGCGGTCAACTGAGGAGCACAGGGACCTGCTCGACGCCTACGGCGGGGCGAGCCTGCAGCGGGCGGTCGAGCTGCACGGCACCCTGTTCGCCGAGCGGCAGGCCGTCGCTCGCGAGCTGGGCGACCTGCAGAGCCGGCTGCGTGAGCGAGCCCAGGAGCTGGAGTTCCTCAGCGTCGGCCTGGCCAGGATCGAGGCGGCCGACCCCCGACCCGGTGAGGACGAGGAGCTGCGCGCCGAGTCCGAGCGGCTGACCCACGCGGCGGACCTGCTGCTGGCAGCGAGCGAGGCCGGCGCACTGCTCGGCGGCAGCGACGACCCGTATGACGCCGCGCCCGAGGCGTTGTCGGTCACCGATGCCCTCGGCCGGGCGAGGTCCACGCTCGGCCAGGCCGGCGTCAACGACCCCGCGCTGGCCGCGCTGGCCGAGAGGGTGGCCGAGGTGGGCCACCTGGTCAACGACCTCGTGGCCGACCTGGCCGACTACCGGTCCGGCATCGACCTGGATGCCGGTCGCGCCGACGCTGTCGAGGAGCGTCGCTCCGTCCTGGCCGGGCTGGCCCGCACCTACGGTCCGACCATGGCAGACGTGCTCCAGTGGGCCAAGGAGGCCGCGGTCCGCGCCGACGACCTGGCCGGCACGGACGACCGCCTCGAGGTGCTGCGCGGGCGGCTCGCCACGATCAGTACCGACCTGGCCGCCGCTGGGACAGCGCTCACGACGGCTCGCCGCACGGCAGCGGTCAGGCTGGGTACGGCGGTCACCGCCGAGCTGGCCCATCTGGCCATGGCCAGGGCCAGCGTCGTCGTCGCCGTGGAGCCCCGTGCGACGGTCACCAGGGAGGGGGCCGACGACGTGGAGATCCGGCTGGCCGCCGCCCCCGGGGCGACGGCACGCTCGGTGGCGCGGGCGGCCAGCGGCGGTGAGCTGTCCCGCGTCATGCTCGCGATCGAGGTCGTGACGGCGAGCCGGACGGGCATGGTCCCCACCTACGTCTTCGACGAGGTCGACGCCGGGATCGGAGGCCGGGCCGCGCTCGATGTGGGCTCCCGACTGGCCGCCTTGGCCCGGCACGCGCAGGTCGTCGTCGTCACGCACCTGCCGCAGGTCGCGGCATACGCCGACCGGCACCTCGTGGTCACCAAGGCGAGCGACGGACGGGTCACCTCCTCCGGGGTGGTCGAGGTCCGCGGCGCTGAGCGGGAGGCCGAGCTGGCCCGGATGATGGGCGGCGTGCAGAGCCAGACCGCCCTGCGGCATGCCCGCGAGCTGCTCGCCGAGGCGGTGGCCCGCCGGGCCTGACGTTCCTGCGGGGGGTGGTGTGGGGGTCCACGGGGGGCGGAGCCTCCCGTGCGTGGCACGATGGGCGGCAATGCCACTTCGCCTGCGTCCACGCTCCCACGGTGCTGATCCCACCGCGGCGCACGGGCCTGCCCGGCTGGACGCCCGGACCAAGAACCTGACCAAGCGACTACGTCCCGGCGACATCGCCGTGATCGACCACATCGACCTGGACAAGGTGAGCGCCGAGGCCCTCGTCGCGTGCCGGCCCAAGGCGGTCGTCAACGCCGCGCAGTCGATCTCGGGACGGTATCCGAACCTGGGTCCGGAGATCCTCCTCGCGGCCGGCATACCGCTGCTGGACGCCGTCGGCCCGCAGGTCATGACCGCCCTGAAGGAGGGCACGGAGGTCCGGCTGCAGGACCACGAGCTGCTCGCGGGCAGCGACGTCGTCGCCTCCGGCACCCTGCAGACGGCCGACACCGTGCACAGCGCGATGACCGAGGCTCGTGCCGGACTCGCCGTGCAGCTCGAGGCGTTCGCCGCCAACACGATGGAGTACCTGCGCAACGAGCGAGAGCTGCTCCTCGACGGCGTGGGCGTCCCGGACATCACCACCTCGCTGGAGGGACGCCACGCGCTCATCGTCGTCCGCGGCTACCACTACAAGGAAGACCTGGTGACCTTGCGGCACTACATCCGGGAGTACCGACCCGTGCTCATCGGCGTCGACGGCGGCGCCGACGCGATCGTCGAGGCGGGACACCGTCCCGACCTGATCGTCGGGGACATGGACTCGGTGTCCGACAGGACCCTGCGCGGTGGCGCCGAGATCGTCGTGCACGCCTACCGGGACGGCCGGGCGCCGGGGCTGCAACGCGTCCGCGACCTCGGTGTGGAGGCCGTCGTCTTCCCAGCCACGGGCACCAGCGAGGACGTCGCGATGCTGCTCGCCGACGACAAGGGCGCGACGCTGATCGTCGCGGTCGGAACCCACGCGACGCTGGTGGAGTTCCTCGACAAGGGACGCTCGGGGATGGCCAGCACCTTCCTCACCCGGCTCCGGGTCGGGGGCAAGCTCGTCGACGCCAAGGGCGTCAGCCGCCTGTACCGCACCCGCATCTCCAACCTGTGGCTCGTCGCGCTCCTGCTGGCCGCCCTCCTCGCGCTCTTCGTGGCGCTCTATGCGACGCCAGGCGGACGGGGCGTCCTGCAGCTGGTCGGTTCCCGCTGGAGCGATCTGTGGTCCGTCCTGTCAGGGGTCCTGAGTTGATCGACTTTCGCTACCACCTCGTCTCGATCGTCTCGATCTTCCTGGCCCTGGCGGTCGGCATCGCCTTGGGTGCCGGGCCGCTCAAGGGCCAGCTCGGAGACCAGCTGGAGAGCCAGATCAAGAGCCTGACCACTGAGAAGAGCACGCTCAACGGCCAGCTCTCCGATGCCCGCAGGGCGGCTGATGCCCGGGACAGCTTCATCGCCGCGGAGAACAAGCAGCTGCTCGCCGGACGGCTCGGCGGTGCGACCGTCGCGGTCTTCGTCCTCCCCGGGGCTGACGGCGGGCTGGTCAAGTCGACCACCCAGACGCTCACCGGTGCCGGCGCCAAGATCGGGGCCACGGTGTCGATCAGGTCCGGCTGGACCGACCCGTCCAACGCCGCACGCCGCTCGGCCGCGGCCGACACGGCCAGCAAGGCTCTTGGCCGCACGCCGGACACTCCCGCGGGGGGACAGCCCGTGGACGGCCTGCTCAGTGCGGCTCTCGTCGGCAGCGCCGAGGACACCACCGGGCTGGACCGTCGCTCGGCGGCGCTGACCGCGTTGGCGGATGCCAAGCTGTTGTCGGCCGACACCGACCGGCTCACCCTCGTGTCGACCTATGCCGTCGTGATCGCCGGACCGGTGGCCGGTGGCTCGAAGGACGGCAACGTGGCGGCCGCCAAGGAGTACGCCGCGCTGGCGGCAGCGCTCGACGCGGCGTGCAATGGCGCCGTCCTGGCGTCCAACGTCGGGGTCGACGGGTTGCCGGACGGTGTCTCGGTCGTGTCCACGGCGCGCGCCGACAGGGTCATCTCCTCGGCCCTGTCCACCGTCGACGACGCCGGTCTGGCGATGGGTCAGGCGTCCATCGTGCGCGCGCTGCTGGAGCAGCTGCGCGGCGACGTCGGCCAGTACGGTCTGGCCGCGGACGCCGGCCAGCCGTTCCCGCTGCTCCAGGGCGGCTGAGCGTGCTGCGCGGGCTCGTGGCAGGGGTCGCAGGGGCCGCCATCGGCGCCGTGGCAGCGCGTCGTGTCCCGGGCTCGGCCCTGGGCGCGGCGATGGAGCGCACCAACCACGCGGGGCACACCGTCAGCCTGGCCGAAGGGCCGGCATACGTCCTGGGTGCGGCGGTCGCCTCGGCGCTCGGCGGGGCGGCTCCGGCCATCGCCACCCTCGGCGCGGGAGTGTTCGGCGGGCTCGACGACTTCGTCGGCGACTCCAGGAGCAAGGGCCTCAAGGGTCACCTCGGGGCGCTGGCTCGAGGCGAGGTGACCACCGGCGTGCTGAAGGTTCTCGGGATCGGCGCCACCGGGCTGCTCGCGGCCCGGGTGGCCGACCGCGGCTTCGACGAGTCGTTCGGGAGCACCCTCGCGGGGGGTGCGGTGATCGCCGGCGCCGCCAACCTGGCCAACCTGCTCGACCTGCGCCCAGGGCGTGCCCTCAAGGTGGTCGTCCTCACGGCGGGGCCGTTGCTGCTCACCGGTGACGCGGCGACCAGGACGGCAGCCGCAGCGGCCGTCGGGACGGCGCTGGGGCTGCTCCCGGGCGACCTGGCCGGCCGGACCATGCTCGGGGACACCGGCGCCAACGCCGCCGGCGCCCTCGTCGGCACCGCATACGTCGGTGCGGTCGGCCTGCCCGCTCGACTCGCCGCCGTCGCCGTCCTCGGTGCCCTCACCCTGGCCTCGGAGAAGGTGAGCTTCACCACCGTCATCGAGTCCACCCCGGTCCTGCGTGAGCTCGACGCACTGGGGCGCCGTGCCTGAGCGTTCGCGGGTCGCCGCGGGCGCCACCGGCGTGGCCGCTGCGGCCGGGCTCATCGCCGGGCTCACCCTGCTGGCCCGGATGGCGGGCTTCGGTCGCACCCTGGTGTTCACCGACTCGGTGCGCACCGGCGGCATCGGGTCGATCTACAACAGCGTCAACGCGTTGCCGAACGTCCTGTACGAGGTCACCGCCGGTGGAGTCCTGGCGGCCGTCGCCGTCCCGGTCATCGCAGGACACCTCGGGCGTGAGGACCACGCGACCGCGCACCGCAACGCCTCGGCGCTGCTGACCTGGGGACTGAGCGTGCTCGTGCCCCTCGCGGCCGTCCTCGCCCTCCTCGCACCCGTGCTCACCGGCTGGCTGCTGCAGACGTCGGACCCCGGCGCCCAACAGGCCGGGACGACGATGCTGCGGATCTTCGCGGTGCAGGTGCCGTTCTACGGTGTGGGAATCGTCCTGTCCGGGCTGCTCCAGGCCCATCGGCGGTTCTTCATGGTGGCGCTGGCCCCGCTGCTGTCCTCCCTCGTCGTCATCGTGTCCTATGTCGTCTACGGCGCCATGGCGGGCGGAGTCACCGCGCCGGCATCGGTCGACCACGGCGCCCTGCTCGTGCTGGCCTGGGGCACCACAGCCGGAGTCCTGGCCCTCAGCCTGCCGCTCATCGGCCCCGCCCTCGGCACCGGCTGGCGGTGGACGCCGACCTGGCGCTTCCCGCGCGGCGACGCCCGGCGCGCCGGGTCGCTCGCCAGCGCCGGAGTGGTCGCGCTGGTCGCCCAGCAGACCTGCGTCCTGGTCACCATCTGGGTCAGCAACCACCGTGGCGGCAACGGCACGCTGTCGGTCTACCAGTACATCCAGGCGGTCTACCTGCTGCCGTATGCCGTGCTGGCCGTGCCGATCGCCACCTCCGCGTTCCCGACCCTCGCCCACGCGGCAGGGGCAGGTGTCGACGGTGCCGCGACCCTCGCCAGGTCGGTGCGTGCGGTGGTCCTGTTCACCGCACTGGGTTCAGCGGCCCTGGTGGCCGCAGCACGGCCCGTCGGGACGTTCTTCAGCTCCCTGGATGCACGCAAGGGAGGGGGCCGCACCAGCAGCGCGGCCCTGGCCAGCCTCGGGGACGGCCTCGCGGCATATGCGGTGGGACTGGTCGGCTTCGGGGTGGTCGCGCTGCTCACCCGGGCGGTCTACGTCCGGGGCCGTCCCCGCACCGCGGGCCTGGCCGTTGCCGGCGGCTGGCTCGTGGCCGCGGTGGTGCCCCTGGTGGTGCTGCGCGACGGTGCCGGCGCCACGTCCACGCTGCGGACCCTGGGGTGGTCCTCCTCGGCCGGGATGACCCTCTCGGCGCTCGTGCTGGGTCTGGTCGTGCACCGCGCGTGGGGTGGTCAGGCGCTCGCCGGGGTCACCCGGGCGTGCGGGGCGGCGGTGACCGGCGCCGTCTCGGGCGGACTGGCCGGTCACCTCCTCGCAGCCAGGGTGGCCGGCCGCGGGCTGTGGGGCGCTGTGGGCACCGGGTCGCTCGCGGCAGCCATCGCCGTGCTCGTCTACGTGGGGGTGGTGCTTGCCCTCGACCGGTCGGCGGCCCGGCAGTCCCTGGCCTGGCTGCGTCGGCGCGGAGGCCGGCCGTGAGGATCCTGCTCGTCCTCGGGATGTCCGCCGGAGGCGTCGGCACCCACGTCCGCGGCCTGGCTGCCGGGCTGGTCGACGCGGGACACGACGTGGTCATCGCCGGACCGGCGGAGGCGATCGCCACCTTCGACCTGGCGGGGACCGGGGCTCGGGTTGATGAGGTCCGGATCGCCGAGCGCCCGGGCCCACGCCGCGACGCCACGGCGCTGGCCGCCATCCGACGCGCGGCGGACGGTGTCGACGTCGTCCACGCCCACGGCCTGCGGGCCGGCGCGCTCGCCTGCCTGGCGACCCTGCGCGCCGCCGCCCCGGTCGTCGTCACGCTGCACAACGCGGCGCCGTCGGGACGACTGGCCAGGGCCGTGTTTGCCGCGCTGGAGCGGATCGTGGCCCGCCGGGCGGTCGTCGTGCTCGGCGTCTCCCGAGACCTCGTCGACCGGATGCGGTCGCTCGGCGCCCGGCGCACCGGGTTGGCTGTGGTCCCCGCGCCGCCACCGCCGCAGGTGACCCGCGATGCCGACCAGGTGCGGGCGGAGCTCGGTGTGAAGGACGGCACCTCGTTGGTCATCACAGCTGGCCGACTTGCTCCGCAGAAGGGCCTGGACGTCCTGCTCGACGCCCTCGGCCTGCTGGGCGACCTGCGCCTCGTCGTCGCCGTCGCCGGTTCCGGGCCGCTCGAGCCCCACCTGGCCGCTCGGATCGGGGCTGAGCACCTGCGCGTCCAGCTGCTCGGGCGCCGCGCGGACCTGCCCGACCTGCTCCACGCCGCGGACCTCGTCGTCTCGAGCGCGATGTGGGAGGGCCAGCCGGTCTGGCTCCAGGAGGCGCTGCTCGTGGGTGCCCCGATCGTGGCGACCGACGTCGGCGGGACCCGCGACACCCTGCACGGCGCCGGCGTGCTCGTGCCGGGAGGAGATCCGGTTGCCCTCGCGGACGGCATACGGACGGTTCTGACCGACCCACGGGAGCAGGTGA
>JAICMC010000066.1 GCA_025929465.1 Nostocoides sp.
CCTTCCTGACTGTCGAAGCCTGGGCGTTCATGCAGCTCGGTTCGCGGCAGGAGGCGAAGTCGTCCGCGCCGTTCCCGCACCGGTGGGCGGTCATGTTCCTCGTCTCGGTCGGCTTCTGGAACTTCCTCGGCGCTGGCATCTTCGGCTTCCTCATCAACCTGCCCATCATCAGCTACTACGAGATCGGCACGGCCCTCACCGCCAACCACGCGCACGCCGCGATGATGGGTGTCTACGGCATGCTGGCCGTCGGGTTGGCCATGTTCGCCCTCAGGTACCTCATCCCACCCGACAAGTGGCCGGAGAAGTGGGCCCGAATCTCCTTCTGGAGCCTCAACATCGGGCTGGCCTGGATGGTCTTTGCGACGCTCCTGCCGCTCGGCGTGATCCAGCTCTACCACTCGGTCGGCAGCGGCTACTACGAGGCCCGCTCGATCTCCTTCCTCACCAACCAGACCAACGCACTGCTCGAGTGGGGCCGGCTGCCCGGTGATGTCATCTTCATCGTGGGGGGCGTCCTGCCGTTCCTCTGGGTCACCTGGCTCGGCCTTCGCAACCACCGGAAGGGCGATGTCGTCGACGAGGTCCCCGAGGACGTCCTGTTCACCGAGCTGCAGCCGGTCGGCAAGAAGTAGGGATGTCCGCGCCGTCCGTCACCGTGCTCCTGGTCAGCGGCTACTCCGTGCTGTTGCTGGGCGTGGCGTGGCTCTTCGACCAGATGGGTCAGCGCGCCGCCGCCCGGTCAGCTCGTTGGCGGACGGGGAACTTCGTCTACCACGCCGACCAAGACGCCTGGAAGTGCCACGAGGACCAATGGTTGTGGCCGGCCTCCTTCGACCCGGACAAGCGCGTCATCCGGTATGCCGGACAGCACGCCATCTGTGGGCGCTGCCCTCTCAAGCAGGAGTGCTCGCCGACCCCGGGGCCGCGCGAGGTGACCCGTCAGGTCGACCCGTGGCCCTTCTCCGACGCAGGACGTTTCCATCGGGGGATCTCGCTGTGCGTAGGGGTGGTCGCTGTCTTCATGCCGAGCGCGATGCTGCTCGGAGCCGAGGACGTCGCTGACGTCATCGTGCTCGCGGCCACGATTGTCGTTGCCGTCATCGCCACGGTCCCGCTCGGGAGGCACCTGTGGCAGACACCCCGCAACTTCCCCGAGCACCTTCGGATGGACGCCTCGAGCGATGCCCCCGGCGCCGAGTGCGCCCGCCACGAGGTGGCGGCACCCATCGAGGTCCTGGTCGACCGCTATGCGACCCGCTGGTCGAGCGACCGGCGACGCGTGGACCTGCCCAAACCAACCCGACGAGAGTGACCTCAATGCCAGCCTGGATCGCTCCTGTTGTCGCCGTCGTCGTGGTCGCCGTCGCGATCATCGCGACGTCGGTCAAGATCGTCCCCGAGTACGAGCGCGGGATCGTCTTCCGGCTCGGCAAGCTGCGCCAGGTCTACCCACCCGGCCTGCACCTGCTCCCCCCCGGTCTGTGGCAGCTCCAGCGGGTGGACCTGCGTGTCGTCACCTTGACGATCCCGCCGCAGGAGGTGATCACCAAGGACAACGTCCCCGCACGGGTCAACGCGGTGGTGCTGTTCAACGTCGTCGACCCCGAGGCGGCGATCATGCGGGTCGAGAACTACGCGGTCGCCACGTCCCAGATCGCGCAGACGACGCTGCGGTCGGTCCTCGGCCGGGCAGACCTCGACACGATCCTGGCCCACCGCGATGACCTCAACCACGACCTGCGCGAGATCATCGAGCACCAGACCAAGCCGTGGGGTGTCGATGTGTCTGTCGTCGAGATCAAGGATGTCGAGATCCCTGAGCAGATGCAGCGGGCGATGGCCCGAGAGGCGGAGGCCGAGCGGGAGCGGCGGGCCAAGATCATCAACGCCCGGGGAGAGCTGCAGGCATCCAAGGAGCTGAAGGAGGCCGCCGACGTCCTCTCGCAGAGCCCCGCCTCGCTGCAGCTGCGCTATCTGCAGACCTTGCTCGAGCTCGGCGCTGACCAGAACTCGACCGTCGTCTTCCCGCTCCCCATGGACATCATCGGCCCGCTCCTGCACCGGCTCGCGCCGGCGGTGCCGACGGACGTGCCCCCGGGGCCGCCGTCCCGCGACTGAGCTGCCCGCCGGAGACGACACCGTGACGGGTCGGTCTCAGCGGTTGAGGGCGTGGACCACGCGGTGGCTGTCCTCCCAGCCACCAAGGCCCGCCGTCGGCGGCATACTCCCGACGCTTGCCGGGCACGATCCGTCTGGCCCGACCGGGGCCGGTGAGGACCAGCCCGTCGGCGTCGACCGCAGCGATTCCGTCGCCGTGTCCCAGGGGCAGCGGGCCGTCCGTCGAGCGGCTCACGGCGGTCCGGCTCGCCCGCGAGCACGTCGCCCTTCGGCCGTGGCAGATCGCCACAGTCGCCGTCTGCCTGGCACGCAACCCCCAGGATCTGTCCGTTCGCTGATCGTCGCCGGCATCCTTCGTGGATACTGGGGGCGCAGGTGCGTGATCGCGAAGGAGCAGTGCAGATGCGCGCACGACGAGCGATGGTGGCCCTGTCGGGTCTTATCGGGTTGGTCCTGGCCGGCGGAGCAGGTGCGGCCGGACAGCAGGTTGCCTCGGCAGCCACGTCCTCGGCGCTCGTCCTGAACTACACCTTTGCCAGGCCGGCAGGGGTCGTCGTCACCGACCACTCGAGCAGCGGCCTCGACGGTGTGCTCGTGGACGCATCCGCCCCGGCGGCGTACGTCCAGGGTCGGCCCGGGCATGGCAAGGCGCTGACGCTCGTCGGCGCACGGCACCAGTTCGTCGACGTGGGGGACGCGCCCCCGCTCGACGTGAGCACGTACACGCTGGCGGCCTGGGTGCGCTACACCGGTGTGCCGAACGACCAGACCCTCGGCCGGTGGGAGATCATGGAGAAGGCTGGCGCCTACTGGATGAACATCCGCACCACGGGTCAGATCCGAGCGGGCGGCTTCTACGGTGGCTGTGCGAGCGCCAGCTGGGTCTACCTGGACACCCCGCAGCCGATCCCTGTGGACACCTGGACGCACGTCGCCTCGACCTATGACAAGGTCCGGCTGACCATCTGGGTCAACGGGGTGGCAGTCGCCAGTCGCGCGGTCGGTGGTGCCACCTGTACCAACGCCGAGCCCTTGGCCGTCGGCGCCAAGAACGCGCCGGCCAAGGGTCTGCAGGAGGCCTTCCTGGACGGCAGCCTGGACGACGTGCGCGTCTACGGCCGGGCCCTGACGGCCACCCAGATCGCCTCCCTGGCGAAGTAGCCCGGGCAACCTGGCGTAGTTGTGGTCGGGGCGCCGGACGGAGCGGGAGGCTCAGGCGAGAAGCACCTCGGTGCCGGCAGCCCGTGCGACCTCCAACGTGGCGGGATCGGCACCGGCCGTCGTCACGAGGACGTCGATGGCGCTGAGGTGGCAGACCCGCAGCGAACCCCGGCCGGGAAACTTGGTGTGGTCGGCGAGCAGGACCACCCGGTCGGCGCTGGCGATCAGGCCGCGCTTGGTGGGGACCTCGACCGAGGTCGTGTCCAGCACCTCGCCATCGGGGCCCACACCGCTCGTCCCGAGGAAGACGGTCCGCGCGTGGACCTGGCGCAGGCTGTCCTCGGTGAGCGAGCCGACGAGGGAGTGGTAGCGCCGCCGCACCGACCCGCCGAGCAGCACGAGGTCGACGACCGGGTCGTCGCGCAGCGCGTCGAGGACCGCCAGGCTCGGGGTGATGACGGTGACCTCCCGCGACCGCAGCTCCCGGGCGAGGGCGCCGGTCGTCGTGCCGATGTCGAGCAGGACGACGTCCTTGTCCTCGACGAGGCCGGCCGCGCGTCGACCGATCGCCCGCTTGGCGTCGGCCGAGTCGTCGGCCACCTCCTCGAACGGCCGGTCCGGGTCGAGCGCTGACACCGGAGCCGCGCCGCCGTGCACCCGCTGGACCAACCCGGAGCGGGCCAGCTGGGCCAGGTCGCGACGGATCGTCGCGGCGGACACCCCCAGCCGGGCGGCGAGGGCCTCGACGGACACGGCTTGGCTGCTGACCTGCTCGGCGATCTCGCGTTGGCGGGAGTAGCGCACGGCACGACTGTGACACAGAACGCGCAGAAGTGCGCGGTCTTGCGCGGTCTTCCTCAGCCGTGGCCCGGGATGGCGGCCCCGCCGCTGTCCTGCGGCAGTGCCGTTGCATCGATGGCCGTACAGAACAGCCGCCTGAGCGGGTCGAGGACCCCGGGCGCCGCCACGAGGAACGGACCCGGAGACGGCCAGGTCGTGCAGCGACCGTGGGCGTCCACCGCCACCGCACCCGCCTCCAGGGCCAGGAGCAGCCCGGCGGCGTGGTCGATCGGGCTCCACGTCCCGATGACCGCACCCAGGCACCGTCCGGCCGCCACGCTGGCCAGCGCCAACGTCCCCGAGCCCATGATCCGCGTCGTCACGTGTCGCGCCGCGAGGGCGGGCAGCAGGTCGGAGAGGCCCGGCCACGGGACGTGCGCGGCCCACTCGGTGAGCACCAGGCCCCCGGCGAGCGTGGTGTCGGTGCGGGCCCTCGTCGCCAGCCCCGCCACGGTCAGGCCCCCTCCGCGGGTGGCCACCAGCACCTCATCCCGCCAGGGGTCGGCCACCACTCCCACGTGCAGGGTCTGGTCGACGGCGAGGGCGAGGGAGAACGAGCACCACGGCAGCCCGCTCGCCAGGTTGCTCGTCCCGTCGACCGGGTCCAGCCACCAGCTCGGCCGTCCGGGCTCGGGCCGCCCACCCTGCTCCTCCCCGACGACCACGTGGCCGGGGAGCTCGGCGGCGATGACGTCACGCACCCGCTGCTCCACGGCGAGGTCGATGTCGGTCACCAGATCGGCCGGGTGCGCCTTGGTGGTGGCGGCACCCGGCCGGGTCGCGTGGATGTAGCCGGCCGCCCACGAGCCCAGGTGCTCGGCGACCCGTCGGGCGTGGTCGTATGCCGGCTGCTCGGCATCCCGCGGGGCGGGCGCCGCGACAGGTGACGGAGCCGAGCTGACGACGGCCTGAAGCAGACCTGGGCGGTTCGTCGTGACGGCGTCGACGCCGAGCGCGATGACGGCTGCCATGTCACCGGCCCGGTCCACGGTCCAGGCGGACACGAGCAGCCCGCGGTCGTGGGCATCGGCAACCAGCGCCGGCGACAGCATGGTGGCCCCGAGGTTGACGTGGGTGGGGGCAAGCTCGCCGATCAGCCCGGCGTCCAGCGCCGGTGTGTCGACGGCCAGGTGGATCGCGGCACCGGGGTCGAGGGAGCGGATCCGTCGCATCGACGGGGTCGGACCACACCAGTGGACGTCGAGCGCGGCATACTCGTGGCTCTGCACGACCCGCCAGGCGACCTCGGCGTCCTCCGGCTCGAGGGCATCGAGGAGGACACCGGTGCCGGTCCCGTCGAGCAGGTCGAGCACCTCGGCGAGGGTGGGGACCCGGACGTCGGCGAGCCCGACGGCGCCGATCTCCGACAGGCTCGTGTCCTCGACCGCCCGGGGCAGCCCCCAGATCCGGAGCAGCGTGGCGTCGTGGATGACGACGCAGTGGCCGTCGGCGCTGGTGCGCACGTCGAGCTCGACGCGGTCCACGCCGAGGGCGACCGCCGAGGCGAACGCCGGCACGGTGTTCTCGGTGAACCGGCTGGAGTCTCCGCGGTGGGCGACGACCGCGACCGTCATGACACCCGGCGCCCGTCCACGAAGGCCATCGAGCGCTCGACCCGGGCATGGACCTGCGAACCGACGACGGGCACCGTTCCGGACCGGAAGGCGCGCAGCGTCTGGCCCTCGCCGGAGAGCACGACCTCGATGAACGACCCGTGCGGGACGACCCGGTCCACCCGGACGGGGAAGGTGGCGCTCCCGGGGTGGTCGTGCAGGCTGATGTCCTCCGGGCGGACCGCGGTCACCTCGGGCCCGGGCACGAACCCGCCGTCGGAGAAGGTGCCGGACACCCGGTTGAGGGAGCCGACGAAGGTGGCGACGAACTCGGTCTCGGGCTCGGCATACAGCTGCGTGGGGGCGCTGACCTGCTCGATCCGGCCGTCGTTCATGACGGCGATCCGGTCACTCACCGAGAGGGCCTCGTCCTGGTCGTGGGTGACGAGGAGCGTGGTGATGCCGAGGCGCTGCTGGATCTCGCGGATCTCCTCGCGCACCTTGACCCGCAGCCGGGCGTCGAGGTTGGACAGCGGTTCGTCGAGCAGCAGCAGGGCAGGCTCCTGGACCAGGGCCCGGGCGAGGGCGACCCGCTGCTGCTCGCCGCCGGAGATCCGACCGGGACGGGAGCCCATGTGGTGGGTCAGGTTGACCAGCTCGAGGGCCGCCTCGACCCGCTCGGCGATCTGGGCCTTGCCGACCCCCTTGAGCCGCAACGGGAAGGCGACGTTCTTGAACACCGTCATGTGCGGCCAGAGCGCATAGGACTGGAAGACCATGGCGCTCGGGCGCCGCTCCGGCGGCAGCCCGGTCACGTCCTTGCCGTCGACGACGATGGCGCCCCGGTCCGGGGCGAGGAACCCGGCCACCATCCGCAGCGTCGTCGTCTTGCCGCAGCCGGACGGACCGAGCAGGCAGACCAGCTCACCGCGTGCCACGGCGAGGTCGAGGTCGGTGACGATCGGGCGTCCGCCGAGCTCCTTGTTGAGGCCCTGCAGGACCAGTGCGGCGTCCGCAGCCGCCGGAGGGGAGAAGGCGGCGCCCGCCGGCGTCGTGGTGCTCGGTGTATGCGTCACGGTGGGCCTCATCGCAGCTGGAACCCTTCGGCGAGCTGGCCACCCATGATGTGCCGGTGGGCCAGGGCAAGGAGGAGGACGGAGGGGATGGACAGCAGGATCGAGAACACGGCCGCCATCTGCAGGGGATAGTTGAGGACGAGGCTGTACATCTGGGTGGGCATGGTCAGGTAGTCGGGATAGCCCACGAGGTAGGTGCCCTGGGCCTCGTCGAAGCTGGCCAGGAAGGACATCACCATGGCCACCAGGATGCCGGGCAGGGCGAGTGGGAGGGTGACCCGGAAGAACACCCGGGCCGGGGAGGCCCCCGCGTCCCGCGCGGCCTCCTCCAGGCTGCGCGGGACCGCCCCGAACGCGGCGGCCGGGATCCAGGTCATGAACACGACCGTCCCCATGACGTGGACGATGACGATGCCGAGGACGGTCTGCATCAGACCCAGGGCATAGAACATCGAGGCCATCGTGACGAACAGGCCCATCTTGGGGAAGGCGTTGGTCGCGAAGATCCCGACCAGCATGATCTTGCGCCCGGCGAAGTCGTGCCGGCCGAAGGCGTATGCCGCGGGCAGGCAGATCACGGCGCTCACGATGACGGTGAGCGGTGCGAAGGTGAGCGAGTTCTGCACGGCCGTGGACAGCTGGTTGTCGGCGATCACCTTGCGCCACCACTCCAGCGTCCAGCCGTCGGGCAGCAGGTTGGGGTACGTCCAGCTCGTCGCGAAGGCCCTGATGCCCAGCCACAGCAGTGGTCCGAGGATGAAGACGACGAGCAGCGCGAGGAACAAGGTGAGCAGCACGTTGGTGGTGAGTCGGCGTGCCATCACAGGTCCTTGGAGTTCGCCGAGCGGAAGTTGGCCCAGATGTACAGCACCGCGATCCCGGAGGCGAGCACGAAGATGGTCACCGCGATGACGATCGCCTGCTGCGGCTGGTTGTAGGCGGCGAAGTAGTTCTGGATGTCGACCCCCAGCATTCGCGGGGAGTTCGGACCGGTGAAGTAGGGCACGGTGAACGAGCCGAGGACGCCGATCGCCGTGAACGTCGTCGCGATGACGATCGGGATGAACGCCATCGGCAGGATGACCGACCGGGTCGTGCGCAGCAGCCCGGCGCCGCTGTCGCGCGCGGCGTCGATCACTGCGTCGGGCACCGACTGGATGCCGCTGGACACCATGAGGACGGCGAACGGCAGCGAGGTCCACACCGAGCCGATGACGATGGTGACCACCTTGAAGCCCAGGGCCGGCGCGTCCAGCCCCACCTGGGCGAAGACACTGCGGATGAAGCCGTCGGTGGAGTAGAAGGTGAGGATCGCCCACGAGGCGATGACGACGGGGATGAACAGCGGGATGACGCCGAGGGCGGCGATGGCACCGGCCACCCGCCCTCCCCGCAGGCGCAGGTTGAGGGCGATTCCGAGCGCGAGGACGAGGACCACGGCCGTGCTCAGCAGGGTGACGAGAACCGTGACGGCCACGTCCGTGCGGAACCGGCCCGTCGCGAGCATCTCGCGGTAGGCGGCAAAGGTCCCCCATCCGCTCGTCGCGACGTGCTGGTGCTGGGCATAGCTGGCCGTGACCGAGTTGAGCCCACCGGTATGGCCGAGGGAGTAGCCGACGGCCAGGACGATGGGCAGCCCGGCGAACACCGCGATGAGCAGCAGCGGAGGCAGGGCCATGACGAAGCCGAGCACCGCGCGTGGCTGCCCCGAGCTGCGGGCAGCCACGCGGGTGCGGCGCATGCTCACTTCCCGGGCACCTTGTCGTCCCACGCCTTGTTCATGTCGTTGGTGACCTGGGAGAAGTACGTCGGGCGGAGGGTGTCCGGGTGGGCTGCCTTGAAGATCTCCTGGGTCTGCGCCGGCAGCTTGGCCAGCGGGATGACGGGGTAGCCGGCGATGGTCGTCGCGATGACGTTCTGCACAGCAGGGGTGAGGGCGTAGCTGGCCAGCTTGAGCGCGGCCGCCTTGTTCGGGCTGTTCTTGGGGATGCCGAGGTAGGCGGCGCCTCCGGTGAAGGAGGGGTCGGAGATCTGGGTCGCCTTGATGGTGGCCGGGATCTGCCCGGTCTTCTGGCCGCTGATGAACTGGTCGGACCAGACCGGGGCCATCGTGATGGAACCGGCCGAGAGCAGCTGCAGGACCTGGGCGTTGCCGTTGGGGTAGACCCCGCCCTGGTACACGTACTGGTTCAGTGACTTCAGCTCGGCGAAGCCCTTGTCCCACGTGGACTCCAGGGCCTGGTCGTAGCCGGTGCGCAGCGTCTGCTGGTCGGCCGGACTCAGGTACTTGTCGAGCACCGTCGTCACGAACGAGGCCCCCGAGCCGCCGGACTTGGGCGAGTTGTAGGTGAACTGACCCTTGTTGGCCTTGATCCAGGCGAGCAGCGTGTCGAGGGTCTGGGGCGGTTTGGCCACCTTGGTCGAGTTGTACGCGAGCAGGACCGAGGACCCGCGGTAGGGGATGCCCCCGCCGCCGCCGGCCTTGATGATGTCGCCCGGGACATCGGACAGGCCGGGCACCGTCGAGGGGTCAGCCGGCGCGAGGAACCCGGCCTGGGCGGCCTGGAGGACGAAGCCACCGTCGATGAGGTCCATGCCGGAGTCGCTGTTGCCCTTGACGGCGGCCGCCATCTTGGCCAGGTTCTGGGAGTCGTGCTCGCCATGGAGGTCGAGCTCGACCGTGACGGCGATGTTGGGGTTGGCCTTCTCGAAGCCGGGGACGATGCCCTTGTCCCACAGGTCCTGGACGTTCGTGTCACCGCTGATGAGCACGCGAACCGTCGTCTTGCCGCCCGAGGACGCGGCGGTGTCGTCGCCGCTCTTCTTGGCGCAGCCGGTCAGCGCGAGGGCAGTCACCGCGCCGAGCGCGACAACCGTGGTGAGGCGTTTCATCGGGGTTCCTCTCAAGGGGTGGACGCCGACCTTTCGGCCGGCCGGTCGTGCGGAACGGACGCCCGGATGACGTTCGCGAGATCGGGGATGCGTGCCCGGTAGCCGTCGAGCAGGACGCGCGCCGTGCTGACGGAGTCGACGAGGGGGTGCAGCGCGAAGGCCGTGACGGCCAGCCGGGCCGACCCGGACAGGGCCGCGTCGATGGTCAGCTCGTCGACCGCCTTGACCTGTTGGGCCAGGCCGAGCATCGCGCCGTCCAGGGCCTCGGTGACACCGGGCCGGGCGCCGGCAGCGTCGACGGCACAGGGGACCTCGACCACCGCTTCCTCTGGTAGGCCGGGGATGGCCGACCCGTTGCGTACGTTGAGGATGAGCCGGGTCGGCAGCCCCCCGGCGATCGCCCGCATCAGGCGCAGGGCGACCGCCTCGTACCCGCCGGACAGGTCCTCCTCCTCGCGCTGCTCCCCGTCCTCGCGGGCTTCGGCCATGTAGGTCTCCTCCCGGTGTCGACGGGCCGCCACCCACAGCTCGTGGGCACGGCCCGGGTCGGCCCGGACGGCGTCGTAGAAGCGCGACTGCTGGTCGAGCAGGAACTCGCCACGGGTCGCCGGCCCACCGCTGATCGACCGGACCGCCTCCCGGGTGTAGTAGTAGTAGTAGAGGTACTCGTTGGGGATGGCGCCGAGCTCCTGCAGCCACGCGGGTCCGAACAGCCGGCCCTCCTCGGTGCCGAGCAGCGCCTGCTCGTCCGCAAGCAGTGCGGGCAGGTGGTCCACCCCGTCGACGGTCAGCGACCGCAGCCAGCCGAGGTGGTTGAGGCCGACGTAGCCGAACCGAGCGGACTGCGGGTCGATCCGGGCCGCGCCCGCCGCCCGCCGACCCAGTCCCACCGGCGAGTCACAGATGCCGATCACCCGGTCGCCGAGCACCGCCTGCATGGCCTGGGTGATCATTCCCGCCGGGTTCGTGAAGTTGATGCACCACGCTCCGGGTGCGACGGCAGCGATCCGCTCGGCGACGTGGACGGCGACCGGGACCGTGCGCAGCCCGTAGGCCACACCACCTGGCCCGGTCGTCTCCTGACCGAGGACGCCGGCCTCCAGAGCGACCCTCTCGTCCTGGGTCCGACCGTGCAGGCCACCGACCCGGATCGCGGAGAAGACGAAGTCGCTCGCGTCGAGCGCCTCGTCCAGGTTCGTCGTCGCCGTGACGTCCAGGGCACGACCGTGGCCGAGGGACTGCTGCGCCAGGGTGCGGCGGATCACCTCGAGACGGTCGCTGTCGACGTCGTGGAGCGCGAGCTGGTCGATGCGGCGTTCGCCGGTGTCCCCGAGCAGCGCGCCGTGGACGAGGGGGACCCGGAAGCCCCCGCCGCCGACAATGGTGAGTTTCACATCGGCCGCCCAGCACGCACAGGACCACTGTGGCACAGGTCGAGCAGAACCGCGCAGAACTGCGCAGGTGGGCTGCGTGTCCGACCCGGGCGCTAGCCTGCCGTGCGTGAGTGGCACCGACGCGCTGGACCTGTTCGCCGCCTCCGGGGGCGCGTCCGGGACCGCAGCGACGATGCCGCCCCTTGCCGTCCGGATGCGTCCACGCTCCCTCGCCGAGGTCCGCGGCCAGGGCCAGATCCTTCGCCAGGGCAGCCCGCTGCGCCGTCTCGTGGAGGGCGCGAGCGGGACGGCAGGGTCGCTGTCCGCGATCCTCTGGGGACCACCCGGCACGGGCAAGACGACCCTGGCGCACCTCGTGGCCAGGGCGGCCGACCGGGAGTTCGTCGAGCTCTCCGCCGTGACCGCGGGTGTCAAGGACGTCCGTGCCGTGATGGAGTCCGCCGCCCGCAGCCGCGACCTGTACGGCCGTCAGACCGTGCTCTTCCTCGACGAGATCCACCGGTTCACCAAGGCCCAGCAGGACGCGCTCCTGCCGGGCGTGGAGAACCGGCTGGTCGTCCTGGTCGCCGCGACGACCGAGAACCCCTCGTTCTCGGTCATCTCTCCGCTGCTGTCGCGCTCCATGCTCATCACGCTGAGCGTCCTGTCCGACGAGGAGATCGGGCAGGTCATCGAGGCGGCCGTCACCGAGGAGCGCGGCCTCGGTGGCGCGTATGCCGTCGACGCCGAGGCCACGGCATACCTCACCCGCCTCGCCGGTGGCGACGCCCGGCGGGCGCTGACCACGTTGGAGGCGGCGGCCGGCGTGGCCGATGACGCCCTGGCGGTGGGCGCCGAACGGCCGGCAGCACTCCCCGTCACGCTGGCCGACGTCGAGCGCGCCGTGGCGCACGCGGCGGTCCGCTACGACCGGGCCGGTGACCAGCACTACGACGTCGCCAGCGCGCTCATCAAGTCGATGCGGGGCAGCGACGTCGACGCGGCCCTGCACTACCTGGCCCGGATGCTCGAAGCGGGCGAGGACCCCCGGTTCATCGCCCGCCGGATCGTCATCGCCGCCTCCGAGGACGTCGGCATGGGTGACCCCACGGCGCTGCAGACCGCGGTCGCGGCGATGCATGCCGTCGCCCAGATCGGGATGCCCGAAGCCCGGATCATCCTGGCCCAGGCGGTGATCCACATCGCGCTGGCCCCCAAGTCCAACGCGGTGATCAAGGCCATCGGGGCGGCCGAGGCGGACGTGCGGAACGGCCTAATCGGGACGGTGCCCGCGCATCTGCGCGACGCGCACTATCCTGGGGCGGGCAAGGTCGGCCATGGTAAGGGCTACCTGTACCCGCACGACTTCGACGACGGCATCGTCCCGCAGCGTTACGCACCGGACCAGGTGGCGGAGCGCAGGTACTACGAGCCGTCGCGGCATGGCCTGGAGGCTCGCGTCGCCGAGCGCGCCGAGCGCATCCGGGCCATCCTCGGCCGAGCCGGCCAGAACGAGGCCGGCCAGACCGAGGCCGACAAGACCGAGAAGGAGCAGGCATGAGCAGCAGGACGGTCCCGGTATGAACGCGGCCGGACTCGCCGCGCTGATCGCCGCCGTGTTCTGGGCCCTGCTGGTCTGCGTCGGCGTGTTCGTCCTGCTGCGGCTGGGACGGTTCCTGGGCGAGAGCAGCAAGCTGGTCGCCGACGTGCGCGAGCGCGGCGACGTCCTGCTGACCCGTGCGCAGGCCGCGGTGGACGGGGCCCAGGCCGCGGTGGACCGCGCGGGCCGCCAGCTGGACCAGGCCGAATCGGTCACGGCCAGCATGGACGAGCTCGGCACCGGGATGTCCGAGCTGGCTGGCCAGGTGACGGCGCTGGCCGGGCTCGGCCGCGCCATCGCCGGCGGCCCGGTGGGGCGAGTGGGCGCGCTGGCCTACGGCGTGCGCCACGCCATGAGCCTGCGCCGTGCCCGGCGCGCGCTGCCCGGCCATCTCGTGGAGCGCGGCCCAGCCAGACACGGGGAGCTCGCGCGGGAGAGGGCCGCACGATGATCCGCAGGGGCTTCTGGCTGACCGCCGGGGCGGTGACCGGCATCTACGGCTACCGGCGTGTCGCTGCGGCCGGCCGGCGCCTGTCTGCGACCCTTACCCCTGGCCGCCTTGCTCCCGAGGGCACCCGAGAGCGCACGCTCGAGGGCACGCTCGAGCTGGCCCGGGCGGGCGCCAGGGCCAGGAGCACCAGCCGGCGTGCCCGCCGGGGCGCGATCGCCGCGGCCCGGGAGACCTACCGCTTCACCCGCGACGTACGGGAGGGCATGGAGCTCTACCGCCGTGCGCACCCCGCGCCCGCAGGCTCTACCCTCTCAACAAGCCAAACCCGCTCAGCAAACGCAAACCGAACCGACCACGAACCAGAGGATGGCCACTGATGGAGTCGGCCGAGATCGCCCGCCGCTTCCTTGCGTACTTCGAAAAGCA
>JAICMC010000180.1 GCA_025929465.1 Nostocoides sp.
CCCGGGACGTACCAGACCAGGTGCGGGCTGGCGCCCAGGGCGCGCAGCACGAGGGCGGCGTTGTCGTCGGCGGACACCCGCTCGTTGGACAGGACGTCGTCGTAGCCGAGCAGCACCAGCTCGCGACCGGCGGCATCGGTGGTCGTCAGCAGGGGGGCAGCACCCGTCGGCGCGAGCTCGGTGAAGCACGAGGTCCACGAGGAGCCGGCCGTCGGCCGGTAGGCGTGGACGCCCCGCTGGACCGACACCTCGGACCGGACGACGTCGGTGTTGCAGTCGGCCCGGACCGGGGTGCTCGACCAGTAGACGGTGGCCGAGGCGGGCACGTCCATGGCGGCGAGGGTCGCGGTGCCGGGGGCGACGAGCACGGTCCGGTGGGCCGAGCCGGCGTGCTCTATCGCGCGTCGGGCGCTGTCCGGCGACAGCGCGTCGGGGTCCACGATGACCACGGTCGTGGTCGCATCGAGCGTCGTGCCGGTGAAGGCTCCGATCGACCGGGGGACCTCGATGGCGACACCGTGGGCCCGCAGTACCTCGGCGACGGCCCGAGCGCCGGCCCGCCGGGGGTTGCCGGGGTCCAGTGCGCCCGCCGCGGCCGGATGGATGAGGACGGCGGCGCCGAGCAGGCCCACTCCGACGCCGAGGAGGAGCAGCCAGCGCAGCCCGGTCCGCAGTCGCCGGGCGGTACCCGTGTCGACGGCACGCAGCTGCCCGTCGCCGTCGCCCGCCTGCCGGGTGGGGACGGTGGCCGTCACGGTCCGCCGCCAGTCACGCCGAGCGGGTCGGGGTAGACCGGCCGCGCGGCCGCGACGGCGGCCTCGACCGAGACGACCTGTCGCGCGGTCGCCTCGTCGGCCGGGAGGTGTCCGTAGCGGACCGCGTCGAACTGGTGGGCGGCCCGCCGGAGGTCGGTGAGCTGGCTGGGGAAGTGGGTGCCGAGCGCCGTCGCCAGCTCGGCCGCCGTGCGCCCCGGTGACTCCGCCAGCACGGAACGCTCGACGACGCCGGTCGCGACGGCCCGCATGCCAGCCACCACCGCGTCGTCCCACCGGCCGGCGGACAGGGCGCTCGTGGCCGCGGCCCTCAGCTCGGCGGCTGACCGGGCGTCGCCACCCAGGACGCCGTCCCCGCCGGACCGGTGCAGCGTCCGGCGTGCGTCGGGCCGAACCAGGCGCAGCACGATGACGGCAAGGACGGCGAGGACAGCCAGCACGGCGGCATACAGGACCCAGGGCGGGAGCCCGGGACCGGGACCTCCTCCGGTGAGGTGGAGGTGCTCGCGCAGCCAGCCGAGCAGCCGCTCGAGCAGGCTCGGCTCGTCGCGGTAGACGCCCTTGCGCAGCTCCTCGACGACCCACCGGTTCGCCTCGTCCGGCGACGGGTCGAGCGGGGGACCGTCGGCTCCGAGCATCGGCCCTCAGACCCCCGACCGGGCAGCCTGGACGAGCTGCACGTCCAGGGCCTCGCGGCGGATCCGCTGGTCGATGTACAACAGGGTGCCGGTCCCGGCGGAGAACGGGGTGGTGAGCGTGCCGGTGACGACGGTCGCGAGGGCGGCGATGAACACCGCGCCCACGGTGAGGGCCGAGGCCGAGTCCAGGGTGGACTCCAGGAGGAGCCGCAGCAGGTAGCTGATCGGCACCGCCAGGATCTGGCCGCCGATACCGGTCATCAGCCCGACGAGCAGGCGGATGCCGAGGATCCGCCAGAACGGGCGCCCGGAGGTGAGCCGCCACGACCGGCGCATCCCGGCGACCACTCCGAGACGCTCGAGCACGATCGCCGAGGCGGCGAAGCCGAACCGGACGGACAGGAAGAGGACGACGACGACGCTCAGCAGGGCTCCGCCGAGGAGCCCGACGACGCCGAGGGCCAGCCCACCGTCGCTGCCGCGGTCCCCGACCGCCGCGACGAGCAGGCCGACCGGTGCGCCGAGGCAGAGCAGCAGCACGGCCAGGACGAGAAGCCCGAGCAGCAGGAAGCTGGCGACCACCTGCAGGAGGCGGCCGCGGGCTTCGACCCAGGTCTGCCCCAGCGAGGTCTTGCGGCCGATGACGCCCTGCCCGATGACGTGGGCCATGAACGCGGTCATCAGCAGCACGGCGAAGGAGGAGGCGATGCTCGGGACGTAGCTGCCCAACGTCCCGAACAGCGAGGAGGCCCCGCCGCTGCTGGCGGTGAGGTCGTCCGGGAGCCGGTCGGCGAACCGGCCGCTCGCCCAGGTCGCGAGCCAGGCGCCGACGAACGCGGCCGGGACGGCGAACACGAGGGTGGTCACCAGACCCAGGCCCAAGGTGGCGGCCGGGTTGCCCCGGATCGCGGTGGTGACACCCCCGAGGATGTCGCTGACGAGCAGCGGTCGCAGCGGCACGATCCCCGGGTGGTAGGCGGCCGGCAGACCGGGGGGAGGCGCGTGCTGCCACTGCGGCGCCTGCTGCCACGGCGGTGCCGTACCGCCCGGTGGTGTCTCGGGCTCGCCGACCTGTCCGGGCGGCACCCACTGCGGGCCGTCGTCGCTCATCGGTCTCCCCTCGCTGCGATCTGCCCAGAATCTAGTCGCTGTGGATGACCGCGCCGCCGGCCGTCCCCAGCTCCTCCCGGATCGCGCGGGGACTGCGGGGGACCGCTCCGCGCCTCACCTGGGCAGCGACGACGTCCGGCTCGGCCCGCAGGAGCGCCCAGCCGCGCCGGACGAGCACGCCGGGGGGTTTGCGGCGCTCGCGCAGGTCGCGGAGCAGCCGGAGCAGGAAGGTCAGCTGGCGAGGACGGTGGACGACGTATGCCGCTCGCAACAGGCCGAGCTGACGCAGCGGCTGGGCGAGCTCGGCGGCGAAGATGCCGTCGGCGACGACGAGCGCGTCCGCAGCCGCGGTGAGGGTGGTCTCGCCGAGGGCGCGGGACGCGGAGATGTCGTAGCGGGGCACGACGGTGGACCCGGTGCAGACCAGGTCGTCCAGGGCCGCCGTCGCGGCTGCCGCGTTCCAGCTGCGCGGGTCGTCCCAGTCGACGATCCCCAGCGCCTGGCTCCGGGGCAGCGCGGGGTCGTCCTCGTCGCGGTAGAAGTCGTCGAGCCGGACGACCGGCCAGCCGTGCCCCTCGGCCAGGCTGGCGGCAAGCCGGGACTTGCCCGACCCGCTGGGGCCGGCGAGCAGGACGACGGCGGGACGACGCGGGCGTCGGTCGGTCAAGTCAGCGGCCCTTGGGGTGCCAGACGGTCTTGGTCTCCAAGAAGGTCGTCATCCGGACCAGGTCGGGGCGGGCGGCCCAGTCCGGCTCGACCGCCTCGGCCCCCCGGCCGGCCGGCCGCAGGACCCGCTTGAGGTTCTCGGCCGCGGCGAGCTCCAGGTCGCCCCAGGCGAGCCCGTCGACGCCTGCGGCGCCGGTGAGGTCGATGCCGTTGACGTCACGGTGGCTGGCCAGCCATGGCGACACCTCCGCGGTCGACCCGGTGATCAGGTTGACGACACCGCCGGGCAGGTCGCTCGTCGCGAGCACCTCGGCGAGGGCGATGGCCGGGATCGGCCGCTGGGTCGAGGTGAGCACGACGGCCGTGTTGCCCGTCGCGATGACCGGGGCGAGGACGCTGACCAGGCCGAGCAGGCTGGACTGCTGGGGCGCGAGGACGGCGACGACACCGGTCGGCTCCGGCGCCGAGATGTCGAAGTAGGGACCGGCGACCGGGTTGAGCCCACCGAGGACCTGGGCCAGCTTGTCGGTCCACCCGGCGTACCAGACCCAGCGGTCGACCGCCTGGGAGAGCAGTGCCTCGGCTCGCGCGGGGGTGACACCCTCGGCGGCACGGACCTCCTCGACGAACTGGGCGCGGCGGCCCTCCATGACCTCGGCGACCCGGTACAGGACCTGCCCGCGGTTGTATGCCGTGGCGCCGGCCCAGCCGGCGAAGGCGCCCCGGGCCTTGGTCACCGCGTCGCGGGCGTCCTTGCGGGAGCCCTGCGCGGCGTTGGCGAGGAACCGGCCGCGGGTGTCGGTGACGGCATACGAGCGCCCCGACTCGCTGCGCGGGAAGGCGCCGCCGATGTACAGCTTGTAGGTCTTCCTGACGTCGACGCGCGGTGACGTCCGCTGCGCGGTCGGTGCCATGTCAGCTGTCCTTCCCGGTGCTCACGTAGGCCTCCAGGCCGTGGCGGCCGCCCTCGCGGCCGTAGCCCGACTCCTTGTAGCCGCCGAACGGGCTGGTCGGGTCGAACTTGTTGAAGGTGTTGGCCCAGACGACGCCGGCGCGCAGCTGGTCGGCCATCCACAGGATGCGCGAGCCCTTCTCCGTCCAGATCCCGGCCGACAGGCCGTAGGGGGTGTTGTTGGCCTTGGCGACGGCCTCGTGCGGGGTGCGGAAGGTGAGGACCGACAGGACCGGCCCGAAGATCTCCTCCTGGGCGATCCGGTGGGTCTGGCTCACCCCCGTGAAGACCGTCGGCCGGAACCAGAACCCCTTCTCCGGCAGGACGCACTCGGTGTCCCACCGGACGGCGCCCTCGGCCTCTCCGGCCGCGGTGAGCTCGACGATCCGGTCGAGCTGGCGCTTGGAGTTGATCGCGCCGACGTCGGTGTTCTTGTCGAGCGGGTCGCCGACGCGCAGCGTGGCCAGCCGCCGCTTGAGCCGCTCGTCGACCTCCTCGGCGATGGACTCCTGCACGAGCAGCCGTGAGCCGGCGCAGCAGACGTGGCCCTGGTTGAAGAAGATGCCGTTGACGATGCCCTCGACGGCCTGGTCGAGGGGGGCGTCGTCGAAGACGATGTTGGCCGCCTTGCCACCGAGCTCGAGGGTGGCCCGCTTGCGGGTGCCGGCGATCGAGCGGGCGATCATCTTGCCGACGGCGGTGGACCCGGTGAACGCGAGCTTGTCGATGCCGGGGTGGTCGACGATCGCCTGGCCGGTGCGGCCCGCGCCGGTGACGATGTTGACCACTCCCGGGGGCAGCTCGGCCTGCTGGCAGACCTCGGCGAAGAGCAGTGCGGTGAGCGGGGTCGTCTCGGCCGGCTTGAGCACGACCGTGTTGCCGCAGGCCAGGGCCGGGGCG
>JAICMC010000017.1 GCA_025929465.1 Nostocoides sp.
ATCACGGTCGTGATCGCGTCGACCCTCAGCTGGTCCGGCCACAGCTCGATCTGCACGTGCCGGGCGGGCCAGCCGTCGAGCCGTCGGGCGACGACGCGGCGGTCCCGGTGGGCGCGCAGGGCCAGCTCGGGCACGGGCGCGACGCCCAGGCGGTAGGCAACGAAGGCCTGCATGGCCACGTAGTCGTCGGCCACCCGCACCGACGCAGGGGTCCGGCCCAGTGGTCTCGACAGGTCGACCAGGATGTCGCCGAACAGGGCCGAGCCGAGGATGAAGGTCTCCTCGGCGAGGTCAGCCACGCGGATCCGCCCCCGCCCTGCGCAGCGGTGGTCCGCGGGCAGCAGGATCCGTACCTCGTCGACCACGAGCGGGATCCGGCGAAGCAGTCCGGCTGACGTCCCGGATGGCGGCTGCGCCGCATCGAGGTCCGCGAAGCGGTAGGTCAGGGCCAGGTCCACCTCGCCGCGACGGACGAGCGCGTGCGCCGCCGGTGGCTCGCACTGGGTGAGCACGATGTCGATCTGTGGATGGCTGCGGCGTAGCCGGGCCAGGGCGGAGGGCACGATCGTGGCGCAGCTGCTCGGAAATGCGGCGACCCGGACGGTCGCCGACTCGCTGCCGACCGACGCGGCGATCTGCCGTTCGGCGGCCCGCGCCTCCTCCAGCAGACGCTCACCGTGCAGCCGAACCTGCTGACCTGCGGAGGTGAGGCGCATCGTCCGCCCGACGCGCACCGCGAGGACCGCACCGACGTCCTTCTCCAGCTGACGCATCTGGTAGGTCACCGCCGGCTGGGTGATCCGCAGCTCGCGGGCGGCGGCGGAGTAGGAGCCGGTGCGGGCCACCGCGGACAGCACGTTCAGCTGGGGCAGGTCGAACACGGGGCAACCATAAAGAGACTCTTCAGATAGGGGACGACATCCATCATTGTCCTGATGATCCGCCGGTCATAGCGTCGGAGACAGCCAGACCCGGCCATCACCGCCGCGGCGCCCGGGTCCCACCGCATCGCCGACAGGAGCTCGCCACATGACGACGACGACCAGACCCACGAGGCGCTCGGTCCTCACCTGGACCCTGGGCGCCGTTGCCCTCGGCGCCGGACTGACGGCCTGCGGGAGCGGGGGCGCAGCCGACCAGGTGCCTGGACAGAAGTCCAGCGCCTACGACGCCATCATCAAGGGCGCCCCCGTGGCGGACACGGCCAGCGTGGATGCCAACACCTGGGCCAGCGCCGTGAAGAAGCAGGGCTTCCTGAAGGTGGGCGGTACCGACTCCGGCCCGTTGTTCTCCATCAAGGACCCCACCACCGGTGAGCTCACCGGCTTCGACGCGGGCCTTGCCCAGATGCTCTCGCGCTACATCACCGGCAAGTCCGACCCGCAGTCGCTGACCAGGCTGACCATCACCACCGTCGACACCCGGGAGACGCTGCTGCAGAACCACACGGTCGACGCGGTCTTCGCGACCTACACGATCACGCCGGCCCGCGCCAAGAAGGTCGCCTTCGCGGGTCCGTACTACGAGTCCGGGGACGCGATCATGGTCAAGGCCGACAACACGACCATCAAGGGCCTCGCGGACCTGGCCGGCAAGAAGGTCGCCACCGAGACCAACTCCACGGCCGCGCTGGCCCTGGCCAAGATGGCACCGGACGCCAAGGTCCAGCTCTTCCAGGAGGACGCCGAGTGCGTGGCCGCCGTCCAGCAGGGCCGGGTCGACGCCTACGTGCTCGACCAGGGCATCCTGATCAGCGACGCGAGCAGCAACAAGGCGGTCAAGGTGGTCGGCCAGCCGTTCACCAAGGAGCCCTACGGGATCGGGCTGCCCCTGGACGACCCGTCGGCCAAGCAGTTCGTCAACGCCTGGCTCACCAAGATCTTCGACGACGGGTCCTGGGCCAAGCTCTGGAAGGCGACGATCGGGACCATCGTCAGCGGCGAGGCCCCCACCCCGCCCATCCTCGGCTCGGCCGCCGGCAGCTGATCGGACCGGCGCCGCCCGTGAACGCCGTCACCGACCACCTCGGGGACATCTTCGCCGGAGTGCTCACCACGTTGGAGCTCACCGTGCTGGGCTTCGTCGGTGCGCTCGTCCTCGGCATCGTCCTCGCCGTCTGCCGGGTCAGCCCGGTCGCGCCGCTGCGCGTCGTCGGCTCGGTCTACGTGGAGTTCTTCCGCAACATCCCGCTCCTGGCCCTGCTCATCCTGTTCGTCTTCGGGCTCCCCGACATCGGCCTGACCTACTCGCTGTTCGTCTGCGCGGCCGCCAGCCTGGCCCTGTCCGGAGCGGCGTTCGTGTGCGAGTCGATGCGGTCGGGGATCAACTCCATCGCGTTCGGCCAGGCGGAGGCGGCCCGCTCGATAGGGCTCACCTTCGTCCAGTCGCTGCGGTTCGTCATCCTGCCCCAGGCACTGCGGGCGATGGTTCAGCCGATCGTCAACACCTTCATCGGCATCGCCCTCGGCTCCTCCCTCGCCTCGGCCGTGGGCGTCGCCGAGCTGACCTACCAGACCCAGTACCTCAACCTCAAGTACGCCGCGGCGGTCACCTTCCTCGTGGCCGGTGCCATCTACCTGCTCATCGCCTTCGCCGGCGCCATGGCCGGGGGCTGGCTGGAACGCCGGGTCGCGATCCGCCGATGAGCGCCGCAACGGTCCTGTTCGACGCCCCCGGTCCCCGGGGGCGGCGCCGCATCGCGCTCGCCAGCGCCGCGGCGGTGCTTGTCATCGTCGCGGTCATCGTGCTGGTCGTCGTCCAGTTCGGCCGGCACGGCCAGCTGGCCGGCGACCGCTGGTCTCCGTTCGTCCACACCGGCTACCTGCGTTTCCTCGCAGGGGGCGTCCGCGGAACGCTCATCGCCACCGGGGTCGGAGCGTTGCTGTCGTTCCCGCTCGGTGTCCTCGCGGCGCTCGGTCGCCTCTCCCACAACCGCCTCGTCAGCCGGCTGGCAACGGCATACGTGGAGGTCTTCAGGTCCTTGCCGCTTCTCCTGCTGATCTACGCGTTCCTGCTCGCGCTGCCCCGGTACGGCCTCAACCTGCCGGTGTTCTGGAAGCTGGTCGTCCCGCTGGTGATGGTCAACGTGGCCGTCCTCGCCGAGGTGGTTCGGGCCGGCGTCAACGCGGTCGACCGGGGCCAGAGCGAGGCGGGTTGGTCGATCGGCCTGACCTACGGCCAGACCATGCGCCACGTCGTGCTGCCCCAGGCGCTGCGCATCGTGATCCCCGCGCTCATCACCGGCCTGGTGTCCCTGCTCAAGGACACCACCTTGGGCTACGTCGTCAGCTACCCCGAGCTGATGAAGACCGCCACGAACCTGACCGCGTTCACGCACCTGCTCATCCAGACCTACCTGATCATCACCGTGCTCTACGTCCTCGTCAACGTCCTGCTGTCCCAGCTGGCACACCACCTGGAACGGCGCATGCGCACCGCGCCGCGTGGCGGCGGCCAGGCCGCCGAGCAGCTCGAGCACGAGACCCATGCGGCGACGACGACGGCGGTCCGCTGAACCCGCCCGCCCTCCAGCCCCGACCCCCCACCGGAAGGATGCCACCGTCCCATGTGCCGTCTGCTCGCCGCGGTCAGCCCGACCGCCCAGCCCCTCACCGCGACCCTCGGCCAGGAGCTGACGCCGTTCCGCGAGCTGGCCAGGGTGCACTGCGACGGGTGGGGCATCGCGTTCTGGGACGACCAGGACAACCTGGAGGTGGCGAAGGCACCCGAGGCCGCTCTGGACAGCGCGGCGTTCGCGCAGGCGGTCGACACGGCCACGACCGACGCGGCCATCCTGCACCTGCGCAAGGCCTCGGCGGGGATGGCCAACCTCGAGCAGAACACCCACCCCTTCGTCGCCGGGAGCATGGCCTTCGCCCACAACGGCTGGGTCCACCCGGCCGAGGCGGTGGAGGAGGTCCTGCGCTCCCACCAGACACCAGCGCCGAGCGGCGACACCGACAGCGAGCGGTACTTCGCCCTCGTGCGCTCCTTCATGAGCGAGTGCGGCCCGGTCGAGGCCCTCGACCGGGCGATCTGCGCCTTGGCCGGTGGCGCGCAGTACCTCTCGCTCAACTGCCTGCTGCTCACCCACGACGGTCTGTACGCCGCGACCCGGTGGAACGCGGCCGCAGTCGCCGCCAAGGGCGACGACCCGGACACCTTCACGCTGCGGTTCCGGGCCCGAGCCGGGTCCGTGCTCGTCGCGTCCTCGGGTTGGGAGCAGGCGGCTCCGGACTGGGAGGTCCTGGGCAACGGGCAGCTCCTGGAGGTCCCCCGGCACACCCTGCGACCCACGGTGCACCGCCTGTCGGCGATCGGCGACCACGGGTGAGGACCGCCGGGGACTCAGGACACCGTCCCGGTGGCGACCCGACCGTCCGCCGTCGGCTCAGCTCTCCAGGCGGAAGCCGAGCTTGACGGTCACCTGCCAGTGCGCGACGGCACCATCGGCGATCTGGCCGCGGATGTCGGTCACCTCGAACCAGTCCAGGTTGCGCACCGTCGATGCCGCCTGGGTCACCGCGTTGTCGACGGCCTGGGTGACTCCGTCGGGCGAGGTGCCGACGACCTCGGAGACGCTGTAGACGTGGTTGGCCATGGCGAGGACCTCGCTGTCTCACGCCGGCCCCGGACGAGCCGGACCGGCCCAGCCTAGCGACGACCGACGAACCAGCGCCTGATCTGGTCCACCCGGGCGGTCACCTGATCGGAGGTGGCCGTGGCGACCTCCGGGCCGCCGCACGCCCGCCGAAGGTCCAGGTGCACGGTCGCGTGCGGGGAGCCGGTCTTGCGGGCGTATGCAGCGACCAAGCTGTTCAGCTCCTTGCGCTGGGCGGCCAGCGCGCGGTGCGCCGAGACCGTCGGCGCCGGACGCCTGGGTGACCTCGCCGACTGCTTGCTCTGCCGCTCGTGGAGCAGCGTGGCGACCTGGTCCAGCTCCAGCAGTCCGGGCAGCCCCAGGTAGTCCTGTTCCTCCGGCGACCCCACCGCGGCGTGCAGGCCGAACTGCTGGGCGTCGAACAGGACGTGGTCGAAGTGGGCGTCGGACTCCAGCGCCTCGAACCGGGCCTCGGGGTCGTCGAGGAGCTGCTCGGAGCGGTTGGCGGCGGCCAGCAGCCCGTCCTCGGCAGCCCACAGCGACGCTTCGGACTCCGGGTCGACCGTCCGGTCCAACGCGTGGTCCCGCTCGTCCTCGAGCCGGGCCGCGTGCTCGAGGATGACCGGCACCGACGGCAGGAACACCGAGGCGGTCTCACCTCGCCGCCTGGCACGAACGAACCGCCCCACCGCCTGGGCGAAGAACAACGGGGTCGAGGTCGACGTCGCATAGACGCCCACGCACAGCCGTGGCACGTCGACTCCCTCGGACACCATCCGCACGGCCACCATCCAGCGGGAGCGACTGGCGGCATACGCCTCGATCCGTGCGGAGGCCCCCGCGTCGTCGGAGAGGACGACCGTGGGGGGCTCTCGGGTGATCGTCTCCAGGATCCGGGCGTAGGCGCGGGCTGCGGTCCGGTTGGACGCGATGACCATGCCACCCGCGTCGGGGACGTGCCGGCGGACCTCAGTGAGGCGCTTGTCGGCGGCGGCGAGGACCGAGGGGATCCACTCCCCCCTGGGGTCCAGCGCGGTCCGCCAGGCCTGGGCGGTGACGTCCCTGGTCATCGGCTCGCCGAGGTGGGCCGCCACCTCGTCGCCGGCTCTGGTCCGCCACCGCATCGCACCGCCGTAGGCGAGGAAGAGCACCGGCCGGACGACCCCGTCACGCAGCGCCTCGGCATACCCGTAGCTGTGGTCGGACCTGGACCGCAGGACTCCGTCGGCTCCCATCTCGTAGCGCACGAACGGGATCGGGTTGGTGTCCGAGCGGAACGGGGTCCCGGTGAGGCCGAGCCGGCGGGTGGCGCCCTCGAACGCCGACCGGATGCCCTCGCCCCAGCTCTTCGCGTCGCCCCCGTGGTGGATCTCGTCGAGGATCACCAGGGTGGGCTGGGCGGCCGTGCGCTGCCGGTGCAGGTCGGGGCGGCTGGCCACCTGCGCGTAGGTGAGGACGACGCCGTGGTAGTCCCGCGAGGTGTTGGCCACCGCGTTGGAGAACGTGGGGTCCAGGTCGATCCCCGCCCTGGCTGCCGCGTCGGCCCACTGGGTCTTCAGGTGCTCGGTGGGGGCGACGACGGTGACCGCGGTGACGATGCCGCGGTCGAGCAGGTCGGCGGCGAGCCGCAGCGCGAAGGTCGTCTTCCCGGCCCCCGGCGTGGCCACCGCGAGGAAGTCGCGTTCCTCCGATGCGCGGTAGGCCGCCAGCGCGGCGGCCTGCCAGGTCCGCAGCTTGTCAGCGGTGCCCCAGGCCGCGCGGGGCGCCGGGAAGGCCGGCGACAGCTGGTCCACCGCGCGGGACGGGTGCGGGGAGGGCGCGGCGATCGACATGACCGGGCAACCCTAGCCACTCCCGGAAGCCGACGTGCCCGGACCCCGACCTGACCGGTCAGGTCCCGGGCGCGTGCTATGTCGGCGTGTCGTGCGGCGCGGCGAGCGCGCGGGTGACGGGCGATCCGGCGCGGCCGCCGGCCTCAGGCCTCGTCGCCGCCCTTGTCCTCCGGTGGGAAGAACTCGTCGAGCAGCTCCCGGCAGGTGGGGCAGACCGGGAACTTCTTGGGGTCGCGTCCCGGGACCCAGACCTTGCCGCAGAGGGCGACCACCGGTGCGCCGGAGAGGGCCGACTCCATGATCTTGTTCTTGTCGGCGTAGTGCGCGAACCGCTCGTGGTCGCCGGGCTCCTGCACCTGCGGCACGGGTGCGGTCTCGGTGCGCTCGAGCACCGCGGTCAGGGTCGACGGGCCGCTCGGTGCCAGCGGGTCGTCCAGCGGCAGGTTGGGGTCGCTCATCGACCCATCGTATGCCGGGCCAGCCGCTCCCGGACCGGTCGCTCGAGGACGTCGGCCATGGCGGCGTACCCCGCGTCGTTGGGGTGGAACCTGTCGGCGGCCAGTCGCCCGCGCCAGCTGCGCGGCCCGTCGCCGCGCAGGTCGGCGAGCAGCACCTCGCCACCTGCGGCCCGCTCGCGGAGCAGGGCGTCGATCGCCCGCGCCTCCCTGTGTGGGTTGGGCAGGTTGCTCACCACGGCCCCGACGGGCAGCTGGTCGAGCAGGGTGGTGAACCGCTCCACGAGGTCAGCCCGGTGCAGCGTGCTGAGCAGGTCGTTGGACCCGATGACCACCGTCACGACGGTCGGTGCCGTCCCTGCTGCAGCCAGCCGCCGCAGGGCGGGCAGCTGGTGGTCCAGGGCGTCCTGCACCCTGGCGCCGAAGACGGACAGGTTGACCAGGCGATGCGGCCACCGGTCCTGCAGCCGCTCGCTCAGCTGACCGACGAAACCCCGGTCGTACGCGCTGGCTCCCACGCCCTGGCTCATCGAGTCGCCGATCGCGACCCACACCGGGCCGCTGCGCCCGATCGCCGCGAGGTTGGCCTCCCGCCACCGCGTCGCATACGGGACCGCGTCGTCCTGCACCCGCCGCACCCCGGGGAACACGGCTCCGAGCACCCGGACCGCACGGCCCGGGGGGCGGGTCGGCAGGTTGGAGTAGTCGAAGGGGATGGACACCACCCCATCATCACCGATGGTCCGGCGCCACCTGGGTCCCCTGCCGAGCTCACGGTCCGGACCCGGCCAGCCTTCTGGACGACACGCGTCCGCACCGGCTGGCTGTCGGTGCCCCCTGCGAACATGGACCGATGACCAGGGAGCTACAGATCACTGTCGACTGTTCCGATCCGGCCGCGTTGGCCGCCTTCTGGGCCGAGGTGCTGGGATACCGGGTGCAACCGCCCCCGGAGGGGTTCGACACCTGGGATGCGGCGCTGCAGGCGTGGGGGGTGCCGCAGCAGGACCGGAACGCGCGCTCGGCGCTGCTGCCCATCACCGGCACCGGTCCGCGCATCTTCTTCCAGCGGGTGCCCGAGCACAAGACCGCCAAGAACCGGGTCCATCTCGACGTGCGGGCCGCGCCGGGACTGGTCGGTGAGGAGCGGATGCGCGCGCTGGAGGTCGAGGCCGTACGCCTCGAGCGCCTCGGTGCCACCCGCGCCTACCGCGTCGAGCCCGACCCGTCGGCGATGGAGGCCGGGTTCATCACGATGGCCGACCCCGAGGGCAACGAGTTCTGCCTCGACTGAGGGGTCGGGCGGTCAGTTGAGGTCGGGGTCACCGGGGTGGGTGGCGACCCACGCCAGCGGCTCGCCCTGCCGGCGCAGGATGCTCTGCCACAGCCGGTCCGGTCGGTCGCTGAACGCATCACGCGCTTCGGCGTCAACCACCCACCACGAGCCGGTGCGAACCTCCTCGTCGAGCTGCCCCGCCGACCACCCGGCATACCCGGCGAAGACGCGCATCCCGGCCACTCCGGTGCGGACCAGCTCCGGAGGGGTGTCCAGGTCGATGACCCCGACCCGGCCGAACAGCCGCTTGACGCCCACCGGTGCGTCCCTCGGACCTGGGACGGTGACCAGCCCGAGCGCCGAGTCCAGGCTCACCGGGCCGCCCTGGAACAGGTTCCCGGGCTCGGTGAGCAGCCCCTGCCACCCGGGCAGCACGGCATCGACCGTGGCTTCCAAGGGCCGGTTCACGACGACGCCCTGTGCACCGTCGTCGTCGTGGTGCAGGACGAGCACGACGCCGTGATGGAAGATCCCGCCGGCGATCACCGGGGTCGCGAGGAGCAGCCGCCCGGTGAGGGGCGGCCCGTCCCATCGCGGAGCCGTCACGGCTCCATTGTGCCCCGGCCGATGGCCCCTCGGGCTTGGTTCGTCAGTCGGCCCACTGACGGGTGCGCGACCCGCGGGCGCTGCCGGAGCGCTCACCCCGTCCGCCGAACCCGCTCGGTCGACCGCCGCGCTGGCCACCCGGGCGACGACCGCCACGGGAGAACTGCGGACGGGGCGGGTCCACGAGGGAGCGGAACTCGGACTCCAGGATCGGCACCCCGGAGGGCTCACGACCACCGGCAGCGGCGACGGCGTCCGAGCCCGGCGTGGTCTTGACGCCGGAGGTCTCGACCCCGGCAGCACCGAGCAGACGCTCCATCGTCCGCTTCTGGTGCGGCAGTGCGAGGGTGACGACGGCACCCTCCTCACCGGCTCGCGCGGTCCGCCCGGAGCGGTGCAGGTAGTCCTTGTGGTCGGCCGGCGGGTCGACCTGGATCACCAGCGTCACGTCGTCGACATGGATACCTCTGGCGGCCACGTCGGTGGCGACCAGCACCGGCAGGGCGCCGGTGCGGAACGCCCCGAGCACGCGGTTGCGGGCGCCCTGGGTGAGGCCACCGTGCAGGGCGGCCGCGGCCACGCCCGACTCGCGCAGCTGCAGAGCCACCCGGTCGGCGCCGAGCTTGGTCCGCACGAAGACGAGGGTCCGGCCGGGGCGCGCCGCCAGCTCGGCCGTGACGACCTTCTTGTGGTTGGGCTCGACGAGGAACAGGTGGTGCGCCATCGTCGTGACCGAGGCGGTGATGTCGTCGGTCGAGTGCGTCACCGCATCGGTGAGGTAGCGCGCGACGAGGTTGTCGATGCCCTTGTCGAGGGTGGCCGAGAAGAGCAGCCGCTGGCCGCCTTCGGGCATGTCGTCCATGATGGCGGTCACCTCGGTCATGAACCCCATGTCGGCCATGTGGTCGGCCTCGTCCAGGATCGCGACCTCGATGTCACCGAGCTCGACGGCGCCGCGGTCGAGCAGGTCCTTCAACCGGCCCGGCGTGGCGATGAGCAGGTCGAGGCCACGGGCCAGCGCGGAGATCTGCGGTTCGTAGGACAGCCCGCCCGCGACCAGCTTGTGACGCAGACCCATGACGTGGACGAGCGGCTCGAGGGCATCGGAGACCTGCATGGCCAGCTCGCGGGTCGGCACGAGGACGAGCGCCCGTGGGCGCTTCGGCCTGGCCTTGCCGTCGGCAGCCAGCCGGGCGATCGTCGGCAGCCCGAAGGCCAGCGTCTTGCCGGAGCCGGTCTGGCCTCGTCCGAGGACGTCGCGGCCGGCCATCGCGTCGGGAATGGTCGCGGACTGGATCGGGAACGGTGCGACGATGCCGTCGCGCGCGAGCCGCGCGACGAGCCGCTCGGGCAGGCCCATGGCGGCGAAGCCGTTGTCCTGCGTCACCTCCGCGGCACGGCCGGCCTTGGGCTTGTATGCCGTCCACTGGTCGGCCTCGGCGCGCAGCGCCTCGGCCTCGGCGTGCGGGGCCGAGCGGTCGTCCCGACTGTGCAAGCCGCCGCGGTCGCCCCGGTCCTCGCGCCGCTGGTAGCCGCCCCGGTCGTCCCGGTTGCCGGGGGCTCCACGCCGGCCGTGGTCCGCACCGCCCTGATAGCCGCTGCGCTCCCCGCGGTCGTCGCGCCGGAACGAGGGACGCTCGCTGCGCTCGCCACGGTCGTCACGACGCTGGTACCCAACCCGGTCGTCCCGGTTCTGGAACCCGGCCCGGTCGCCCCGGTCCGCACGCCCCTGGAACGCGGGACGCTCGCTGCCGCTCCCGCGGTCGTCACGACGCTGGTACCCACCCCGGTCGTCCCGGTCCGCACGTCCCTGGAACGCGGGACGCTCGCTGCCGCTCCCGCGGTCGTCACGACGCTGGTACCCACCCCGGTCGTCCCGGCTCCGGTAGCCGCTGCGCGGGCTGCGGTCGTCGGTGCGGTCGGTGCGGTCGGTGCGACGTTCGGTGCGTTCACGGCGGTCCTCGCGCTCACGCCAGTGGTCGTTGCCGGCCACGTGGCGCGGCGGGTGCACTCGGCGGGTCCGGTCCTCGTCGCGTCGCGGCCGGTCGTCCCGGACGTATCCCCCACCGCGCGGGCGGTCCTCGCGAGCGCTGCCTCCAGCACGTGGACGGTCGTCGCGCTCGAAGCGGTCGGTCCGGACGGGCCGGTCCGCGCGGGGTGCGCGCTCGGCATACGAAGGACGCTCAGCGCTGCGCGAAGGGGGGCCGCTCGGCGCCCGGTCCGCCTGACCGCGGTGCGGCTTCTTGCCGGAGCGCTGCTTGGCCTCTGCACGGGCGGCCTTCTCGGCCGGGGTCCACCGGGCCTTCTTGGGCGCGCCGGAGGTCTTCTTGGGCATGGTGTGTCACCTTCAGTGGTCATCGAGCGGTGGGCTTCGTGCGTGTCAGACACGTCTCGAGCCACTGGCGAGATGACGATGAAGACGAGCCTCAGACGCGTTGTCCGCGTCCGTGCGCTGGTTCGACGCTCTGCGTGTCACCGGCGGGTTCGGTTGTGGTTCAAGGAGGTTCGGGCCACTCGCGAGAGACGGGCAGCCGGTGGGCGCAGCCATGCGCCGTCACACCGAACACCCGATACTACCAGCGAGCCGGCTCCCGGCCGACCAGGCGTGCACCGGTCCGCCCGACGAGGACGGCCACCAGCACCCCGATGAGGTCTGCGACGACGTCCCGCGGGTCGCCGCTTCGATGGGGCAGCAGATAGTGCTGGACGAGCTCACTCACCGGCGCGTGCAGGACCATGAGGGCGGTCACGAGCCGCGGCCGAAGTCGCGCCGCCCAGGCGATGGCCACCGGAACCCCGAACAGCAGGGCATGCGCGATCTTGTCCTCCCCCGCGAAGGTCGGCTGCGCCGGGGAGACCGGCGCATAGACCGACCACAGCTGGACCGCCACGGCAGCGAGCAGCAGCACCAGGCCGACCCGGGTGACCCGCCTGCCGTGGGCTGCGCCCGAACGGTGCGGAGGTGGTGCGGCAGCCGGTTGCGAGGGTCGGCCCGACGTCACCGCAGGATGTCGGGGGGGGCGGCCCGCGCGGCCCGGGCGACGGCCTCGGCAACGACCTTGGTCACGTCGGGGTGGAACACGCTGGGCACGATGTAGGCCGGGTTGAGCTCCTCCTCCTTGACCACACCGGCGAGCGCCTCGGCAGCCGCGAGGAGGACGTCGGTCGTCACGTGCTTGGAGTTGGCGTCGAGCAGTCCTCGGAACACCCCCGGGAAGACCAGGACGTTGTTGATCTGGTTGGCGAAGTCGGACCGACCGGTGGCCACCACGACGGCGTGCTTGGCCGCCTCGTTCGGGTCGACCTCGGGGGTCGGGTTGGCCATGGCGAAGACGATGGAGTCCGCTGCCATCGTGGCGATGTCGTCGCCGGTGAGGATGTTGGGCGCGGAGACCCCCACGAACACGTCGGCGCCGACGAGGGCCGCCTTGAGCGTCCCGGTCAGCCCTCGCGGGTTGGTGTGCTGGGCGGACCACATGAGCGCAGGGCTGCTGCCGTCGGCGATGTCCGGACGGGTCTGCTCGACGACCCCGTGGGCGTCGGTGACGACGACGTCGGTGAGGCCGGCGGCGAGGAGGAGCTTGAGGATCGCCGTTCCGGCCGCGCCCGCCCCGCTCATCACGAGCCGGACGTTCGTGATGTCCTTGCCGACGACGCGCAGGGCGTTGCGCAGCGCCGCAAGGGTGACGATCGCGGTGCCGTGCTGGTCGTCGTGGAAGACGGGGATGTCCAGCTCGGCACGCAGCCGGGCCTCGATCTCGAAGCAGCGGGGGGCTGAGATGTCCTCGAGGTTGATTCCGGCGAAGACCGGTGAGATCGCCTTGACCGCGGCGATGATCTCCTCGGTGTCGGTGGTGTCCAGGCAGATCGGGAAGGCGTCGATTCCGGCGAACCGCTTGAACAGGGCGGCCTTGCCCTCCATGACCGGCAGCGCCGCGATCGGACCGATGTTGCCCAGGCCGAGGACAGCCGTCCCGTCGGTGACGACCGCGACCGTGTTGCCCTTGATCGTCAGGTTCCGGGCGTCGGCCGGGTTCTCCACCAGCGCCAGGCACACCCGGGCCACACCCGGGGTGTAGACGAGGGACAGGTCGTCGCGGTTGCGGATCGGCACACGGGACTCGATCGACAGCTTGCCGCCCAGGTGCGCAAGGAAGGTCCGGTCGGAGACCTTGCCGATGTCGACGCCCGGGATGGCGCGCATGGTCTCGACGAGCCGGGCCGCGTGCTCGGTGTCACCGGCCGCGACGGTGAGGTCGACCCGTAGCCGGTCGGACCCGGAGGCGGTGACGTCGAGAGCCGTCACGGCGCCCCCGTCGCGCTCGATGGCACTCGTCAGCTCGCTCACCGCCGTCGCCCGTGCCGGCAGGATCAGGCGGACGGTGATCGAGTAGGAGATCGAAGGCAGCGTGGGCATGACCCGATCCAACCACTTCACGGACCGCGCCGCGGGGGTCCGACCGCTCGGCGCGTCATAAGGTCTGGTCCATGAGCTCCCACGTCGACGTGACCGGCACCGGGTCGGCCTCGGGTACGCCCGACATCCTCACCCTGGACGTCCGGGTGTCCTGCGATGGCGCAGACGTCGCCGGAACCCTTCGTGAGGCGTCGACCAGGATGGCCGACGTGCAGGGTGCGGCACGCGGGAGCGGAGTCGCGGCGGCCGACCTGCAGACGACCGGCTCCGGAGTCCACCAGCGCTGGGCCAACGACCGACCCGAGGTGGTCGGCTACACCGCCTGGCACACCCTGCGCATCCGGGTGCGAGACATCGACCGAGCCGGCACGGTCGTGACGGCCCTGTCGACCGCGGCCGGGAACGCCCTGGGCATCGACAACATCGCTCTGGCCCTCCGCGACCCGGAGCCGCTGATGGTGCAGGCGCGTGAGCGAGCCTTCGCCGACGCCCGGGCCAAGGCGGACCAGTTCGCGGCGCTGGCCGATCGTCCGCTCGGCGTGGTGGAGCGGGTCACCGACCTACCGGTGGGTGGTCCGGGCGGACCCGCCCCGAGGGCCGTGATGATGGCGGCCAGCCCCCTGGGGCCCGGTATGCCGGTCGAGGCCGGGGAGGCGACCGTCACGGTGGCTGTACGCGTCCGCTGGTCGTGGGCGGACTGACCTCACGCGTCGGCCTGCGCCGAGAGCCGCGAAGGTCGCGCTGCAGCCGGTCCGCGCTCACCACGACGACGACCCAGGCGACGCCGAGGGCCCAGCCCGCCATCACGTCGGTGAGCCAGTGGTGGCCGAGGAAGACTCGTGACAGACCCATCGCGGTCGCGAAGGTGACCGCCCCCACCACGGTGACCACCCGCAGGACGGGGCTGGCCACGTTCCGCAGCACGAGGTAGGTGAGGACCCCGGCCACGACCGTGCTGTTGAGGGTGTGTCCGCTCGGGAACGACGGAGAGCTCTCGAAGGGCGGCACGGCGAACCGGTGGTCCGGGCGGACCCGGCCGACGACCAGCTTCCCGACCGCTGTCATGGCGAGCGACCCTGCGGTGGCGATCACCATGAGCACCAACGGTTGTCGCGACCGCCAACGCCACACCATGACCGCGACCACCAGCACGGCGAGCAGCGGCATCCCGATCGGGCCCCCCACGGCGGAGACAGCGGCTGCGAGGTGGTCGCGAAGGGGAGTCCGCCAGGCGATGGCCTCGCGAAGCACCGGCGCGTCGAAGCGTGCCACCCCGTCGCGCTCGGCCACGGCGTCGTAGACGGCTGCGGCGGCCGCGGTGGCGGCGGCGGCGACCACGAGACCGGTCAGGGCGGTCACCCAGAGGACCAGGACGGCCACGCTCCAGCCCCACCGACGGGCCAGTGGGGAGAGTCGGCGGGCCAGCCACCCGGCCGCCTCCTCGTGGGCCGTGGGGCGGGTCGCCGGCTCCGAGGCGCCGACGCTCACCCGGACACGAACCTGAGCGGGCCGAGAGCACGACGCCAGGCCGCGATCTCGCTCCGGACGTCGGCGGCCGCATCAGGCTCGCGCAGTGCGCGAGCGAACAGCTCGGCGAGCCGGTGCATGTCCGCACCGGTGAGGCCGAGCCGGACGATCTCGGGGGTACCGAGGCGAAGACCGTTCAGGTCGCCCGGGACCGACTCCACGGGAAGCCCGATGCCGCTCGCCAGCAGACCTGCGGGCTCCAGCCGGCGGGCCATCGCCGTCCCGCCGCCGTATGCCGCCGCCCGCACCGCCACCTGGTGGGAGTGGGTGAGCGCGTCGGACACCCCGTGGACCGGGATGCCCTGCCCCACGAGTGCGTCGGCCAAGGCGGCCGCGGTCGAGACCATCTGCGCGGCATACGCCCGCCCGTACTCGACCCAGTCGGCGAGGGTGACCGCCAGGGCTGCGACGCGACCCGCGTCGAAGTTCGCCGTGAAGCCGGGGTAGGCGACGGCGTCCAGCCGCTCGGCGAGCGCGGCGTCCCGGGTGACGACGAGCCCGCCGACCGGGCCCCCGAGGCTCTTGTAGGTGCTCATCGTCATGACGTGGGCGCCAAGGTCGAGCGGGTTCTGCCAGGCGCCGCCGGCGATGAGGCCGGACAGGTGCGCCGCGTCGAACATCACCGTGGCACCCACCTCGTCAGCGATCGCGCGCACGTCGGCGACCGGATGGGCCCGCAGGTTGAGGCTGCCGCCGATGGTGACCAGCCGTGGCCGGACGTCTCGGACGACGGCACGCAGCGCGTCGACGTCGACCGTGTAGTCGGCCACGTCGACCGGGGCCGCCACCGTCCGCAGGCCGTGCAGGCCGGCTGCCCCATCGGCGTGGTGGGTGACGTGCCCGCCGATCGACGCCGGCGGCGCCACGATCGTGTCGCCGGGCTGGCAGACGGCGGTGAAGACGAACAGGTTGGCCAGCGCGCCGGAGGGGACCCGCACCTCGGCGAAGTCGGCATCGAACACCCGCGCCGCCAGCTCGGCGGCGATGACCTCGATCTGCTCGATCGCCCCCAGGCCCATCTCGTACTTGGCCCCTGGGTATCCCAGGGAGGTGCGCGCGCCGAGACCGGCCGCGAGCAGCCGCTCGGCGCGCGGGTTCATCACGTTCGTCGCGGGGTTGAGGTTGAACGCCTCGGTGTCGTGCAGCCGGTGGTTCTCCGCCACCAGCTCCTCGATGCGCAGGGCCACCTGAGCGGGACGCAGCGCGGCGGCGGCCGCCGCGATGCACTGGACGTGGTCCTCGGTGGGAACCCAGGGTCGGCGGGCGAGGCGCGGCAGACGACGAGGCTAGCGAGCAGCCGCTCGACGGCGTGATGTGGACCCCACGGGTGGTGGAGGTGGCGGGAATTGAACCCGGTGTTCGGTGCACCAGGGCGCACGAACGGACCGTGTTGAGCACGGGCCGCGGCCGCTGCCCCTCCCTGCCTCCCCGTTCAGCGGTCGACGGTGTGGACGCCGTCCACAGCAACCTGAAACCCTGTAGGTCTCGCCTCGGGCCCTGGCGGTGAGCTATCCGGCGAGCAAGACGTAGCAGGGTGAACGCAGCGAATCCGACGGTTAACAAGATCCCGATGATCACGGCCTCCGGCGCGTCGACGAGTCCCCACAGCCGGCGGTTCATTGGAGCACAACTTCGAACGGCGAGCGAATCAGCACTTCGGGTGAGTCGACGACCCGCAGGAGCGGGACCACCGAGGCACTGAGGTTGACCTGCCCCGGTGCGTCTGGCTCGTCGCAGAGGTGGCCGTTGAACAGCCACAGGGACTCCCCGTCGAGCTCGATCGCCGGCGTCCACGTCCGCCCATCGTCCACGGACGCCTCCCACGCATCCGCGGGAACCTGCGGGGTGGTCAGGACCCCCTTGTCTGGATGTGAATCGGGACAGGAGCCCCGCGCCCCGCAAGCCACCGAGCGGGCTCCACCCATGTCCGGCCCCTCCTCTGCGACCACCACGCCCGAGCCGCCCGCACGACACGGCTCAGCCCGAACGCCAATGACCGGCCGGACGCGCGAGCCAACAGCCGCACGCGCCAGGCCGGCGACCTACGGCGGCGCGACGGCAGAGCGGGCCTCAGCGAGGGGGAATCCACCCGGGCTCACCGCCCTGCTGATGGCGGCCAGCGGGAGCGTCGCCCTCGACCAGGTCCGCTCCCATCCCCGATCGCGTGCCCACCGACGCCAAGCGCCGGCCGCTGTGCTTCGGGGAAGAAGATGCCGCACCGCCACCTCGGTGATCCGAACGCGACCGGGACGTCAGCCCCGACCCGTCCGACGCGTCTGCACTGCCGAACTCGGGAGGTCCGGTGACCCCGTCCTCGTCATCCACAGGCGGCGAGATCCTCCGAGACGGGCCCGGACGGTGCCGAGGGATCGACAGTCGCCGCCTCAAGGAAGGCCCGAACCTGCCTGATCTGGATACTGTGGTCGACGCGCTGGTGTGGTCACGCGGGAACCTCAGCCTTGCGCGCGGAGGAGCTGTGGGTCGACGAGACGACCCTGCGGGCGCGGCTCGACATCCGCAACCTCCACCCGGCTGAGCACGCGACGATCATCGCACGCGTGTCGGCCGAGTTGGGCTCCCCATGAGACATTGAAGGCTCAGAAGGTGCAGGCGTACTCAGTGGCGCCAGGCACTGGCTTCCAGGTCAACGACACGATCGTGTAATCGGAGCCGCCACCGCCGGACACCCTGAGAGGCTGGCACGCCACCCAGTTGCCGTCGACGAGCGCCTCCACGCCGACCCGACGCGCCAGGCTGGGTGGATCCATGTCAACTGGCGCCACCAGCGTTGCGTGGGCCACCTCGCCCACCAGCACAACCGACCCAAGCACAGGCAGCTCGGCTGCCGTCACGCTCGGCCCCAGCTGGCGGATTCGGGCCATCAGCAGGGGATAGTGATGTCGACGCTGTCGGCTACTGGCGTGGCCACCCCGTTGACGTGCCCATAAGAGATCACCCTCCAGTGCCGGTAGAGAAGGTTCGTCATTCGTGACTGGGGGATCCAGTCAATGGCGAGGTGCCAGAGAAGTCGATTGTCATTGTCTGCCTGAAGGAGTCGCGCGCAACCAGAAGAACGGCACCCACATCCCGGAGTTCCACTTCCTCTTGGTACATGACGTCCCGGCCTTGACGCTCCCGAAATTCTGGATCGGGCTGGGGCAGGTCTCGTAGAGCCGCGAAGGTCATTTCGGTAGGTGCAGTGTGATCACCCGTGAGCTTATGTGCGAGATCCTTGTGGAGACTCACGCGGGCTCGCACCACCGAAGGCTCGGACGCCCCCGGCGTCCGCAACAGCGCGGTAGGTTCCTGGTGTTCTGGCTCGTTGATTCCCAGTGGCACCTGGTGATTGCATCGGTTACGGAGGAAGGTCAGGCCACCCACCAACCGACCCTGACGTGTGGATCCAAGCTCTTGGTAGAACACACGGGCGTCGGGGAACGAGCGACCTAAGAACTCAGTCAAGCCTGCGATCCACCAGGCGGCCTCCCCGATCGCCGCGCGGGCGTCCCAGACCGACTTGCTGCCCAAGACGTCCACGTACCTTGTGATAGCACCGTCTAAGCCCGTGAGCATCAACTTCCACTCCCACGCTGGCGGCGAGGTCCAGTTGTGCGCTTCGTAGTCTGACCAGGTACTGACCCGTCCACGGGTAGCGAGGAAAGCAAGCAGATCGAGCACGTTGCCGGCCTTTAGGTGAGCCTCGTCGAACCCCAAGACCGACCAGTCGGAGATGAGGCCCCCTGGGGAGGCCAGCTCGCCAGTGGAGCCTGTCATGGGACGAAAGGCTAGCGGCGATGCCCTTATCGCGGTTCAGCGGTCGGGGAATCGACGTGACCGCCCTGCCTGTCAACGGATCTAGCATGGCCCATGACCGAGGAGCCCAAGACCTACCCCGACGACCTTCTGATGTCGGTGGGCCTCATCGCCCTCGTGACATCCGCGCTGGAGAACGTCATGGCGCAGCTCGCCGAATCAGTGGATCCATCCTTGGCCTTCGAGAGCCTCGTTGCTTCAACCCCGGGGCTACGCCGCGAGGTGCGTGGATGCGTCGCGGTCCTCTCGGAGTCCTGGCCGGAAAGAGCGCCCGACCTGAACGAGTGGTTTGCTCGCGCAGAACGCTGCCTCGACGAGAGACACAGTATCGTCCACGCAGCCACTATGTGGGACACCGAGGAGAAGGCCTGGGTTGCCTGGCACCCACGGTCAGGCGTGCGCAAGAGCTTCGACCTCGAGGAGGTATCCGCCGCCGCCCACCGAGCCGACCTCTGCGCTCAACACGGGCTGCACCTTTGTGCTCTGGTCTATGGCCGATATGGCCTGACGGGTGTTCAATGACGCCTAGCCGGCCATGTCCTGCCTGAGCCGTCGTTCGGAGGCGGGGGCGGTTTCGATGACAAGAGCGGCTTCAATCGCGGCCGTGGCGGCGGCTTGCGCGCCGGGGACGATGTGCGAGTACACGCTGTCGGTGGTGCGGATGCTCTGGTGGCAGAGGCGTCGGGATACAACGTGCATGGCGACCCCGGCGGCCAGGAGCCATGATGCGTGGCAGTGGCGGAGGTCGTGCACCCGGGGTGCGGCAGGCAGGGCGGCGTCACCGAAGCGGTCGACGTCCATGGCGGCCGTCACGGCGGGGCGCCATGTCCGCTTGTAAAAAGACGGCGTGTGTGACCCTGTCGCCGGCGACCGTGGACACGTCGCCGTGGCGGGGCCGGGTCGCCGTGTCGACGGTGAACAGCGCCGCGGTTCTGGGCCGACCAGTCAGGAGCGGCCGCAGGCGCGTGAGTAAACCCGGGTTGATGTCGACCCAGCGCATCGATCGGCCGGTCTTGGTGCGCCCGACGTAGAACACCTTGTCTGCGTCGCGCTTGACGGCCTTCTTGACCCGGATCCTCGAACCGGCGACGTCGACGTCACCGACGTCGAGGGCTGCGGCTTCGCCCCACCTGATGCCGGTGCCTGCGAGGACTTCGACGAGGGGCTGCCAGTGAGCGGGGACGAGGGCGAGCAGGGTGCCCCGGTACTGGGCCGGCCTCAGGACGACCATGTCGTCCTGAGGTGCTCGGTGTGCGGGAGCCGGGAGCGAGCGCACGGGTTGGCCGCTCTCCGGCGGTCGTCGACGGCCAAGGACAGGACCGCTGAGACCAGCGGTGCCGGTTGGCGATGGTCTTGCCTGACGCGCCTACGTCGTGCCACTCCTTGACGAGCCGTGCGATGAGCCGCTTGTCGACGGCCGTCAGCGGGACGGCGCGGAGCAACTGGAAGTGAAGCCGGTCGGTCCGACGGTAGTCGGCGATCGTGCGCGGCTCGACCCCGGTCCGGGTCTCGAGGTAGGTCGCGAGCGCGGTGTCCCAGGTGGGGGCACGTTCTTCGACCAGCTCGTTGGGTAGGTAGCCAAGTCGGGTGACGAGTCGGCGACCTTGAGGGCATAGGCCTCCGTGGTCGCGGTGACCGAGGTCTGGATGCCGTCCTGGCGCCACCGGACCTGCCAAGGGACCAGCCCGCTGGACGTGGTCCGCGAGCGGACGGTGGCTGCCATGACGGTGATCCTGCCCGCGGCATACCGGGTTCACGAGCACGAGTGTTGACACGGGTGTGGACGCGAAACTGTCAGTCCGGACACGAAGAACCGCCCCTGACCCGCATATGTGCAGGTAGGGGCGACGGCGTGATGTGGACCCCACGGGTGGTGGAGGTGGCGGGAATTGAACCCGCGTCCATTGACGGGAGACCAGGGCTTCTCCGGGTGCAGTGCGCTACGGACTTTCTCGGCCCCAGCGCTCGCGCGCACACGTCCGCTGACAGGCCCAGTCGAGTTGGAGTCCCGCGTCGCCCCCCGACATGACGACGCAGCAAGTTCTCTAGCTGGCGCCAGACACTGAGACGAGAACTAGCTCAGGCTGACGGACTTCGGAGCTCGCTCAGGCGGCGAGGGCGAAGTCGGTGCGCTTGGAATTGGCACCTATTTGTTTGCTGGGAGCGTTGACGAGATAACCCAGCATCCTCGACCCGCTTCCCCTGACCAGCCGACCAATGTCGAAACCGATCACCCCCCTGACGGGGGCCCACATCACGCTGTTCAGTTGTCGAGCAACGCCCAGACTAGCCTCTCAACGCACCAGGGCCAACGCCGATTCCTCGGTCGTACCACGCCGATGCCCGCGCCCAGCCGGCCCCCCTTCCTCCCAGCGGCGACCGCGACCGGGCGCTGCGACGGCGGCGGGGCGGCTGCGAGGAGACGGGACAGTTGCGGAATGCCCGGGAGAGGTTTAGTGTTCGATGGTACGAAACAGTTTCGTTTCATCAGACTGTGAGCCGGTGGCACACCACCGGGCCGACACCGAGGAGCCACCGTGACTGCCACGACCACCGACCGGGCCAGCCGCCCCCGCGTCGAGGGCGAGCGCGAGCAGGAGGTCCTCGACGGTGCCCTCGACCTGCTCATCGAGGTCGGCTACGACCGGCTGACGTTCGACACCCTTGCTGCGCACGTCCGGGCCAGCAAGGCGACCCTCTACCGCAAGTGGGACAGCAAGCCCGAGCTGGTCATGGCCGCGGTGGAGCACCTCTTTCACAAGGCCACCGGACCCCAGGGCGAGTCCCCGGACACCGGGACCCTGGTCGGCGACCTCGAGGCGATGTTCTGCACGAGCGCGCCCATGCTCGAGCAGCTGCCCGGTGTGCTCGCCGCGACCCTGCCCGCCCTGCACCGGGATCCTGAGCTGAAGGACCTGTTCGTCGACCGGTTCATCCGCCCCAAGACCGACATCCTCCTGCTCGTGCTCGGGCGCGCCCAGGCGCGGGGTGAGGTCAGCCCGGACGCCGACCTGCCCACCCTGGCCTCGATCCTGCCCGCCATGAACTTCCACCGCGTCCTCGTCGAGGACACGTGCCCCGACGAGGACTACGTCCGCAACGTCATCCACGAGGTGCTGCTCCCGGCCTGCCGGGCCACCCTGAGCGGCTGACGCCAGCAGCTCGACACGACACCGGCACCACCACACCCACCGGGCAGCGGCGCCCGGCAATGCACCGCCTCTCCCCCGGGGTCCACCGGACGCGACGTCCGGACCGGCCCCAGACCGCCCTCCGCGCAGCGCTGCCCGAGGACGTCCCACCCTGCCCAGTCGGCACCGCCTTGCCACAAGGCCTCTGCGAGGGCGAACACTCCACCCGAAGGAACCACCATGTCGACTCTCGCCCCAGCGGCACCACGCCAGGGACGGCACGTAGCAGCGCCGAAGCCCCGAGGCCTGCTGCTCGCTCTCATCGTCATCGCGAGCGCCCAGCTGATGATCGTGCTGGACGGCACGATCGTCAACATCGCGCTACCGCACATCCAGTCCGACCTCGGCTTCTCCGACGCGGGGCGCCAGTGGGTGGTCACGGCATACGCGCTCGCCTTCGGCAGCCTGCTCATGCTCGGCGGGCGCCTCGGTGACCTCTTCGGCCGCCGCCGCATGTTCACCGTCGGCGTCGTCGTCTTCGCTGCCGCCTCCCTCGTCGGCGGCCTGGCCCCCAGCCAGGAGATCCTGCTCATCGCCCGCGTCCTGCAGGGCGCCGGCGCCGCGCTGGCCTCCCCGGCGGCCCTCGCGCTCATCAACACCACCTTCCCGGCGGGCAAGGAGCGCAACCGCGCCATGGCCGTGTACGCCGCGATGTCCGGTGCCGGCGCGGCGGTGGGACTCATCCTCGGCGGGATCCTCACCGAGGCCGACTGGCGCTGGACGTTCTTCATCAACGTGCCGATCGGGCTCGTCGTCGCCGCCCTCGCCCCCCGCGTGCTCGTCGAGTCCGAGGGCACCGACGCCCGCCTCGACCTCGCCGGTGCGGCCACCGGCACGGCCGGCCTGTTCGGCATCGTCTACGGCCTGTCCCACGCGGCGCAGCAGGGCTCGTCCTGGACCGAGGGGCTCACCCTCGTGCCGCTCCTCGGTGGCATCGCCATGCTGGGGGTGTTCGTCCTGGTCGAGCAGCGTGCGGCACACCCGCTCCTGCCGATGCGGATCCTCGCCGACCGCAACCGGGCCGTCTCGCTGTTCACGATGCTCGTCGTCGGTGCTGGGCTGATGGCGATGTTCTTCTTCCTCGGCCTGTTCATCCAGCAGGTGCTCGGCTACTCCCCCGTCAAGTCCGGGTTCGCCTTCCTGCCGTTCAGTGCCGGGATGGTCGTGTCCGCCGGTCTGGCGTCCAGCCTGGTCGGCCGGGTCGACCCGCGCTGGCTCGCGGGCCTGGGCGGGCTGCTCGCCGGCACCGGCATGTGGGGCTTCACCCACCTGTCGACCACCAGCTCGTATGCCGGCGGCCTCCTGCCGTGGATCGTCGTGCTCGCGCTCGGCATGGGCTTCCTGTTCATCCCGATGACGCTCACCGCGACCGCGCGCATCGATGCTGCGGACTCCGGTGCGGCTGCCTCGGCGCTCAACACCGCCCAGCAGATCGGCGGCGCCATCGGCATCGCCGGCCTGACCACCGCCTTCACCCACTTCGCCACCCAGAGGGGCACCGAGCTCGCGGCTGCGCTGCAGGCTCAGGGCGCGGCATCCGGCGTCACCCCGACGGCGGCCCAGATGGCCGCCGCCAAGGCCAGGATCGCCATCGAGGCACAGACCTACGGCTCGACCCAGTCGTTCTGGTTCGCTGCCGGCATGATCCTCATCGGCGGTCTGGCGGCCCTCGTCCTGCTCAACGTCAAGCACGAGGAGCTGGCGACCGACGGCCAGCAGGCCGTCCACGTCGGCTGACCCATCCGCCCGACCCGACCCCGCCCTTGACCCGCACTCAACCGCCGCCGTGGCCCGCCGGCTCGGGCCCACCCACCCTGACCGGTTACCGAGCTTGTTACCGAACAGTAGGTGATGGGTTCACAACCACGACGGTGCGGTAGCGGGTTCGGTAACCGGCAGTCGCGCAAGGAGCGACCGTCCGGGCACCCAGCGACCGCCCGGGCAACGAGCGACCGCCCGGGCAAGGAGCGACCGTCCGGGCACCCAGCCGGGCCTGGCGTCCGGGCACTTGGCCGGGCCTGGAGACTTCTCCGGGCCCGGCCTCGTCGTGCCGGGCCCGGCGGCGGACACCGCGGGTCGCCGTGGCCCGGGCCCGAGGCAGGACGCGGCACCCACGTCACGGCCCCCGCTCGTATGCCGGGACAGCCGTCTCGTCTGTCGGGCACCTCACTAGGGTTTGGGGGACGCCCCCACACCTTCCGGAGGGACCATGTTCGACAAGGTTCTGGTTGCCAACCGTGGCGAGATCGCGGTCCGCGCCTTCCGCGCCGCCACCGAGCACGGCGCCAAGACGGTCGCGGTGTTCCCCTACGAGGACCGCAACTCCGAGCACCGGCTCAAGGCCGACGAGGCCTACCAGATCGGTGAGCAGGGGCACCCTGTCCGCGCCTACCTGGACCCCGCCGAGATCGTCCGGGTGGCCGTGGAGGCCGGAGCCGATGCCGTCTACCCCGGCTACGGCTTCCTCTCGGAGAACCCCCACCTGGCCGAGGCGTGCGACGCCGCCGGGGTGAGGTTCGTCGGGCCGCCTGCGTCGGTCCTGCACCTCACCGGCAACAAGGCCCGCGCCATCGCCGCGGCGCGCGAGGCCGGACTGCCCACGCTGCGCTCGGTCCCACCGAGCACCGACGTCGAGGCCCTGGTCCGTGGCGCCGAGGAGCTGGGCTACCCGGTGTTCGTCAAGGCGGTCGCGGGCGGAGGAGGCCGCGGCATGCGCCGCGTCCAGAGCCGGGACACGCTGCGCGACTCGATCGCGGTCGCGATGCGTGAGGCCGAGTCGGCATTCGGCGACGCCACGGTCTTCATCGAGGAGGCCGTCGTCGACCCGCGTCACATCGAGGTGCAGATCCTCGCCGACGCGGTCGGCAACGTCATCCACCTGTACGAGCGCGACTGCTCGGTCCAGCGACGCCACCAGAAGGTCGTCGAGATCGCGCCCGCGCCGAACCTCGACGACAGCATCCGTCGGGCGATGCACCGGGATGCGATCGCGTTCGCGAAGAGCATCGGCTACGTCAACGCGGGCACGGTCGAGTTCCTGCTCGACACGGCGGGGGAGCGCGCCGGGCAGCACGTCTTCATCGAGATGAACCCGCGCATCCCGGTCGAGCACACGGTGACCGCGGAGGTCACCGACGTCGACCTCGTGCAGTCTCAGATGCGGATCGCGGCAGGCGAGACCCTGGGCGAC
>JAICMC010000190.1 GCA_025929465.1 Nostocoides sp.
AGCACGAGCATGTGGTTCTTGGCTCCGCCGAGGGCCTGGACCCGCTTGCCGTTCGCGGTACCTGTCTCGTAGACGTAGCGGGCGATCGGCGTCGAGCCGACGAACGACACGGACGCGACGAGCGGGTGGGCGAGCAGCGCATCGACCGCCTCCTTGTCGCCGTGGACCACGTTCATGACGCCCTCGGGCAGACCGGCCTCGGCCCACAGCGCCGCGACGGCGTTGACCGCACTCGGGTCCTTCTCCGACGGCTTGATGACGACAGCGTTGCCGCAGGCGATCGCGATCGGGACGAACCACATCGGCACCATCGCCGGGAAGTTGAACGGGCTGATGATCGCCGAGACCCCTAGCGGCTGGCGCATCGAGTAGACGTCGACCTTGGTCGAGACGTTCTCGGAGAAGCCGCCCTTGAGCAGGTGCGGTATGCCGCAGGCGAACTCGGCAACCTCCAGGCCCCGGGTCACCTCGCCGATCGCGTCGGACAGCACCTTGCCGTGCTCGGCGGTGATGAGCGCCCCGATCTCCTCCTTGCGCGCGTTGAGCAGCTCACGGAAGGCGAAGAGCACCGCGACCCGCTTGGTGAGGGACATCGCACTCCACTGGTGCCAGGCTTCGTGGGCGCCCCGCACGACCTCGTCGACGGTGGCAGCTGACGCGAGGTCGAGCACGCCGGTCTGCTCGCCCGTCGCGGGGTTGAACACCGGACTGGTCCGCTCGGCCGTTCCGGCCCACGACGTGCTGCCGGTGAGGTGGGTGATCCGGGTGGGTGTGCTCATCGGTGGTGCCTCTCTCCATGGTGGCGACTTTGTTATTACATTCTAACCTAGGCTGGCGGTCGGTCGGTCGTTCGCGTGACGCACGCAACCGCCGCTCACGGCGGACCCGGAATCTCGGACAGCTCGACCGGGCGGCCCCTCTCCCGCGAGAGGGTGCAGGCCTCGGCGACGCGGGCGGCCTGCAGTCCGTCCGAAACGGTGCAGGGACTGGGAATCCGGCCAGCGGCGACGTCGACGAAGGCAGCCAGCTCGCGCTGGTAGGCCGGCAGGAAGCGCTCCATGAACGACCAGTGTCGCGGACCGGGCGGGAACTGGACACCGGGCTCGGCCGAGGTGAGCGCGTAGGAGTCGTCGAGACCGACCGCCATGGCACCGGCGCTGCCGTGCACCTCCATCCGGACGTCGTGGCCGGCGCCGTTGTACCGGGTGGCCGTGACGCTGGCCAGCGTCCCGTCGTCGAGGGTGAGGACCGCAGCAGCGGTGTCGACGTCGCCACCCTCGGTGAAGAACGGCTCGCCCTTGTTGGCACCGACGCCGTAGACCGACACGACCTCGCGCCCGGTGACGAACCGCAGGATGTCGAAGTCGTGGACGCTGCAGTCCCGGAACAGACCGCCGGAGGTCGGGATGTAGGCCGCCGGCGGCGGGCTCTGGTCGTGCGTCGCTGCTCGGACCGTGTGGATCCAGCCGAGCTCGCCGCCCTGGACCGCCTCGCGCAGCCGCTGGTAGCCGGCGTCGAAGCGGCGCTGGAAGCCGATGTGGACGGGCACGTCGGTGTCGGCCGCGACCTCGGCCAGCTCGATGGAGGAGGTGACGTCACCGGCGACCGGCTTCTCGCAGAACGTCGGTATGCCGGCCGCGAGGCCGGCCCGGATGAGCTCGCCATGGGTGTGGGTCCCGGTCGTGATGACGAAGCCGTCAAGATCGGCGGCGAGCAGCGCCTCGATGCTCGGGGCGACGCTGCCGCCCACCGCATCGGCGGTCGCCCGGGCCACGCCGGGCAGCAGGTCGTACACGACGATGCTGTCGACCGGGTCCAGGCCGGCGAGGGTCGCGGCGTGGAAGGCGCCGATCCGGCCGGTGCCGGCGAGTCCGATGCGCATGCTGTGACAGTCCTTGTGGGTGGTGGGTCAGGGTGGTCGGCGAGGGTGGTGTGCGAGGGTGGTCGGTCGGGTCTGGGTCAGCCCGCTGGATCGTGCAGGGGCAGCCGCGGGTCGACCGGTTGGCCGTCCCACGTGCCGCGCACCCATCCGTGGGCGGGGTCGTCGCAGATCAGCCAGGCTCGTTCGCGCCCGGGCCCGGCCATGACGTTGAGGTAGTACATGTCGTATCCGGCGGGCGCCATCGCCGGACCGTGCCAGCCGTGCGGAACGAGGACGACATCACCGGTGCGGACCTCGGCGAGGACGTCGATGGGTCGCTCGTCGGTGCCGTAGACCCGCTGGTAGCCGATCGGGTCGGCGCCCTCCGGCGCTGCCCCGCCCGGCGCGACGCGGATCCGGAAGTAGTAGATCTCCTCCAGCTCGGACTCGACGCCGGGCCGGTCCTCGTCGTGCTTGTGGGGCGGGTAGGACGACCAGTTCCCGGCGGGCGTGTAGACCTCGCAGGCGATGATCGAGTCGGCGTCCAGCGTCGCCGGGGTGCCGAAGTTGTGCACCTGCCGCGAGCAGGTGCCGGCCCCCCTCAGCTCGACCGGCACCGCGGAGGCGGGCACCCGGCGCACTGGAAAGGCGGTGCGGGCCCGCGCGTGGGCGAGCGCGAGCGTCCCGCCGTCGTCGCTGGTCACGGTGAAGGCACTGTCGCGGGGCACGTAGACCAGGTCGGTCGGACCGGCCCACACGTCGGCCCGGCCGTCGAGCTGGTATGCCGTGCCGTCGACCTCGACCCTCGCGCCGCCACCGGTGAGCGGCACGATGACCCACTCGGACTCCCCCGTCTCGACCCGACGGGAGGCGCCGGCCGCGAGGGTGAGGATGCGCAGGCCGGTGTGCGACCACCCGTCGGAGCCGGGGTCCACGACCGAGTCATAGCCGTCGCGCGCCGTGCTGCCTGCCGGCTGGTGCCAGCTCATCGCGACCCCCCGTGGACGAGCTCGGCGGCCGTGCTGACCGCCGTCCGGACGTCGCCGTCGGGTGGGTAGAGCAGCGCGCGACCGACGACCAGTCCCGCCGCGGACGGGCACTGCAGGGCCGCTCCCCACTCGGCATACGTCTGCGCGGGCTCCCCGACCGGGTCGCCGCCGAGGATGAGCGTCGGCAGGGTCGTCGCGTCGAGGACCCGGGCCATGTCCGGCACGACGGGCAGCTTGAGCCAGGTGCGGGCGCTGGACGCACCGAGGCCCGCAGCGACGTGGACCGAGGTGATCACTGAGTCGGGGTCGAGCAGGTTCTGCACCAGGGTTGCCGACCGGCGAACGGTCACGAACGGCTCGACCATCGCCATCAGGCCGCGGCTGCACAGCTCGGTGACGGCGTGGCCGCAGGCCTCCAGCGTCGGGACCGTGCCCGCGTCCTCGTAGCAGATCCGGGTGAGCATCTTGCCGCCGTCGAGCCCGTTGGCTGCGATGGTCTGCGGGTCGTACCCGGTGAACCGGTCGTCGAGCTCGAAGTGCGCCCCCTGCAGACCGCCGCGGTTCATCGAACCGATGACCAGCTTGTCCTCCAGGAGTCCCGCGAGCAGGAGGTCCTCCAGGATGTCGGCCGTGCCGAGGATCCCGTCGACCCCGGGACGTCCCAGGGCGATGGCGATCCGGTCGAGCAGGGCGGTGCGCGAGGCCATCGCCGCACCGTCGCCGCGCACGGCCAGTGCCCCCCGGGCCGGGTGGTCGGCGGCGATGAGGAGCAGCCGGCCGTCGTCGGGGATGCCGCCCCGGCGTCGGGACGCCCAGGCGTCGCCGACCGCCCCGGGATCGGCGATCCGGCGTCGGGTGATGGCCACGGTGTCCACGATGACGGTCACGCCAGGACCCCCTTCTCGATGAGCGCCTGCACCTGCGCCTCGTCCGGCATCGCCGTCGAGCACTCCAGCCGACCGGCGACGATCGCGCCTGCGGCGTTGGCGAAGCGGATCGTCCGGTCCAGGCCCCAACCCGAGATGAGGCCGTGGCAGACGGCCCCGCCGAACGCGTCGCCGGCCCCGAGGCCGTTGACGACGGAGATCGGGAACGGCGGGCTCTCGACCCGCTCGTCGGCCGTCATCGCGAGAACTCCCTTGGGACCCTGCTTGACGATGGCGAGGGTCACCCCCCGCTCGAGGAGCGCACGCGCGGCACGCTCGGGCTCGGTCTCCCCGACGGCGACCTGGCACTCCTCGCGGTTGCCGATGGCGACCGTGCTCTGGGCGAGTGCCTCGGCGGCTGCCCGGCTCGCGTCCTCGGTGGACCGCCAGAACATCGGTCGGTAGTCCAGGTCGATGACCGTGTGCTCACGCCGCGTCCGCAGCGACCAGGCCTGGGTGTGCGCGGTCCGGCTCGGCTCCACCGAGAGCCCGGTCAGCGTGGTCCACAGCAGCCGGGCGCGCTGCACCGCCAGGGGCGGGATCTCACCCGGCCCGATGCGGGTGTCCGGCGCCTGCGGGAAGCGGTAGAAGTAGAGCGGGAAGTCGTCGGGCGGGAAGATCTCGCAGAAGACGACCGGGGTGGGCAGGTGGTCGACCGCGGTGACCCAGCGGTCGTCGACGCCGAAGCCGCGGAGCGCGCGGTGCACGAACCGGCCGAACGGGTCCTCG
>JAICMC010000160.1 GCA_025929465.1 Nostocoides sp.
GGGGTGGGTTCAGGAGGGTGGGTCCCGTCCTGTGGTGTGGGCAGTGTCGCGGCGGAGCCGCTGGGGTGGGTTCAGGAGGGTGGGTCCCGTCCTGTGGTGTGGGCAGTGTCGCGGCGGAGCCGTTACACTTCCCACACCACAGGAGGGGAGTATCCCCACGTGGTGGTCTCGTCATCACGGCACACGGCGGCACGACAGCCGGCGTGTGCCCGGGGCCACCGGTCCGCCGTTCGGGGCGGGAGAGACCTCCGGTCCGCATCCTCGCGTCCCGGAAGGCACTGCCCATGAATGTTCCCGGCTGGATCTGGTACCTCACCCTCGGCCTGGCGGCTGCGCTGCTGGTGTTCGACGTGGCCGTGATCGGCCGTCGACCGCACCGCCCCTCGACCCGCGAGCTGGTCCTCGCCCTGTCCTTCTATGTCGCAGGGGCCGTCCTCTTCGGCCTCGGCGTGCTGTGGTTCGCCGGTGGCCGGTATGCCGGGGAGTTCTACGCCGGCTGGCTCACCGAGTACTCGCTGTCGGTGGACAACCTGTTCATCTTCCTGCTCATCATGGCCAAGTTCGCGGTGCCGGAAAAGCTGCAGCAGTACGCCCTCATGGTGGGCATCGTGGTGGCGATCGTGCTGCGCGGCATCTTCATCGCCCTCGGCGCGGCCGCGATCAACCAGTTCTCCTGGGTCTTCTACATCTTCGGAGCCTTCCTCATCTACACCGCGGTCAAGCTCGCCAGGGAGGGCCAGGACGACGACGAGGAGTTCGAGGAGAACCGGTTGATGAAGGCGATGAAGAACCGGTTCCCGGCGACGGGTGAGTACGCCGGGACCACGATGTTCGTCCGCGAGGCGGGCAAGGCGATGGCGACCCCGATGTTCTTCGTCATCCTCGCGCTGGGCACGACGGACCTGCTCTTCGCCCTCGACTCGATCCCGGCGATCTACGGCCTCACCAAGCAGCCGTACCTCGTGCTGGTGGCGAACCTGTTCGCGCTGATGGGCCTTCGACAGCTGTACTTCCTGCTCGGTGGGCTGTTGAAGAAGCTCGTGTACCTGTCGCTCGGGCTGTCGGTCCTGCTCGCCTTCATCGGCGTCAAGCTGCTGCTGCACGCGCTGCACGAGAACACCTTGCCGTTCGTCAACGGAGGCGAGCACCTTGCCGTGCCGGACATCTCGATCTCGGTGTCGCTCGGGGCGATCGTCGTCATCCTCGGCGTGACGACCCTGGCGAGCCTGTGGAAGTCCGCGCGTGACTCACGCCTGGGGGCCGACCGGTCCTGACCGGGACGCCTCGGTCGCCGGCCCACCCTCCACGGAGCGGGGCACCCGCCAGGGGTTCGCGTCCTGCAGCTCGGGCGGCAGCAACCGGTCCGGCACGGACTGGAAGCAGACCGGCCGTTGGAAGCGCTCGACCGCGAGGGACCCGACCGAGGTCGTCCGCGGGTCCGAGGTCGCCGGCCATGGACCACCGTGCACCATGGCGTGGGTCACCTCCACGCCGGTGGGCCAGCCACCCCAGAGGACCCGTCCGGCCCGGTCGGCGAGCACGGGCAGCAGGCGGAGCGCGGCTGGGTCGTCGTCCTCCGTCGCGTGCAGGGTCGCCGTCAGCTGGCCCTCGAGCCCGGCCAGGACCGGGACGAGGTCGTCGACCGAGTCGTAGCGGACGATCACGCCGGCAGCTCCGAACACCTCCTCGGCCAGGGCCGGCGTGGCGGTGAAGACGTCGGTGTCGACCGAGACGAGCCGCGGGGCGGGGGCGTGAGCGCCGTCCGTCGTCCCGGTGCCGACGACGGCCACCCCCGGCAGCTCGGCGAGGGCGGCCGACCTGGCGGCATACCGCTCGGCGATGGCCGCAGTGAGCATGGTCTGACCGGTCGTCCGGGTGAGCTGTCGCGCCGCGGCAGCGACGAAGGCGTCGCCTCCGGGCCCTCCCGGCAGGAAGACGAGTCCGGGGTTCGTGCAGAACTGGCCCGAGCCGAGGGTGAGCGAGCCGACGTATGCCGCGGCCAGCGCCTCGGGGTCGGCCGCCAGCGCCCCGGCCAGGACGACGACAGGGTTGATGGCCGACATCTCGGCGTACACCGGGATGGGTTCGGGCCGAGCCTGGGCCCGCCGCAGCAGGGCGAGGCCGCCGGCCCGTGACCCGGTGAAGCCGACCGCCTTGATGCGGGGGTCGTCGACCAGCTGCTGGCCAGGAGCGGTGCCTTCGGCCAGCACGAGGGAGAAGACGCCGGGGGGCATCCCGGTTGCGGCGGCCGCCCTGGCCACCGCCTCGGCAACGAGGACCGAGGTGACCGGATGGGCCGGGTGGGCCTTGACCACGACCGGGCAGCCGGCGGCCAGAGCGGAGGCCGTGTCGCCACCGGCGGTGGAGAACGCGAGGGGGAAGTTGCTCGCACCGAAGACGGCGACAGGGCCGAGCGGGACCTGGGTGACCCGCAGGTCGGGGCGGGGGAGTGGTCGACGGTCGGGGAGCGCGGGGTCGACCCGGACTCCCCGGTGCGCGGCCTTCTCGGCCTCGGTCGCGAACAGCCTGAGCTGTCCCGTCGTGCGGCCGAGCTCGCCCGTCAGTCGCGCCGTCGGCAGGCCGCTCTCGGCGACCGCGCGCACCACGAGGCCGCTGCCGAGAGCGTCGATCTCGTCGGCGGCGGCGCGCAGGAAGACAGCGCGGTCGACCGGGCTGGTCGCGGCATACGCCCGGTATGCGGTGTGTGCCGCGCGGACGGCGGAGGCGACCTGCTCGGCGGAGAGGAGCGTCACCACCGGTCCGGTCGGCTCCCCTGTCGCGGGGTCGGTCGCGCGCATCGCCCCAGCGGTGCCCGGGACGGCCCGGCCGGCGATGATCGAGTGGACGGGGTCGGACTGCAGAACGGCCATATCTGTAATATATTACAGGGTCCGAGCGAGTCGAGGCAGGAGGGGTCGGTTGAGCCGGGTGGTCGTCGTCGGGGCGGGGATCGTCGGGGCGTCCTGTGCGTACTACGCAGCCCGCGCCGAGTGGGACGTCGTTGTCGTCGAGCGCGCGCAGGTCGCGTCGGGGACGACGAGTCGTGGCGAAGGCAACCTGCTCGTGTCGGACAAGGGCGCCGGACCGGAGCTCGACCTGATGCGCCTGTCCCGACGCCTGTGGCTGGAGCTCGGCGACGAGCTGGGCCGGGACGCCCTCGAGCTGGACGAGAAAGGTGGCCTCGTCGTCGCCTCGACGGCAGCCGGACTCGCGGCCCTCACCGCCTTCGCCGAGGGTCAACGGAGGGCAGGGGTCGTCGCAGACGCCGTGGGCGACCTGGGCTCGGTCGAGCCGCACATCGCCGACGGGCTGGCCGGGGGGATGTTCTACCCCGAGGACCTGCAGGTCCAGCCGGTCCTCGCGGCCCAGACCCTGCTGGACGCAGCCGGGGCGCGTGGGGCCGAGCTGGTGCGCGGCGCCGAGGTGCTCGGGTTCGCTGCGGGCGCGGGCGCCGACCGCCGGGTCGGGCGACCACTCGGTCTGGCACTGGCTGACGGCTCGACCCTCGAGGCGGACGCCGTCGTCAACGCCGCCGGGCCGTGGGCAGGTCTGCTCGGTGACGGACTCACCGCACCGGTCCCCGTCCTGCCCCGCCGCGGCTTCGTCCTGGTCACCGAGCCGGTCGGGCCGATGGTCCGGCACAAGGTCTACGCGGCCGACTACGTCGCAGCCGTCGCCTCAGGCGAGGCCGGCCTGCAGACCTCCTGCGTCGTCGAGGGCACCCGCGGCGGCACCGTCCTGATCGGCGCCAGCCGCGAGCGGGTCGGGTTCGACGACACCCTCGACCCGGTCGTCGTCCGACGGCTGGCGAGCGCAGCGTGCGCCGTCTTCCCGTTCCTGCGCGAGGTCAGCTTGCTGCGCACCTACCGCGGGTTCCGCCCCTACTGCCCCGACCACCTGCCGGTCATCGGTCCGGACCCGCGGGTCCCGGGGCTGGTGCACGCGGTCGGGCACGAAGGGGCGGGCATCGGGCTGGCACCGGCCACCGGGCACCTCGTGACGGCAATGATCTCCGGAGCCCTGCGCAGCCGGCGCGACCCGCACAGCCCCGACATCCTCGACGGAGTGGACGCACGCGCCTTCGCTCCGGAGCGCTTCGCCGCGGCGGCCCTCCCATGACCGGCACGGAGTTGGGCTTCGAGCTCGACGGTGAGCCCATCGCGTTCCGAGCGGGCCAGAGCGTGGGCGCAGCACTCGTGGCCAGCGGCCGGCTCTCCTGGCGGACGACCCGCGTCGAGGGACGCCCGCGGGGCATCTTCTGCGGCATCGGCATCTGCTTCGACTGCCTCGTCGTGGTCGATGGCCGGCCCAACCAGCGCGCCTGTCTGGTCGCGGCGCGCGACGGGATGCGCGTCGCCACCCAGACCGGCACGGGCTGGACGCCATGATGTCCGACGTCCTCATCATCGGGGCCGGACCCGCTGGGCTCGCCTGTGCTGCAACGCTCCTGGCCGGCGGCCTCACGGTCGAGCTGGTGGACGCCGGTCATCGGCCGGGCGGCCAGTACTGGCGTCACCCCGCACCGGGCAGTGCGCCGCGCGATGGCCGGCACCCGGCATACGACGACCTCCACCACGACCTGGGCACCTACCGCGCCCTCAGCGCCCGCCTCGAGGAGGCCACCCGCGCCGGTCGCGCGGTCACCCGGTTCGGTCACGATGTCTGGTCCCTGACCCGCCACGGCGACGCGTGGGTCGCGGCCAGCCATGACCGAGGCACGGGCACCGAACGGCGCAGCCGCGGCCGGGTGGCCGTCATCGCGACCGGAGCCCACGACACGGCACTGCCGTTCCCCGGATGGGACCTGCCCGGCGTGTTCACGGCGGGCGCGTTGCAGGCCCTGCTCAAGGGCGCCGGCGTCGTCGCCGGCCGACGCGTCCTCGTCGCGGGCACCGGCCCGTTCCTCCTGCCGGTCGCCACCGCCCTGGCCAGGTACGGCGCGCACGTCGTGGGGGTGCACGACGCCGCGGACCCGCGTGACTGGGTCACCCACGCCCCGGCCGTCGTCCAGAACGCGGGGAAGGTCTGGGAGGGCGTCGGGTATGCCGCGAGGCTGGCCCGGCACCGCATCCCGGTCCACGCCCGCTCCATGGTGGTCGCGGCGCACGGCTCGGGCCGGCTGCAGTCGGTCACCGTGGCCGACGTGGAGGACGGCTCCCCGGTGGCCGGTACGCAGCGGACCATCGCGGTCGATGCACTGGGGGTCGGCTGGGGCTTCTCGCCGATCGTCGACCTCGCGGTGACGGCGGGCTGCCGGACCTGGCCGTCGAGCAGCGGCCCCGTCGTGGAGGTGGACGAGGAGCAGCGCTCCAGTGTCCCGGGGATCTACGTCGCCGGGGAGACGACCGGCATCGGCGGGGCACTGCTCGCCCTGCGCGAGGGCGAGCTGGCCGCGCACCGGATCGTGCAGGACCTCGGCCGTCGGGAGGTGTCGACCGAGGCACGACTGCTCCGGCTCCGGGTCGACCGCACCCGGCACCGCGCGTTCGCCGCCGCGATGGCCCTCGCGCACCCCGTCCCGGCGGGCTGGGCCGACGCACTCACCCCCACCACGGTCGTCTGCCGGTGCGAGGAGGTGCCGTACGCGGCGGTCCGCCGTGCCGTCGTGGAACAGGGCGCCCGGGACGTGCGGCAGGTCAAGCAGCTGACTCGCGCGGGGATGGGTTGGTGCCAGGGGCGGGTGTGCGAGCCCGCCTGCCGGGATCTGGTGCGGTCCCTCACCGACCGGCCGCCGGCAGCGCCGGGCCGTAGGCCACCGGAGCAGCACCCGCGGGCCGACCTGCCGACCCCCCGGCTCGTCGCGCTCCCCGTTCCACTCGGCGCGCTCGCCGACAGTGACCTCGCCGACGGTGACCTTGCCGACGACGACCTTGCCGACGACGACCTTGCCGACGACGACCTTGCCGACAACAGTGGTATGTAATATATTACTGGTACCAGACAAGCCCCGGACGGAGCGTCATGACCAACACCGACACCACCCGCAAGCCGTGGCAC
>JAICMC010000146.1 GCA_025929465.1 Nostocoides sp.
ATACTCTTGACCTTGGGCCGGGAGTCTAGGGCCGGCTGCCCGGATGCCGGGAGTGCCGTATCGAGGACCGAGACGCGCACCTCTCCGTCCAGCGCCCACCCCCTGGGCCGGCGGTGGTCTGGCGGCGGCTCGGCGGTGGGCTAGCGGCGGGCGGTCTCGATCGTCATGCCCGCCGCGCGGAGGCGGTCGATGAGGGCGTCGCCCATCGCCGTCGCCGGCGTGAGGACGCCTGCGGTCCGGGGCAGCTCGTCCACCGCGAGACACAGCCCGGCCTGACCGAGCATGACCGCGGTGCCGCCGTAGCCGGGGTCCTTGTCGAGGGCGACGCGGGTCCGGTAGCGGGCGCCGGTCGTCGTCGTCGTCTCGATGTCGAGGACGAACCGGCCCGCGTCACGGTTGGCCCGGCTCGGGCCCTCGCCGGGCTTGGGCAGCACCCGGTCCAGGACTGCACGGGTGGGGCCGAACGACATCCCGACGAAGAGCCCGAGGAGGCCGGCGCCGAGCGCCCCCGCCCTGACCGGCGCGGTGAGGTCACGTCCGCAGTCGGTGACCTCGGAGTAGCGGAAGTCCCGGCCGTAGCGGTAGCCACTCAACGCGTTGCTGCGTCTCACGATTCGAGTGTTGTGGCCGGCCATGACGAACGGTGCCGTCCAGCGGCCGGAGTCCTCACGGGTCACCGGTACCGAAGCGACCACCGTGTCGAGCAGACCCACGACGCCGGGCCGGGCAGTGCGTCGGCTGCGCGACGGCGGCTCGGCGCCCCGGTCAGGGGTGAGGCTGTAGGCGTCGCCGACGACCCGTCGCGCTGCCGCGTCCGCGCGGGTGGCGATCGTCTGCTGCCGCATCGAGTCGATGGTGCCGCCGGAGATGCCCCCACGCATCGACCGCACGTAGAGCGTGGTCTCGCCCAGGGTGCCCTCGTCGTCGGCGGCGACCTGCTCGGCGAGGGCGAGGACGCCGAGGTCGGACGGGACCGAGTCGAAGCCGCAGGAGTGCACGATCTTGGCCCCCGACGCCTCGGCCACCGCGTGGCCGGCGTCGATGCTCTCCCGCACGAACAGCACCTCGCCGGTGAGGTCGGCGTAGTGGGTGCCGGCCCGCGCGCAGGCCAGGGCGAGCGGGAGCCCGTATGCGGCATACGGCCCGACGGTCGTGACGACCACCCTGGTGCGCGCGGCCAGGTCGGTCATCGACGATCCGTCGGTGGCGTCGGCGACGAGCAGCGGCCAGGACCCCGCCGCCCCGCCGAGCTCACGACGGACTGCCTGCAACCGGGTCTCGGACCGCCCGGCCAGCCCGATCCGCAGCCCGGGCGGCGCCTGCCGGGCGAGGTAGTCGGCGGTGAGCCGCCCGACGAAGCCGGTCGCCCCGAACAGGACGATGTCGAGCTCAGGTCGGTCGGTGGCCACCATGCCGTCACAGTAGCGACGTTGCCTACAGTGGTCGGCGTGAGGTGTAGCGCCGCGTCGCTGGTGCGCGAGGAACCGCTCGCCGGGACAGCCCCGGTCGCGCGACGGTGGCTCATGGTCGAGGTGACCCAGGGCTGGGAACCCCAGCCGCTCGACACCCCGCCCCTGGACGGCATCGCCCGCCACGTCCTGGCCGCCGCCGAGAAGCTGCACGGTGCCACGGTGCTGCTCGTCCGCAGGCCGGGCCGGGTCGGCGCACGGGGCGAGGCCGGGCCGCGTCGCTGGTGGGCCGTGGACACGGTCGCGGGTGTCCAGGTCGTCGGGTCCTGGCGCCGGCCGGAGGACCTCACGGTGGCCGCCGACGCCCTGGGCGCCGGGCTGGACGGCGCCGAGCAGCCCGCCGAGCTGGCCCTGCTCGTCTGCACCCACGGAACCCGCGACCAGTGCTGCGCCATCGGCGGACGACCGATGGCCCGCAGCCTGGCCCAGGTCTGGGAGACGGCCACCTGGGAGTGCTCGCACCTGGGCGGACACCGCTTCGCCCCCACCTTCGCAGTGCTGCCCGACGGTGTCGTCTACGGGCGGGTCCCGGCCGGCCAGGCCGTGCGGGTGGTCCGGGACCACCTCGCCGGACGTGTCCACGGCGAGCTGGTCCGGGGCCAGAGCGCCCATCCCGCGCACGTCCAGGCCGCGCTGGCGGCAGCCCACCAGGAGACCGGGCCGGGCGGCATACGCGAGGTCACTGCCGGCCGGGTGACCCCCCGCGGTCAGGACCGGTGGGAGGTCGTCGTGTCCTCTCCCCAGGGCGAGGTGAGGTATGCCGTGACCGCGACCGTGCAGCCGCCGATGCCGCTGTCGTGCGGGCTGGCCCGAGCCAAGCCGTCGACGTCGTATGCCGTCTCGCGACTGGCGTCCGAGCCGGAGCGCGCGGTGGCACAGTAGGTCCATGACCGACAGTGCTGTCACCGCCACCTACCGAGCCGCCCGAGACTCCCTCCTCGACCTGCGAGGCCGGCCCGAGGAAGCGGCAGCGTCGTTCCGTTGGCCCGACCTCGGGGACCGGTTCAACTGGGCGGTCGACTGGTTCGACGCCATCGCCCGTGGCAGCGACACCCCGGCCCTCGTCGTCGTGGAGGAGGACGGGACGAGCGAGACGGTCACCTTCGACGCGATGGCGGCCCGGGCCGACCGGGTCGCGACCTGGCTCGGCAAACAGGGTGTCCGGCGCGGTGACCCGGTCATCGTCATGCTCAACAACCAGGTCGAGCTCTGGGACGTGATGCTCGCCGTGATCAAGCTCGGCGCGGTCATCATGCCCACGACGACCGCGGCGGGGCCTGCGGACCTCGCCGACCGGATCAGCCGCGGCGGGGCCCGGCACGTGATCGCCAACCCCGCCGATGCGGCGAAGTTCACCTCGGTGCCGGGTTCGTACACCAGGGTGAGCATCGGCGCGGCCGAGCCCGGATGGGCCGACCTGCGCGCGGCATACCTCACCGACGTCCCGCCCGTCCAGCACCCCGGGACGGCTCCGTCCGACCCGCTGCTCCTCTACTTCACCTCGGGCACCACGAGCCGCCCCAAGCTCGTGGAGCACACCCAGCAGTCCTATCCGCTGGGTCACCTGTCGACGATGTACTGGCTGGGGCTGCAGCCCGGGGACGTCCACCTCAACATCTCCTCGCCGGGGTGGGCCAAGCACGCGTGGTCGTGCTTCTTCGCGCCGTGGATGGCCGAGGCGACGATCTTCGTCTACAACTACCGGCGCTTCGACGCGGCGGCGCTGCTGTCCGTGCTGCGGGAGAACCACGTGACGAGCTTCTGTGCGCCGCCGACCGTGTGGCGGATGCTCATCAACGCCGACCTGACCGGAGGTCCGGGGTCGCTGCGCGAGGTCGTGGGTGCGGGTGAGCCGCTCAACCCCGAGGTCATCGCCCGGGTGGACGACGCGTGGGGGCTGACCCTGCGCGACGGGTACGGACAGACCGAGATGACGGCGGCCGTCGGCAACCCGCCGGGCGCGGCGGTGAAACCCGGGTCGATGGGGCGGCCACTGCCGGGTGTGCCGGTCGTCCTCATCGACCCGCTCACCGACGTCGTGGTCGAGGGGGTCGGTGAGGGCGAGCTGGCGCTGGACCTCTCAGCGCACCCGGTGCCGCTCATGACCGGCTACCAGGGCGACGAACAGCGCAACGCCACGGCGATGACGGGCGGTTTCTACCACACCGGCGACGTCGCCACACGCGACGAGGAGGGTTACATCACCTACCTCGGGCGCACCGACGACGTGTTCAAGGCGAGCGACTACAAGATCAGCCCGTTCGAGCTGGAGTCGGTCCTCATCGAGCACCCGGCCGTGGCCGAGGCTGCCGTCGTGCCGGCGCCGGACCCGGTCCGGCTCGCCGTCCCCAAGGCCTACATCGCCCTGGTCCCGGGCCACGAGCCCGACGCGGCGACGGCTGAGTCGATCCTGGCCTATGCCCGCGCGCACCTGTCTGCGTGGCAACGGGTGCGACGGATCGAGTTCTTCGAGCTGCCCAAGACGATCAGCGGCAAGATCCGCCGCGTCGAGCTGCGCGCCCGCGAGAGCGAGCTCGCCGACGGCACGCTCGAGGGCGACGGCACCGAGTGGCGCGACGACCAGTTCCCCGACCTGTTGGGCTGAGCGGCCCGGCTTGTCAGGAAACGCGCAGGGTTCGGGAGCATCCTCGCGGGGTGACTGCCCTCGTCGTGACCCGCACCGCCGCCTTCGGAGCCGCGCAGCTCGGTCTGGTCATCTGCCTGGTCTTCCTCGCCGCGTTCGGTCTGGTCGTCCTCGTCGGCGAGCAGCGTCGCAAGGCCCGCAGCCGCAGGTTGATGGCCAACGGGTCGGCGGCCGCCGGCACCGCGCGTCCTCCGCGTCGGTGACGGGTCGAGCCCAGCAGGCTGACCGGTCGGGTCGCCGCGCGGTCAGTCGGTCGGCAGCGTGCTCGAAGATGGGCCGGTCGCCGAGGCGCCGGTCGGGGTCGAAGACGGGCCTGGCGACGATGACCTAGGGACTGCCGGGACCTCGTCGACCTGCCGACCGGTGCCGGGCCCGCAGGCCCGCTCGGGCGCGTCCTTGGCGGGAGCCGCCTCGATCGACGCCCCGTTGACGAGCGACACCCCGTCGTAGACCGGGCGTCCCTCGATGACGTTGTGGAACGTGTAGCGGGTGAGGGACTGCAGCTGGCAGGTGCCGCCGAAGGCGGCGATGTCGAAGGCGGAGGGCTGACCGACCAGCTCCTCCCCGGCGGTGTTCTCCAGGTAGTGGCTGAACGGCCCACCGCCGGTGAAGGTGCCGATCTGGATCCGGTTGCCCTCCAGCGCCGGGACGTGCATGTGACCGTTGACGAGCAGGTCGGCGACGTTCAGGCCGCGGACCGCGGACGGCTCGTGGCTGACTGCGATGTCGAGCCGGTCGCGCCCCTCGAAGGTCGCCCGGAACTGCGCGGTCGCGGGCTTCTGGGCCTCGGCGGTGTTCTTGCCGCTGTCGCCGAAGTAGCGCGGGTCGTTGAACCCGGCGATCCGTATGCCGTTGATCGTCACCTGCGTGTAGGTGGTCGCATCCGGTTGCAGCAGGATGACGTCGGGGACCCTGGCGAGGCGGTCGAGGATGGCAGGGTCGCCAGCGGAGGCGGCGTCATGGTTGCCACGGATGAACAGGTAGGGGACGCCGAGGGACTGGATCCCGGCCGGTATGTCGGCGGCGTCGAGCTCCTCGGCCCGGCCGAAGGTGACGATGTCGCCGGCGTCGATGACGGCGTCGATCTTCTCCTCCTCGACGATGGTCTTCATGAGCGAGTACGAGTTGCCGTCGTGGATGTCGGAGACGAGGAGCAGCCGCAGCGCAGGATCACCGCCGGTGGGCGTGGGCGCGTACTTGTCCTGCAGAGCCCCGGAGAGCGCCAGCAGGTTGCGCAGGTAGGGGGTGACCTGCTGGGCCCTGGCCTCGACGCCGGACAGGAGGTCCTTGTTCTGGTCGACGACACCGATCAGCCCCGTGGTCGCGAAGCTCACCTGGCGCGCCGACGAGTAGGTCAGCCGGACACCGGCACCCACGAGGGCGACCGCGAGCACCGACCCGACGGCAGCCGGGACGACAAGGTGACCCAGCCGGATGGCCGGAGGTTCACGACGTCGCCACAACGGCACGAAGGTCGCCTCGAAGGCAGCCACGAGCAGGGCGCCCAGCAGCCCGCCGAGAAGGAACCGCCACACCAGTGACCGAGCGGCCGAGGCGATGGCCGCGTCCAGCTCGGGCTGGCTGGGCTGCAGCGACCGCAGGTCGGGCGAGCCGCTGGCGATGACGTCGGTGATGTTGGCCTTGACCTTGGGGCTGACCTCGATCCCCGGCGCCAGCCCCTCGAAGCCGACCCGGACGTCGCCGAACACGGTCCGGGCCCGGATCACGCCGTTGTCGCGCGGGTCGAGCGAGAAGGAGACCTGCGCGGAGTAGTGCTTCGTCTGGGCCGTCGCCGGCCACACCGTCGTCAGCGTCGTGCCCCCGAGGAGGGCCGCCGCCACGAGGGGGACGACGAGGAACACCCGCCGCCACCGGGCGGACGGGAACGGTCGTCCCGCGGCCCACCACATCCCCAGGGCGACGGCGAGCGGCCACAGCGCCTGGCCGGCTGCGGCCAGCCGCTCGACGAGACCGAACCGCGACCAGCCGCCCACGGCGGCCGCACCGAGGAGTGCGGTGAGCGCGACGAGCACCAGGGTGGCCGCCCGCCGGACGCCGCGACGAAGGGGCCAGGGCAACCGCGCGGCGCCCGCCAGATCCTGGCCTGCCGGATCGGCGGCCGCCGGATCGGGAGGCGTCGGATTCTGGCCCGCCGGATGGGCGCCGGCCGCGAGCGGCCAGACGGCGAGCGCGACGAACGACACGGTGGCCACCACGACATGGGCGGTCGAGCTGTCGCTCGCGCTGGGCAGCGGCAGAGCCGCCACGAGGAGCGCGGACAGCCCACCGAGACCCAGGACCAGCCGTCCGGCGCTGCGCACCCGAGGCACGGCATACGCCGTCACGAGGTGCCCCAGCCCGACGAGGACCAGTCCGGTGGTCATCACCCAGCGGTACGGTGTCGCGCTCGCCGCGAGGGCACTGATCGAGTCCCGCGTCGCGCTGTAGCCGGTGGGCTGGAGTGCCGCGGCGAGGGTCCAGCCGCCGATCAGCGCGAGCGGTGGCAGGACGGCGGAGACCACCGCCAGCCGGGGGTGGCCCGCGGACGTGGTCGGCTCAGCCATCGGGACCACCCTAGGCTCACGCCATGACCGAGCGATGTGACGGGCCCTTGGGCGAGCGGACGTTCGCTGCCGTCCTCTTCGACCTGGACGGCACCCTCGTGGACTCCATCGGAGCCGTCGAGAGGTCCTGGACGACGTGGACCGGCGAGCGCGGCATCGACCGCGCGGTGCTGGCCCGCTTCCACGGTATGCCGGCCCGGTCCGCGATCACCGAGCTCGTCGCGGAGGGGGAGGTCGAGTCCTCGTTCCGGCGCTTGGAGGACCTCGAGGTCGCCGACCTCGAGGGCGTCCACGCCCTGCCCGGAGCGGCCGAGGCGCTCGGCGCGCTGGGGCCCGACCTGGCCGCCATCGTCACCTCCG
>JAICMC010000040.1 GCA_025929465.1 Nostocoides sp.
CCCGCGCCGACGAGCTGCGCCGGGGACCGGCCGCCGGTGCGGAGCGACCCGGCTCACCGTTCGACCTCGACCCGTCGGCCGACCCCTGGGCGCCGGGGGCGTTCGGCACCCCCACGGGGTCGGTGCCGAGCTCCGGTGCCGCGGGTGGCGGCCCGGCCTCGGGCCAGGGGTCGCGCGCGGCAACGCCCGGCGAGCCAGCCGTGCCGAAGTCGCCTAGCGAGCAGGAGCCGGCACAGGTGTCGCAGGCCCAGGAGCAGGAGCCGGAGCCGGCGCAGGAGCAGAAGGAGCCGGAGAAGCCGTTGGAGGAGCTGCTCGCCGAGCTCGACGGTCTCACCGGTCTGGCCGGGGTCAAGGGCGAGATCCACCGCCAGGTCGCCGTCCTGCGGATCGAGGCCAAACGCGCCGCCGCGGGCCTGAAGACACCCGACCTGACCCGGCACCTCGTCTTCACCGGCAACCCCGGCACCGGCAAGACGACGGTCGCCCGGCTGGTCGGCGGCATCTACCGGGCCCTCGGCCTGCTCTCCCGGGGACAGCTCGTCGAGGTGGACCGCTCCGAGCTCGTCGCCGGCTACCTCGGCCAGACCGCGATGAAGACGGTCGAGGTGGTCACCTCCGCGGTCGGGGGAGTGCTGTTCATCGATGAGGCGTACTCCCTCGCCGGCGACCAGTACGGCACCGAGGCCGTCGACACCCTCGTCAAGGAGATGGAGGACAAGCGCGACGACCTCGTGGTCATCGTCGCCGGCTACCCGGTCCCGATGCAGTTCTTCATCGCCCAGAACCCGGGACTGGCCAGTCGCTTCCGGACGACGATCGACTTCGCCGACTACAGCGACGACGAGCTCGTCGCCATCTTCACCGGGATCGCGGTCAACGCCGACTACGACGTGTCCGGCGAGGTCGAGGCACGCTTCCGCGAGCTGCTGGCCGCCGTGGCCCGGGACTCCTCGTTCGGCAACGGCCGCTACGCGCGCAACGTCTTCGAGGCCGCGGTCGGTCACCAGGCCTGGCGGCTGCGCGACGTCGAGGACCCCACGGTGGCCCAGCTGCGTCGCCTGGAACGCGAGGACCTGGTGGCGCAGGAGCCGGGCGTCGAGGAGCCGGGCGCCGAGGAGCCGGCGCCGGTGCTGCACACTGGACCGCAGCCAACGGGGGAGGAGCAGTCATGAGCCAGACGAGCGGGGCCGCGGCGCCGACGCCGTATGCCGGTCCCCCGCCCGCCGCTGCCGGCAGGGCCGCCGCTGCCCCCGGCCCACCCGGTGTCCCCGGCTCACCCGGGGCCGCCGCGGGCGGGTCCGCGCCGACGGCGGGTGCGGCCGCGGAGCCGGCGGTCCGGAACACGCCGGGTTGGCTGTCCCAGGTCCGGCTGGTCGTCGCTTCGGTGGTCGTCGTCGCGGCGGCCCTCACGACGCTGATGCTCTTCTCGACGTGGGAGGGGGCGCGCGCTGCCGCGGCCGACACCGCCCAGCTCGTCCGGGTCCAGACGACCAAGGTCGACCTGCTCCGGGCCGATGCCCTCGCGACCAACGCCTTCCTCGTCGGCGGGCTCGAACCGGCCCAGCAGCGCGCGGCATACGACAGCGCGCTGGCCGAGGTGGAACGCACGGTGACCGACGCGGCGCAGGCCCAGCCGGCGGACCGGGCCGCGCTCGCTGCGCTCAACGAGGAGGTCCTGAGCTACGCCTCCGCGATGGAGCTCGCGCGGGCGAACAACCGACAGGGCTTCCCGGTCGGTGCCGCCTACCTCAACCAGGCCAGCACGAGACTGCGCAGCACCGCTCTGCCGCTCGTCGACAACCTCGTCGAGGCCAACCAGCAGCGATCGCGCGATGCGATGTCCCCGCTGCCGTGGTTCGTCGTCATCCTGCCCGGCCTGCTCGGGCTCGGCGTCCTCGTCTATGCCAACCAGCGGCTCGCGCAGCGGTTCCGGCGTCGGTTCAACCTCGGGATCGTCGTCGCCGGCGGAGCCACCGTCGTCATGATCGTGCTGGCCGGGCTGGCCTCCGGCAGCCAGGGCTCGGAGGACAGCCGGCTGCTGCGCGGCTCCTACGCGACCGTCGTGGACGGTGCGACCGCGCGCAGCGCCGCCAACGACGCCAAGGCCAACGAGTCCCTGCGCCTCATCTCACGAGGCAGCGGCGCGACCTTCGAGAAGAACTGGAACGCGGCGGCGGCGACCGTCGTGGCAACCTCGTCGGGAGACTCCCTCGGCTCGGTCTCGGGGCTGTGGCGCACGTATGCCGCAGCGCACGCCAAGATCGTCGCCCTGGACGACGCGGGCAGCTGGGACCAGGCCGTGGCGGCGGCGACGAGCACGTCCGCCACCAGCTCCACGGCCGCCTTCAACGCGGTCGACGACGCCCTGCGCACGATCGTCGACGACGCCGGCGCCCGGACGACAGCGACCCTGGACAGCGGCCGGCTGATCTTCCTCGCCGAGCTGCTGCTCGCCCTCGTGGCGGGGATGGCGGCCGCCGGGGCTGCCTGGCGGGGAGTCACCGACCGGATCGAGGAGTACGCATGAGGCTCACCCGGGTGTGGGCACCGGTCCTCGCGGCGGCGGTCGCCGTCGGGGCGGCCGGCTGCACGTCGGTGTCGCCGACCCCGCTGCCCAGGTCCACCCCGACGGCCCGTGCCACAGCCGGCGCGCCCCCGACCGCGCAGTCCTGCACCAACTTCCTGCAGTCCTACGCCCCCGACGGTCCGCTCCCGGCGCCGACCGCGCTGCCGTCCGGGTCGACGATGGCCAAGATCAGGGCACGGGGCCGGCTGATCGCCGGGGTGTCGGCCGACACCTGGCTGCTCGGCTCGCGCAACCCGCTCACCGGGCGGATCGAGGGCTTCGACATCGACGTCGTCCAGCAGATCGCCGACGCCATCCTCGGCCCCGGTGCCAAGGTCGAGCTGCGCGTGATCACGACGGCCGACCGGCTGCGCGTCCTGGAGCAGCACCAGGTCGACGTCGTCGTGCGCGCCTTCTCCATGACCTGCGACCGCTGGAAGTCGATCGCCTTCTCCGCCGAGTACTACCGCGCCGGCCAGAAGATCCTCATCCGCAAGGGCTCCCCGATCACCGGTCTGGCCTCGCTGGCCGGCAAGAAGGTCTGCGCGCCGACCGGCAGCACCAGCCTGACCAACCTGATCCGGCTCGCGCCCAAGGCCATCCCCGTTCCTGCGGCAACGCACACCGAGTGCCTCGTCGACCTGCAGCAGGGCCAGGCCGAGGCGATCACCGGTGACGACACCATCCTGGCCGGGCTCGCCGCGCAGGACCCGTATGCCGTCGTGCTCAAGGAGAAGGCGTTCACCCAGGAGCCCTACGGCGTCGGCATCCCCGCCGACGACATCGACATGGTGCGCTTCGTCAACGCGGTCCTGGAGCGCGAGCACACCTCGGGGGAGTGGGAGAAGTCCTACGACACCTGGCTGGCCCCCACCCTGGGCAAGGGCACCGGACAGCCGGCCCCGGTCTACGGACGGGTGGCGCCGTGACCGACGTCATCGCGCCTGCTGCTCCCGGTGGTCTGGCACAGCGTCCGACGCCCGCCGAGGTCCTGGCCTACCTCGGTGCCCTCGATGCGTGGGTCGTCGGCCGCCGGGCCGAGCTGGACGCCATCGACGCCGCCGCCCTGACCTCCCCGCGGCGGGAGGAGGTGTCCGGCGACGTCGTCCTCTCGATGGCGTTGTGGAAGTCGGTCGCCGACCGCCGCGACCAGCTCGACAACCAGTTCGCCGGCGGACGGGTCGACGGCGGGGACCTCGACCGGATCGCGGTGCTCATCTGGGGCCGGCTGGACACCGCGGCAGCGACCGCAGCCGGGGTGGCCGTGTCGGTGCCCGAGGCGTGCCGCCTCTCCGACGCCCTGGCCGGTGCGCTGCGCGCCCGGCTGGGGCTCGCGCCGGCGGTCGAGGAGAGCGCCCGCCGGGTCCGCTCGCTTCGGGCCCAGCTCGACCGGCTCCGCGACCAGGTCGCCCTCGAACCGACGGCCACCCGGCCCTCGGCGCAGCGTCAGCTGGACTCGCTCACTGCCCGCGTCGGCGACGTCGGCCTGCGGCTCGAGCGCGGTGGCGACGTCGGCGGGCTGCTCGGCCCGCTGGAGAACGACGCGGCCCGCACCGAGCGGGACCTCATCGTCGGCGGGGTCCGGCGGCGCGAGGCACGCGACCAGCTCGCCGCGCTGGAGCGGCTCCGCGCCGACCTGGTCACCCGCGAGTCGCACATCGGCGCCCTGGCCGCGGAGGCGGTCGCCACCGTCGTCCCCGCTCCGCGCAACGCCGTCCCCGACGTGTCCCTCCTCGGTGTGGCGCCCACCGACCCCGGCGAGCTCGCGGCATACGGCCTGCGTCTGGCGCGGGTCGGCCAGGCCATGGACATCGCCGAGCAGCGGTATGCCGCGGCGCTGGCCGCGCGGTCCGCCGTCGTCGACCGGCTGGCCGCCGCCCGGGTCAAGGCCGACGCCCTCGGCGTTGCCGACCACCCCGACGTGCGGCGCGCGGAACAGCAGGCGAAGCAGACCTTGGACCGGCGGCCGACTCCGGTGGCCGTGACGGAGCACCTCGTCGGGGCCTACCTGGCCTGGGTCGACCTCGCGGGGCAGGCCGCGCCGGTGTCGCGCGGGAGGAGGAGCGTCTCGTGAGCTGCGAGCAGCCGGGGTGCACCGGGTCGATCGTCGACGGCTACTGCGACGTCTGCGGGATGCCCCCGACCGAGCAGGCGACCGTCGCCACCCAGGCACCCGGTCCCGCCCCGGTCGGGGTTCCGGTCACGCCGTCCAAGCCGCCGCTGGCCGTCGACGGGACCCGCTGTGCGCAGGCGGGCTGCTCCGGGAGGATCGTCGACGGCTACTGCAACGTGTGCGGGACACCGGGAGGGACACCGTCGCTGGCGGCCCGGCCCATTCCTGCCGGCGTCGCCGGGGCCTCCTCGACGTCGTCCACCTCGCACCGGATCCCGTCGGCGGCGATCGGCTCGCGCCGGGTCGGGTCGGCCTCGACGGCTACCCGCCGGGTCGGGTCGACCCGGACCCGCGCCGCCCGCCTCGGAGCGGGGATCACGACCATCCCGCCGGCCCCACCGGTCGACCCCGCCAAGGCCGTGCAGACCAACCCCGCAGTCCCCGAGGACCGACGCAGCTGTGCGAACTGCGGTGCCCCGGTAGGGCGTTCGATCGACGGCCACCCGGGCCGGCCGGAGGGGTTCTGCCCCAAGTGCGGCACGGCATACAGCTTCACGCCCAAGCTCAGGGCGGGCGACCTCGTGGCCGGCCAGTACCTCGTCGCGGGCGCGCTCGCCCATGGTGGGCTGGGCTGGATCTATCTGGCACGCGACCGCAACGTCTCCGACCGGTGGGTCGTCCTCAAGGGCCTGCTCAACTCCGGCGACAAGGACGCGCTCGCCGCCGCCATCGCAGAGCAGCGCTTCCTCGCCCAGGTCGAGCACCCGAGCATCGTGGAGATCTACAACTTCGTCACCCACGACGAGGCGGGCTACATCGTCATGGAGTACGTCGGCGGGGAGTCGCTCAAGGCGCTGCTCAAGGAGCGGATGCGTGCCCACGACGGCAGCTACGACCCGTTCCCGGTGGACCAGGCCCTCGCCTACGTCGTGGAGATCCTCCCGGCGTTCCAGTACCTCCACGACCTCGGCCTGGTCTACTGCGACTTCAAGCCGGACAACCTCATCCAGGTCGGCGACGCGGTCAAGCTGATCGACCTCGGTGGGGTGCGTCGGGTCGATGACGAGGAGTCGGCCATCTACGGGACGGTCGGCTACCAGGCGCCCGAGATCGCCGTGACCGGACCCTCGGTGGCGTCGGACATCTACACGGTCGGGCGCACCCTCGTCGTCCTGACGATGGAGTTCCGCGGCTACCAGTCGACCTACCTGTCCTCGCTGCCCGACCCGGTGACGACCCCGGTGTTCCATGACCACGACTCGTTCTACTGGCTCGTCGCCAAGTGCTGCGCCACCGACCCCGCCGACCGGTTCGCGTCCGCCGAGGAGCTGCGCTCCCAGGCCCTCGGTGTGCTGCGGGAGGTCGTCGCGGCCCGCACGGTGGGCACCAGCCTCACCTCGGCGGCGTCGGTCAGCTTCACCACCCCCGCGGTCTCCACGGCGCGGATCGACTGGGACCAGCTGCCGTCGCTGCGCCCCGACACGACCGACCCGCAGCACGCCTGGCTGGTCAGCCTGGCCCCGGGGGAGCCGCACGAGCGGCTCGCCGACCTGGCCAAGGCGCCTGAGGCCACGGCAGAGGTCCTCCTCGCCCGCGGCACCGAGTACCTGCTGTCCCACAACGCCGAGGCCACCAAGGAGCAGGCCCGTCAGCTGCTCAGCCTCGACCCGTGGGACTGGCGGGCGCTGTGGCTGCAGGGTCTGGCCTCGCTCCAGGCGTCGGACTGGTCCGACGCGCAGGCGTCGTTCAGCGCCGTCTACCAGCAGGTCCCGGGCGAGCTGGCTCCCAAGCTGGCGCTCGCCGTTGCCTGCGAGGCAGGCGGTCAGGGCGACGTCGCCGAGGGGTTGTACCGCACCTGCGCCCAGACCGACGCCGCCTACGTCGCCCCGGCAGCGTTCGGGATCGCCCGGCTCCGGGAGGCGGCCGGCGACACCGAGGGCGCGGTCCGGGCACTCGACCTGGTGCCCTCGACGAGCCGCGGCTACGGCGAGGCCCGTCGGCTGCGGGCCGACGTGCTGCTCGACGGCTCCGGCCGGGACCTCGCCCGGCTCGACGAGGCCCTCACCAGCGTCGACGGCGTCCGGCTGGACACCGTCGAGCTCCAGGGACTGACCGCCCGGATCCTGGAGAAGGCGCTGGCGATCGTCGCCGAGACCGGGCCGCAGCCGGACACGATCGGCCCGTATGCCGCCCGCGAGGCGACCCTGCGCGCCGGACTGGAGGGCAGCTACCGGTCGCTGGCCCGTGAGGCCAGGACCCGCGAGGAGCGGATCGCGCTCGTCGACCGGGCCAACGCGGTTCGCCCGTGGACCAGGACATGACCGACGCCGAGCGGATGACCTGTCCGGCCTGCGGCGAGCAGCTGGCCGACGGGGCGCAGTTCTGTGAGGCCTGCGGCGCGAGCGTCTCCGGGGTGCCGGCGCCGGTGGCGTGGGCGGGCGCCGGCTCCGACCTGGACGACCTCAGCCCGATCAGCAGGCCGACGGCCCGCGACGCCGCCTCGTCGGGGCCACCAGCCGTGCCGGCTCCGCGCGCCTGCGCCCAGTGCGGCTCGCCGGTGGGCGACGACGGCTACTGCACGGTGTGCGGGTCCAAGGCGCCCTCCGAGCGCGACCACTTCGAGCAGGCACCGTCGGCTTGGGTGGCCGGGGTGTGTGACCGTGGTGTGAAGCACGCCCGCAACGAGGACGCGATGGCGCTGTTCGCCGAGCCCGACCGGGGGGGACGAGCGGTCCTCGTCGTGTGCGACGGCGTCTCCAACTCCGACGGGTCGGACGTCGCGTCCCTCGCGGCGGTCCAGGCCGCCCTGGAGGTGCTCCGCCCGCCGCTGCCCAAGGGCATGGGCGATGCGGCGAGCGCCGACGCGGTGGCGACCAGGGTCCTCACGACGGCTGCCGCGGCAGCCAACACTGCGGTCATCGCCCACACCGAGCCCTCCTCCGCACGCCCGGCGTCGTGCACGATGGCGGTCGGGCTCGTCGACGGAGCCACGGTCCGGTGCGCGGTCATCGGGGACTCCCGCGCCTACCTCCTGCCCGACGAAGGCGAAGGCAGCCAGCTGCTGCCCGACGACTCGATGGCTCAGGCCCTCATCGCGGCCGGACACCCCCGGGAGGAGGCCGAGGCCTCGCCCCATGCGCACGCCATCACCAAGTGGCTCGGCGCGGACAGTCCGGACGTGGTGCCCCGGGTCGCCACGGTGACGGCGGACCGGCCGGGCTGGCTGCTCGTCTGCTCCGACGGGCTCTGGAACTACGCCTCGGAGCCGGAGGCGCTCCGCGCCCAGGTGGATGCGGCGGGCACGACCGAGCCGCTCCCGCTCGCCTCGGCCCTGGTGGCGTGGGCCATCGCGCAGGGTGGCCATGACAACATCACGGTCGCACTCGCCCGGGTCGGCCCGATGCCGGTGGGGGAGAATGCGACGGACGACGAAAGGCAGGTCCATGGCTGAGTTCACGGCGGCGGTCTACCAGAACGAGTTCCTCCCCGACGGCGGCACCGACGTCAACGCGATCGTCTCGGTGACCTGCGCGGGCGCGGGGACGGCCGGGCAGGGTGGCTCGGCAGCGGCCGGCGAGATCATCATCATCGACACCTCCGGGTCGATGGGGGTGGAGTCGATGGAGGCGGCCAAACAGGCGGCCACAGCGGCCCTCGCCGAGATCGTCGACGGCACGTACTTCTCCGTCGTGTCGGGCAACGGGGCGGCCTTCCTCGTCTACCCGCCGGTGTCGAGCGGGCCCGGAATGGTCGTGATGAGCCCGGCCAGCCGCGCACAGGCCTCAGCGGCTGTCGCGCAGCTGCGGGCAGCGGGCGGGACGGTGATCAGCACCTGGCTCGACCTCGCCGGGACGCTCTTCGCGTCGGTACCCCAGGTGCAGCAGCGGCACGCGATCCTGCTCACCGACGGCGAGAACAACGAACGGCCCGGGGTGCTCCAGCAGGCCATCGACCGTGCGACCGGCTACTACCAGTGCGACTGTCGCGGCATCGGCGTCGACTGGAAGGTGTCCGAGATCCGCCCGATCGCCCAGGCCCTGCTCGGCACGGTCGACCTGATCCCCGGTCCCGGCCAGCTGCGAGCCGAGTTCGAGGCGATCATGCGCACCGCCATGTCCCGCGGGGTGGCCGACGCCGAGCTGCGGGTCTGGGCTCCCCAGGGCTCGCAGGTCGTCTTCGTCAAGCAGGTGTCGCCCACCGTCGAGGACCTCACCAGCCGCCGGTCCATCGTCAACGACCTCACCGGGGGTTACCCGACCGGCGCCTGGTCCGATGAGTCCCGTGACTACCACGTCGCGATCCGGTTGCCGGCCAAGGCGATCGGCCAGGAGCAGCTGGCTGCGCGCGTGCAGGTGTTCGCGGGGGGCGAGGTCAAGGCGCAGGGTCTGGTCAAGGCCAAGTGGTCCGACGACTCGGCGCTGACCACCCGCATCGACCAGCAGGTGGCCCACTACACCGGCCAGGCCGAGCTGGCCCAGGTCATCCAGGAGGGGCTGGCTGCCAAGGCCGTCGGCGACGAGGAGACCGCGACGACCAAGCTCGGCCGCGCCGTCCAGCTCGCCGTCGAGACGGGCAACGACGAGGCGACCGCCAAGCTCCGCAAGGTGGTCGACGTCCAGGATGCCGACACCGGCACGGTCCAGCTCAAGAAGGCGGTCGAGCGGGCCGACGAGATGGCCCTGGACACCGCCTCGACCAAGACGACCCGGGTCCGCAGGTCATGAGGTGCCCGAGCGGTCACGAGTCCGAGGCCACCGACTACTGCGACACGTGCGGCGCGACGATGGACGCCGAGGCGACAGCGACGGCGCTGCCCGTGCTGACGCCGGACGCCACCCCGGCAGGTCCCCCGCCAGCCGGCGCCGCCCCCGCGGGCGCCGCCCCCGCGGGCGCCGCCCCCGCGGGCACCGGCCCCGCCGACGCCTCAGCCCGGCCGTGCCTCAACTGCGGGGCCCCCAACGCTCCGGACGCGTTGTTCTGCGAGGTCTGCGGCTACGACCACACGACCGGCACCCTGCCGCGCGGGACCCGCCCCGACGACGACCCGCCGGCCACGACGACCGACGGACCACCGGCGGGTGCCGGGCCGGGCAACCACTCCGGGGACCGGGCCACCCCGTGGGTGGCCGAGCTCTGGATCGACCCCGCCTGGTACGCCGCCCAGGGCAGCCCGGACCCGCTCCCCAGCCAGGGGCCACCGGTCGTCTCGGCGCTGCGCAACACCTCCCTGCTCATCGGCCGGGAGTCCGGCAGCCGCGGCATCCACCCTGACATCGACTGCGGCGTGGACAACGGCGTGAGCCGGCGGCACGCGCAGCTGACCACCGACGGCACCCGGTGGTGGGTGGAGGACCTCGACTCCTCCAACGGCACCTACATCGGCGACGCGGTGGGCGACCTGCCGAGCTCCTCGATCCCGCCGGGACAGAAGCGGGAGGTCGACGCCGACGACCGGATCTACATCGGCTCGTGGACCCGGATCGTGCTGCGCCCGTCCAGCCAGGACGAGATCGCCGCCCTGGGCTGACCGGCCTGCGGCCGGGTCGGCGCCATCACGCCGGCTCGGCGAGCTCGCAGATGCAGGCGCGGGCTCGGTTCGCGTGACGGGCAGAAATGGCGTGAAACCGACGTAGACTCGCGGACAACGGTGCGTTTGGGTCCTCCGCGCTCAAGGAAGGCGACATGCCGATCTTCATGGTCGAACGGGTCTACGCGGAAGCGCTGGAGGGCGTCGCTGCGGCGTCCGACGGCATCAACCGGATCAACGACGAGGAGGACGTGCGCTGGCTGTACTCGTTCCTCTCGGCGGACAAGCGCAAGACGTACTGCCTGTACGAGGCGGCGTCGCCGGAGGCGATCCGGGTCGCCGCTGAGCGAGCCGGCCTGCCCGCCGACGAGATCGTCGAAGTGACGGAGCGGGTCCTGCCCGACGGGGCCTCTGTTCCGATCTGACCGGGGAGTGCCGTATGCCGACGTGGCCCCTCCCGCCGTTGCCCTCCCGCGTCGCGTCGGCCCGCGACGTCCCGCTCGTCGGCCGGCGCCGCGAGCTCACCACGATGGAGGAGGTCTGGTCCCAGGTCGAACGCGGCCGCCGGCAGCTGGTCTTCGTCGGCGGAGAGCCGGGTGCCGGCAAGAGCCGCCTGGTGGCGGAGGTGGCGGGCGCGCTGCACGACGAGGGCATCGCGGTCCTCGTCGGGACGTCGGCCCGGGAGGCCGGGGTGCCCTACCAGCCGTTCGCCGAGCTGCTCGACCAGCTCTTCGAGAGCTGTCCGGCCGGGAGCCTGGATGCGCTGCTCGGCCCGCACAGCGACCAGCTGCGGCGGCTGTCGAGCAAGGTCGTCCGGCACCTGCCCGACCTGGATGAGCTTGCCGCCGGCGGCGGTGAGCAACGGCACGACCTGTTCGAGGCCGTGTCCGGGTTGCTGGCCCGGCTGGCGGAGCAACGCCCCCTCGCCCTGGTGCTGGAGGACCTGCACTGGGCGCAGCTGCCCACTCTGGCCCTGCTCGAGCACGTCATCCGGGCGTCGGCCGATGCTCGCATGGTGGTGTTGGTGACGCTGCGCACGAGTCTGCCGGACCGCTCGGAGGAGCTGGCCATGCGGGTGGCCGAGCTGCATCGTCTCGAGGGGGTGCGGCGGCTCGACCTGGGCGGGCTGGACACCCAGGCGGTGGCCGAGTACCTCGTGCTGCACGGTGGGCTGACCGAGCGCGCGGCACGGGAGCCGGCCGTGCTGCTGCGCGACCGTACCGGCGGCAACCCGTTCTTCCTGCGCGAGCTGTGGGCCGACCTGCAGCAGGACGGCGGGGTGTCGGCATTGCGCTCGTCCCGGCGCGTCCCCGCGTCGATCAGTGACAGTCTGCACGAACGGATCGCGCGCCTGGAGGACCGGCTGCGCCTTGTTCTCGAGCAGGCGGCCGTGCTCGGCGACGAGTTCGACCTGGCAACCCTCGTCGCGGCGAGCGAGACCGACCGCACCACGACGATGGACTTCGTCGACGCGGCGGTGGCCCTCGGGTTGGTCGAGCCCGTCGAGTCGTCCGGTGCCCGGTACTGCTTCGTACACGCACTCGCCCGACAGGCGGTTCGAGATCGCACCCCACCCTCCCGGCTGGCTGCCCTGAACGCGCGGGCTGGCGAGGCGCTCGAGCGGCTGCCCCAGCAGAACGCGCTGGCACCCCGGCTGGCCCATCACTTCCTCGCAGCGCAGGTCCTCGGCTTCCACGACCAGGCGCTGCGGCATACGCGCGAGGCGGGTCGGCTGGCGGAGAGGGGCTTGGCGTTCGAGGAAGCCGCCGGGTGGTTCGAGCGCGCCGCCTCCCTGCCCGGATGCGACCCGGAGGAGCGGTCGCAGCTGCTCCTTGCTGCCGCAGCGGACCACGTGCGGGCCTGCAGCTTCTCGCGAGCCCGGGCGATCTACGAGGAGCTGGCCATCACGGGCGGGCCCGAGGTGCGGCTGGCCGCGGCGTTGGGTTACGAGGACGCCACGTGGCGGCCCGCCGTCAACGGGGCTCGGGCTGCTGACCTGCTGTCGGCCGTGGTGGGGACAGGCAGGCTGGACGCCTCCGATGCGCAGCGGGTGCGGGCACTCGGGAGCCTGGGACGGGCCCTGGCGCTGGCCGGGGAGATGTCGGAGGCCCAGCGGGTCGGGAGCCGGGCCATCGACGTGGCCCGCCAGCTCGGGGAGGACCAGACGATGGCGCACGTCCTGACCGCCAGCCTGTGGCACGGGATCACACCGGACCTGGCCGAGCAGCAGCTGGAACGCAGCGCCGAGATCTCGCGCCTGTCGCGCGCCGCCCGGGACTACGAGACCCTCGGGGCCGCGCTGAACTTCCGCGCCACGGCGAGCTACGTGCTCGGCAGGCCGGACGACCTTCACGGGGCCATCGAGGACGCCCGGAGCGCCGTGGAGCACACGGGTCTGCCGTACTACCGGTTCATCTTCTGCGGGCACTCCCATGCCGTCGCCTTCCTGCGCGGCGACTTCGCGGGCGCGGAACGCTGGGCCCAGGAGACCCTGAAGTACACCGAGACGTTCGGCGACGAGGTCGCTGAGGGGCCGTACTCGGTGCAGATGTTCATGGTGCGTCGCGAGACCGGCGCGTTGGACAGGTTCGGCGCCCTGCTCGACGGGACCGAGTCGTTCACTGATCGCTGGGTTCCCGGCCTGCTGGCCCTCTACACGGAGATCCGGCAGGAGACGGGGATGCGTCGTGCGCTGCGCCACCTGCTCGACCGCGACCTCAGCGGACGCAGCCACGAAGCTCAGTGGCCGATGGAGCTGGTCTTCCTCACGGAAGCGGCGCTCGCCCTGCGCGACGTCGAGGCGGCTCGCCTCCTGCAGCCGCTCCTCGCGGCCTACCAGGGGATGAACCTCGTCTCGGGCACCATGGTCGCGACCTTCGGTAGCGCGGACCGGTACCTCGGCCGGGTCGCCGCCCTGCTGGGCGACGACGCCACGGCCGAACGACATCTCGACGCGGCCCTCGAGATGGACAGGCGGATGCGCTCGTCGGTGCACACTGCTGAGACCCTGGGACAGCTGGCCCTGCTCGCCGACGCGACCGGGCGCCGCGAGCGCGCGCAGGCACTGGCCCGGGAGGCGCTGGCGCTGGCGGAGACGAACGGTCAGCGTCGGGTGGCCCGCGCGCTGGTGGCACTGGTTCCCGGTGGCACCCCCGGGGAGCGCCCCGACGGGCTGACCGAACGCGAGGTCGACGTGCTCGACCTGCTGGTGGCCGGGCTGAGCAACCAGCAGATCGGCGCGCGGCTGCACATCAGCGCCAACACCGCGGCCAACCACGTGCGCAGCATCCTGGTCAAGACCGGGACCGCGAACCGCACGCAGGCGGCCATCTACGCCACCCAGCACGGACCCGGCTGAGGCTGCCCCCGGGCCGGCCAGGGCACCGACCGGTCAGTTCTGACTACTGCGCCGCCCCCACAACAGAGTCAGATCTGGTCATGTGCCGGGCACCGTCACCGTCCTACCTTGGGTGAGCACCCACAGCCATCCCGAGGAGGAGCAGATGACCAGTCTGACCGAGAACGCGGTCGAGCTACGAGGACGACTCAGCGGCGAGCTCATCGGAGCGAGTGACCCCGGATACGACCAGGCGCGAGCAGTGTTCAACGCGATGATCGACAGGCGCCCGGATCTGGTTGCGCGCTGCACGTGCGTGAGTGACGTCCAACAGGCGCTGGAGTGGGGACGGGCAGCTGGAGCTCCGGTCGTCGTCCGCGGAGGCGGGCACAGCGCACCCGGGTTCGGTACCGCCGACGGCGGCATCGTCATCGACCTGTCACCGATGCAGTCGGTCGAGGTGGATCCGGACCGACGCACGGCGCGGGTGCAGGGAGGTGCCACGTGGGGCACGGTCGACACCGCGACCCACGCGCACGGCCTCGCCACGCCGGCGGGCATCATCTCCACCACCGGGGTCGGTGGGCTCACCCTCGGGGGTGGGCACGGCTACCTGTCCCGCAAGTACGGCCTGACGATCGACAACCTGGTCGAGGCCGAGGTCGTGCTGGCCGACGGCCGAGTGGTCACGGCGTCGGAGTCGGCACACCCGGACCTGTTCTGGGCGCTGCGCGGCGGTGGAGGCAACTTCGGCGTCGTCACGTCGTTCACCTATCGCCTGCACCCGGTGCGCAACGTGATCTGCGGTCCCACCGCCTGGCCGGTGTCCGAGACGAAGAACGTGCTGTCGTGGTACCGGGACTTCCTGCCTGCTCAGGACGACGACCTCTACGGCTTCTTCGCGATCATGACCGTGCCGCCGGCCGACGCCTTCCCCGAGGCCTTCCACCTGCACAAGGCCTGTGCGGTCGTCTGGTGCTATCTGGGCGACCCGGCCGACGCCGACGAAGCCCTGGCGCCGGTCCGGGCCATGCAGCCGGCCTTCGACGGGATCGGCCAGGCCCCCTACCCCGCCCTTCAGTCGTCCTTCGACCCGCTCTACCCGCCCGGGCTGCAGTCCTACTGGCGCGGTGACTTCTTCGGCGCCATCCCCGACGCGGCCGTCGACGCGCACGCCCACTTCGCCGAGCAGATGCCGACCATGCTCTCCACCATGCACCTCTACCCGGTGGACGGAGCCGTGAACCGCGTGCCGAGCGACGCCACCGCGTGGGCCTACCGCGACGTCACCTACTCGCAGGTGGTCCTCGGGGCAGACCCCGACCCCGCGAACGCCGACGCCATCAAGAAGTGGGCCATCGACTACTCTGACGCCACCCACCCGCACTCCGCCGGTGGCGGCTACGTGAACTTCATGATGGACGAGGGCCAGGAGCGCGTCCAGGCCACCTACCGCGACAACTATGCGCGACTCGCGCGGGTCAAGGCGGAGTACGACCCCTCCAACGTGTTCCACGTCAACCAGAACATCCGTCCGGCGACCTGAACAGGCATACCTGCCGCTGGGACCGCCGGATCGCTCGATGTCCACCGATCGGTGGTCCCGGCCGCGGAGGTATGCCGCGATGCTGGGTGGCATGGACGACGTGATCACGATCCGCGGGCTGCGCAAGCGGTACGGGAGCAAGCAGGCAGTCGACGGGCTCGATCTGGACATCCACGCGGGGGAGGTCTTCGCGTTCCTCGGGCCCAACGGCGCAGGCAAGACGACGACGGTGGAGATCCTCGAAGGCTTCCGGACGAGGGACGACGGCGAGGTCCTGGTCCTCGGCGACGACCCCGGGAAGGCCGGGCTGGCCTGGCGCGAGCGGATCGGGATCGTCCTGCAGACGACCGGTGGCCTGGACCTGCTGACCCCTCGCGAGGTGCTGGCGAGCACCGCCAAGGTCTTCGCCGACCCCCTGACCGTGGACGAGGTGGTCGCGGCCGTCGGGCTGCCGGACAAGGCCGACGACCGGATCGCCGGCCTCTCCGGTGGTCAGCGCCGCCGTCTGGACGTGGCGCTGGGGATCATCGGGCGTCCCGAGCTGCTGTTCCTCGACGAGCCGACGACGGGCTTCGACCCCGAGGCGCGGCGCGAGTTCTGGGGGCTGATCGAGCGGCTCAAGGGACAGGGCACGACGATCCTGCTCACGACGCACTACCTCGACGAGGCCGAGCGTCTCGCCGACCGGGTCGGCGTGATCGCCGCGGGGCGGCTGCTCGCCCTCGACACCCCGGCCGACCTGGGCGGACGCGACAACCAGGACGCGTCGGTGACCTGGGAGGAGGCAGGCATCCGGCATACCCTCCGGACCTCCTGGCCCACGGCGGAGGTGGGCCGGCTCGCGGAGCGGCTCGGCGGCGAGGTCCCCGGCCTGCTCGTCACCCGGCCCTCGCTCGAGGACACCTACCTGGCCCTCATCGCCCCTCACCTGGCCTCCGAGGACCAGCCGGAGGTGAGCGTCGGATGACCGCCTCCCTCGTGCTCGGCTGGGACCGGACGCTGCTGGAGCTGAAGATGTACGCCCGCGAGAAGGAGGCCGTGTTCTTCTCCTTCCTCTTCCCGATCGTCATGCTCACGTTGTTCTCGGTGATCTTCGGGTCGACCATCACCGGCGACGCGACCAACCATGCGGACCACATCAACGCGGCCAGGCTGTTCCTGCCCGGCATGATCTCGGCCGGCGTGCTGCTGACCAGCTTCCAGACGATGGCGATGTCGGTGGCGACCGAGCGGGACGACGGCACCCTCAAACGGCTGCGCAGCACGCCGATGCCGCCGGCCGCCTACTTCCTGGGCAAGGTCGGGCTGGTCGCCATCTCCTCGCTGGCCCAGATGGTCCTGCTCCTGCTCGTGGCGCGCCTCGCCTTCGGGGTCGAGCTGCCCACGGCGGCCTCGGCATGGCTGACCTTCCTGGAGGTCTTCGTCCTCGGGGTGTTCGGCGGGGTCGTCCTCGGGATCGCCTACTCCTCGGTCGCCTCGGCCAGGTCGGTGACCGCGGTCGTCGTCGGTCCGATGCTGGTCCTCCAGTTCATCTCCGGCGTCTACTTCCAGTTCAGCCAGATCCCGTCGTGGCTGCAACAGGTGGCCTCGCTGTTCCCGCTCAAGTGGATCGCCCAGGGCATGCGGTCGGTGTTCTACCCGGACTCCTGGCAGACCCTGGAGATGGCCGGCCGGTGGGAGGCCGGTCGCACCGCGCTCGTGCTCGTCGCGTGGGCCGTCCTCGGGCTGGTGCTCTGCCTGCGGACCTTCCGGTGGTTCAAGCGGGGCACGACATGATGGAGGGGTGACCGGTATGCCGGACGCGCGGGTGCCGTCCTCCTCCAGGGCGCTGGAGGAC